>CAYZAE010000211.1:0-10598 GCA_964476125.1 uncultured Verrucomicrobiota bacterium | reverse complement strand
ACCGAGTGCGCCAGGGGCTTCTCGCAATAGACGTGCTTGCCCCGCTTGATCGCCGCCATCGACGCCACCGCATGGAAATGATCGGGAGTCGCCACCACCACCGCGTCGATCTCCTTCTCCATCGCGTCGAACATCCGGCGGAAATCCTTGAACCGCTTCGCCTGCGGAAACTTCTTCTGCGTGCCCGCCGCCTGGCGGTCATCGACATCGCACAACGCCACAATGTTGTTCCCGGGAGCCACCGCCCCGATATCCCCGGCCCCCATGCCCCCCACACCGATCGCCGCAATGTTCAGTCGCGCACTCGGCGGCGGCTCCGCCCCGCGCGCCACGACATGGCTCGGCACGATCATCACGGAAGCCGCAACACCGGCGCTCCGACGAAGGAACTGACGACGCGAGGTCGTCGACGACAAGGTCTTCATAGGGTGTAATGCAGGTTAACCACGCCCACGCTGGCGACGCGAATCCGATTTTCAACGGCCGAGCAGCCACCTCTCCCGGCCTCTGGCCTTGCCTGAATCCCGGTCCATGACCCAAAGAAGTGCCCCTTTTTTGCCCGGAGGCGCGCAGGCGCTTGCCCCAGTCTTCGCGGATTGCACACGATCCCGGGTGCCTCTCCGCTGGATTCAACGTTCCCCGGCGCACCTCGCGACCGCGATCGGATTCGCGCTCACCGCGCTGGCAAACGCCCGCGCCGCCTCCCCGGAACCGCGCCCGCTCTCCGTCGCTCTCGCGCCGCCCCCCGCCAGCAACCCGGGGTTCAGCCTCCAATCTCCCAGCCTGACCGGCGTCGCCTTCACCAACCCTCTCCGCGGCGACGCCTCGCTCACCAATGCCGTCGCCCACAATGGCTCCGGCGTGGCGATCGGGGACATCGATGGCGACGGGCTCCCCGACCTCTACTTCTGCCGGCTTCAGGGCCCCAACGAACTCTATCGCAACCTCGGCCACTGGCGCTTCGCCCCACTCCCCGCCGGCGCCATCGCCTGCACGAACCAACTCTCCACCGGGGCGGCCTTCGCGGATGTCGACGGAGACAACGACCTCGACCTGCTCGTCAACGGCATCGCCGCCGGCACCCGGCTCTTTTCCAACGACGGCCAGGGAAACTTCACCGAAGTCAGGGACGCGGGCCTCTCAAGGTCCGCGTCGGCGATGTCGCTGGCGCTCGCCGACATCGATGGCGATGGCGACCTCGATCTGTACGTCGCGCATTACATCGACGTCATGGTGCTTTCGGATCCCACCACCCGGATCACCACGGCCCAGCAGGGCGGGCGCACCGTCATCACCCGGGTCAACGATCAGCCCGCCTCGCAGCCGCCCTGGAAGGATCGCTTCGAGATCGCCCCGGACGGTTCCGTCCAGGAACTGCCGGAGGTGGATGGACTCTATCGCAATGACGGCCGCGGCCGGTTCACCCCGATCCAGTTCGAACCGGGCACCTTTCTGGACGAGGAGGGGCGCCCCATCCCGCCGGTCCGCTGCTGGGGATTGAGCGCCATGTTCCGGGACATCAATGGCGACGGCGCCCCGGACCTGTACGTCTGCAACGACAACGCCTCCCCCGACCAGCTCTGGATCAACACCGGGAAGGGCACGTTCCGCCGCCTCGGCAATCCCGCCCTCCGCCACGGCAGCCGCTCCTCCATGGGCGTCGACTTCGCCGACATCGACCGCGATGGCCGCGATGATTTCCTGGTCGTCGACATGCTCGCGCGCGATCACGCACGGCGCGTCCGGCAACTGGTGCGGTCAGTGCCCCTGCCCGCCCAGCGCGAGAACCCGCTGCAAGTCCCCCTGTTCAACCGCAACACCCTTTTCCTGGGCCGTCCCGGAATGCGCTTCACCGAAACCGCGCTGTTCGCAGGCGTCGCCGCCACCGACTGGTCGTGGTGCCCCATCTTCCTGGACGTCGACCTCGACGGCTACGAGGACCTGCTCATCTCGAATGGCTTCGAGCAGGACGTCATGGACCAGGACAGCACCGACAGCATTTCCGCGAGAAAGTGGACCCCGGAACAGGTGCGGCGCTACCGCGGCATTCATCCGGACGTTCGCAGCGCCAATCTTGCCCTGCGCAATCGCGGCGACGGCACCTTCGAACCCGGCAACGGCGGCTGGGGCTTCGATCTCGTGGGCGTTTCCAACGGCATGGCCACCGGCGATCTCGATGGCGACGGCGACCTCGACGTGGTGATCAACAACCTCAACGGCCCGGCGAGTCTCTACCGCAACAACGCCGCCGCGCCGCGCCTCGCCGTCCGCCTGCTCGGCCGCGCCCCCAACACCCGTGCCATCGGCGCCCGGGTGCGACTGCTCGGCGCAGGCGTGGACCAATCGCAGGAAATCATCGCCGGCGGTCGTTACCTGTCCGGCGACGACGGCCTCCGGGTGTTCGCGGCCGGCAGCGGCCAGGGACCCGGCCCGGGATCGACGTCCGCCCCCTCCCCCCCGCCCAACCTCCGTCTCGAGATCCGCTGGCCCGACGGCCGGTTCTCCTCGGTTTCCAACCTCACCCCCAACCGCCTTTACACCCTCGATCAGACCGCCGCCACGTTTCATCCCGCACCGACGCCCGCCCCCGAACCCCGCCCGATCTTCGAGGACGCCACGCCCCTGCTCGTCGGGCATGCCCATGTCGAAAACGAGTTTGATGACTGGTCGCGCCAGACACTTCTGCCCGGACGCCAGAGCCGACGCGGCCCCGGCGTGGCCTGGATCGATTTCAACGCCGACGGATGGGAGGACCTGATCGTGACCGCGGCGCGCGACGGAAAACCGGGCGTGTTCGCCAGCGGTGGCGGCGGGCCGTTCCGACTTCTCCAGGGCTCCGATCGCGCGGTCATGGACCACGAGGCCATCGTCGGCTGGTGCGATGGATCAGGAACCCGGAAATTCCTCATGACCCTGTCCAACTTCGAACTCGCCGCCGGCCAGGATTCCCACATCCGGGTCTATTCCCCACGCTCCGCCGCCACCCGTTTCGCCACCGGCCCCGGCGCCCCGGGCCCACTCGCCGTGGCGGACATCGACGGTGACGCGGACCTGGACGTGTTTCTCGGCGGCCGCCCGATTCCCGGACGCTACCCTGAACCCGCTCCTTCCCTGGTCTGGCTTGCCCAGGGATCCGAACTCGTGCCGGCCCCGGAAATCTCCAGAGCCTTCGCCGAAGCCGGAGTGGTGAGCGGCGCCGTGTTCGCCGATCTCGATGACAACGGTTTCCCCGACCTCGTGCTCGCCGTCGAATGGGGACCCGTCCGCGTCTTCCTCAATCAATCCGGAAAATTCACCGACCAAACCTCCGCCCTCGGACTCGATGCGCATCGAGGACGCTGGACGAGCGTCGCGGTCGGTGACTTCGACAGCGACGGACGCCTCGACCTCGTCGCCGGCAATTGGGGACGCAATTCCATCTACGAGATCCACTCCACCTCGCGTTGGGCCTTGTTTCACGGCGACTGGAATGGCGACGGAACCGTCCAGGCGGTCGAAGCGTGGAAGTCGGGTACGAATTGGTTCCCGATGCACGACCGGAAACGGCTCGAAGCCATCCTGCCCGACCTCAAGCCACGGTTTCCCACGCACCAAGCTTACGGCACCGCCACCGTGCCTGAAATCCTGGGCTCCCGAAACGACACCGCCCGCCGGCTCGAAATCTCCGAGCTGGAATCCGCCGTCTTACTGAACCGGGGCACACGTTTCCAGCGGATCGCCCTGCCGCGCGAAGCGCAATTCGCCCCCGCCCTGTCCGTCAACGTCGGGGACATCGACAACGACGGCATCGAAGATCTCTTTCTCTGTCAGAACTTCCTGGGAACCACCTCCGACATCTCCCGGGACGACGGGGGACTGGGCCTCTGGCTCCGGGGACTGGGCGACGGCCGGTTCCGCCCGCTCGATCCCGGGGAAAGCGGCGTGCTGGTGACCGGCGAATCGCGCGCCGCCGCCCTGGGGGATTTCAACCACGACGGACGGGTCGATCTCGCCGTGGGCCAGAACAACGGACCCACCCGCCTCTTCGTGAATCGTTCCCCCCGCCGGGGTGTTCGTGTCGCACTCCAGGGGCCTCCCGCCAATCCGACCGGCGTGGGCGCCCGGATCCGCGTTCGGTACGCCGACGGCCGATCCGGACCCGTGCGTTGCGTGAGCGCCGGCTCGGGAGGTCTCTCCCAGGATTCCCCCGTCCCCATTCTCGGGTTAGCCGAAACCCCGAAATCCGTGGAAGTCCATTGGCCAGGCGGGACAACCACTTCGGTTCCCCTCAGCGCGGATTCCCTGGATCTGCTGATCCCCCACCCCGAGGCCGCGAAGTAAAGGCCGGCCCGGCGAGCCCTGGCTCCCCAGCTCCGGCCTCAGGGACAGGAAGAACACCCCGGCAGACGTTCGTCCTCAGCCAGCACGATCCGGCTCCGAACCCACCCCGGCCCCCTCCGACGCCACGGTACGAAGGGTCTCCGCAAGTTCCTTCCAGGTTTCCACCGGGGTTTCCCATCCTCCACTGACCCGGATCATCCGCTCCCCGCTTCCGTCCAAGCCCATCGCCGCCAGCACATGCGAGGGCTTCTCCCGACCGCTGGAACAGGCGGACCCCGTCGAGACGGCAAACCCCGCGCGATCGAGGCGCACCACCCACCGACGCCGGCAATCCGTCACCGGCAGCAACACGGCCGAGGTATTCCACAGCCGGGCCGCCCCCATCCCGGCCACCTCGACCCCGGCCACCTCCGACGGAAGCCGTTGCTCGAAAGCGTCCCGCGCCGCGGAACGGTCGGGGGACGGATGCGCGGCGAGCCAGGCTTCCCGCGACTTCAGCGCCGCCACGCACGCCACCACTCCAGGCACGTTCTCCGTGCCCGCCCGACGCCCCTCCTCCTGCGGCCCTCCGACAATCAACGGTCGAAACCCCGCCCCGACCTTGAGAAAGCCAACCCCCGGAGCGCCTCCGAACTTGTGGGCGCAACCCGACACCAGGGTGCAACCTGCCAGGCCCGCGGACGGCAGTTTCCCGAACCACTGCGCCGCATCGCACAAAAACGGGATTCCCGCCTCGCGGCACCAGGCCGCCACTTTCTCCCAGGGCTGAATCACACCGGTCTCGTTGTTGGCCGCCATCACGGCCACCCCCACCGGCCGGACCGACGCCGAACGAAGGCGTTCCTCCAGCCAATCCAGTTCGACGATCCCTTGCCGGGTCACCGGAATGGCACGCGTCCGCCCCGGGAACCAACGCACGGCCGCCGCCCTCACACAGGGGTGCTCGATCGCCGAAAGCCAGATCTCCCCATCAACAGGAGCTGTCGCCGCAAGATGCTGAACGGCCGCGTTGTTCGATTCGGTCGCCCCGGATGTCCAGACGATCTCCGCCCCGGAACAGCCCAACCTCGACGCCAATTCCTCCCGGGCGTCCTCCAGGGCCCGATCCGCACGCGACCCCAGGCGGTGCGGACTCGACGGATTCCCCGGCCATCGGTCCAACGCCCCCAACCAGGCCTCCCGGGCCGCCTCGCACACGGGCGCAGTCGCGTTGTAGTCCAGATAACGCACAGCCGCATTTTGACAGAACATGCTCTCCTGCCGAGTTTTCTCCTGTCCCCGAGAAATCCCTTCGCTATCTTCCACGCGCCCGCCAGCTTGCCGTGAGCGACACGTTGTTCTACAAGCGCGCCACGTTCGTGGCCCACCTCCCCGTGGGCCATCGCTACACCTCATCTCACGCCTGGCTCGCGCCCGGCCCCGAACCCGGCTCCGGCTGGCGCGTCGGTCTCACCAAATTCGCCCTGCGCATGCTCGGGGAACTGGTCGAAACCCGCTTCGAAGCCGTCCCCGGCCAATCCGTGCGCCCCGGCGACATCGTCGGGAACATCGAAGGGTTCAAGGCCATCTCCGACCTTTACTGCGTGGTCGAAGGCACCTTCCTCCGCCCCAACCCCCACCTCGCCGCCGGCCTCGAACCCCTGTCGCGCGACGTCCACCGCGTCTGGCTCTACGAAGCCGCCGGCTCCCCCGATCCCCGCACCCTCGATGTCCACGGCTACGTCGGCGTCCTGGATGCCACCATTGACCGCATGCTCGAAAAGCAACAAAGCGAAGAGGCCGGCCATGAGTGAGGCTCCCGTCCGGATCCTGTACTGCCACTGCCGCTACGCCCAGGTCGTGCCCGCCGCCGTCAAGGAAGCCGTGCTGCGCAAACTCTGCGACGCCGCCCTCCCCTTCGAAGCGGTGCCCGACCTCTGCGAAGCCTCCGCCCGCCGCGATCCGGAACTCGTGCGCCTCGCCGCCGGCGGACCCCTCAAAATCGCCGCCTGCTTCCCGCGCGCCGTGAAATGGCTCTTCGCCAACGCCGGAGCCCCGCTCACCCCGGAATCCACCGAAGTCCTCAACATGCGCACCGGATCCGCCGAAGACCTCGCCTCCGCTTTGCTTTCCGACGGCTTCAGTCCCAACCTGCCCGCCGGCAAAGTCACGCTGTCCTCCCCCGAGAACCCGCCCTCCTGACCATGGCTCTGCACGATCCCGTGCTCCGCGTCATCCTCGACGAGGGCGAAGGCACCCGGCCACTCACCGCCGACGAACGATTCGAAGCCGTTCGCGCCCTGCTGGAAAAGGGATTCCCGGTGGCCCGCCCCTCGACCGCCCACCCAACCCCGATGCCCCCCGGCGCCCCGGTCCTGGTCGTCGGCGCCTTCACCGATCCCTCCTCCCCACCCGCCCCAGGCGCAACCGGGTCGCCAACCACGTCCCGGATGAATCTCAACGGCACCCCCGCGCCCGCGCTGCTGGAAGCCGCCGAATCCGTTCGCGCCCGCGCCGGTGCTCCCGCCCCGGGGGCCTGGCTGCCCTGGTTTCCGGTCATCGACTACGACCGCTGCACGAACTGCATGCAGTGCCTGTCCTTCTGTCTGTTCGGAGTCTACGGCGTGGACCCCGCGGGCCGCATCCAGGCCCAGCAGCAGGACAACTGCAAAACGAACTGCCCCGCCTGCTCCCGGGTCTGTCCCGAAGCGGCCATCATGTTCCCCAAATACAAGGCCGGCCCCATCAACGGCGACAACGTCAGCGACAGCGACCTGCAGCGGGAGAAGATGAAAATCGACATCTCCGCCCTGCTCGGGGGCGACGTCTATTCGCTGCTCCGCGATCGCAGCGAACGGGCCCGCAGCCGGTTCGGCAAGGAACGCGATGCGGACAAGGCGCTGGCCGAACGACAGAAGTGCCTCGTCAAGCTCGGTGAAATCGTGGCCGACCTGCCGCCGGAAGTAATCGCCAGCCTGCCCTCCCCCGACCAGATCGCACGCAAGGCCGAGGAAGCCCGGCAACGCGCCGCGGCCGCCACCGCCACCGCAGCCAACCCAGGGACCTGACACCACCATGCTCCCCGCCCTCGTCTTCCGCACCCTCCGCAACGCCAGCCCGAAGTGCCTCGCCAAGTTCGCCTGGAACTTCGGCTTCAAGGGCCTGATCTCCGTCGAACGCTTCAAGAGCCGTCTCCGCCGGGGCGAGTACTTTCCCCCGTTCCTCTACCTCTCGATCCTCAACTCCTGCAATCTCCGCTGCCAGGGCTGCTGGGTGGATGTCGAGGCCCCCCGCGAATCCATCGATCTCGACACGCTCAACCGCACGATCCGCGACGCGAAAACCCAGGGGAACAGCTTCTTCGGCATCCTCGGCGGGGAACCGTTCCTCCACCCCGAACTGCTCGACCTGCTCGCCGCCCATCCGGACTGCTACTTCCAGCTCTTCACCAACGGGCAGCTGATCACCGAAAAAACCGCCCGGCGCCTCGCCCAACTCGGCAACGCCACGCCCCTCGTCTCCATCGAAGGCAACGAAATCGTCAGCAACGAACGCCGGGGCAAGACCGAGGTCTTCCAGCGCACCATGCGCGGCCTCGACCACTGCCTCGCCGCCGGCCTGCTCACCGGCGTCGCCACCTCCGTCTGCCAGACCAACATCGACGATCTGCTCTCCGAATCCTGGCTCCGCCAACTGGTCCAGCGCGGCGTGCACTACGTCTGGTACCACACCTACCGCCCCGTCGGCCCGGTCATGAAACCGGAACTCGCCCTCCGTCCCGATCAACTGGTCCGGACCCGGCGGTTCGTGGTGGAAATGCGCAGCCGCGTGCCCATCGCCATCATCGACGCCTACTACGATCACCAGGGCAAGGCGCTCTGCCCCATGGTCACCGGCATCAGCCACCACGTCAGCCCCCGCGGCGATATCGAACCCTGCCCCATCCTCCAGTTCGCCACCGAAAACATCCGCGACTCCCGCGGCGTCGTCGCCACCATCCGCGACTCCGCCTTCCTCCGCGATTTCCGCAACGTCTCCGGCCAGCACACCCGCGGCTGCGTCGTGCTCGAACGCCCCGACCTCGTCGAAGACCTCGTCCGCCGCCACGGCGCCCGCGACTCCACCCTCCGCGGCACCGCCCTCGCCGAACTCCGCGCCATGCAACCCCGCTTCAGTCAATGGCTGCCAGGCGAGGAAGTCCCCGAAAAACACTGGATGTACCGGATCGCCAAAAAATATTGGTTCTCCGATTTCGGCGCCTACACCCGCACCCACCCGGATGCGGAAGCCAAGGCCCGCGCACTCCAGACCCAGCTGACCCCGGACCGCAAACCGAAATCCCCCGCCAAAGTCGCCGCCTGACGTCAGCCGCCGCCACCACCACTGCCGCCCGAGAAACCCTCCCCCCAACCGAGCGAAACCTCCGGTCCCCGATCTCCGTCCAACCCGCGTCGCAACCCCAAGTCCCCACGCCCTCATGTCCACCTCGACCTCCCTTCCGGTTGCCTCCGGGGCCGCCCCGGCCGCCCTGCCTCGTCTCGTCCCCCTCCAAACCTGGCGCGCGCCCAAACGCAACATCCCGCCCACGCCCATGCAGCGGAGTCACATCCTGCAGGTGGTGCGGAATTACGTGGCCGAGTTCAACCCGGTCCCCCCCATGCCCGTCCCGGAACTCGCCGTGCACGCCGCCCGCGTGGTCGAGCACCTGGGCTGCGACCCGCTCTACAAGGATTTCATCGGCGTCCTGATCAACAACGAGATGTGGCGCGAACAACTCGCCCGCATCCCCTACGAACGCCGGCTGCTCCTCCTGCCGAAGTGTCTCCGCGTCGAAGCCAAATGCCCCGCGCCCTTCGATGAATTCGGCCTGCTCTGCAAACAATGCGGGCTCTGCTCCATCCAGGACCTCACCGTCGAAGCCGAACGTCTCGGCTACGCCGTGCTCGTCGCCGAAGGCTCCGCCATCGTCATGAGCCTGGTGCAAACAGGCAAAATCGAAGCCATCGTCGGCGTCTCCTGTCTCAGCGTGCTGGAACGCGCCTTCCCCTACATGGAAGCCGCCGCCATCCCCGGCGTCGCCGTCCCCCTGCTCCAGGACGATTGCATCGATACCAACGTCGACCTGGAATGGGTCTGGGAATACATCCACCTCACCGCCGACGACCAGACCCGGCGTCTTGATCTCACCGCCCTCCGGGATGAAGTCGACGGCTGGTTCACCCCCATCACCCTCGAAGCCCTGCTCGGCCCGCCCGTCGGCGATGCCGAACAACTGGCCCGGAACTGGCTCCTCCGCGCCGGGAAACGCTGGCGCCCCTTCCTCGCCGTCGCCGTCTTCCAGGCCCTCCGCTCCCAACCCAACGAAGCCCTCCCCGCCGATCTCCGCCGGATCGCCCTCGCCGTCGAATGCTTCCACAAGGCATCGCTCATCCACGACGACATCGAGGATGGCGATGATCTCCGCTACGGCCAGCAGACGCTCCACGCCGAACACGGCATCCCCGTCGCCATCAATGTCGGCGACCTGCTCATCGGCGAAGGTTACCGACTGCTCGCCGCCTGCCAGGCCTCCCCCGAAATCCGCGCGGAAATGCTCCGCGTCGCCGCCGAAGCGCAACGCGAACTCTGCCGCGGCCAGGGCGCCGAACTCGCCTGGGCCCGAAAACCCGGCCCGCTGTCCTCCCTCCAGGTCATCGAAATCTTCCAGCGTAAAACCGCCCCCGCCTTCGAAGTCGCCCTCCGGCTCGGGGCCCTCTACGCCGGCCGGCACGCCGAAGTCGGCGAAGCGCTCGGCGCCTTCAGCCGCTCCCTTGGCATCGCCTACCAGGTCCGGGATGATCTCGAGGACTTCGAAGGCGCCGACGGCGCCGATGCCCAGGCCCTCCGCCCCAGCCTCGTCCTGGCCGTCGCCCGCGAACGTTCCAACGGCGACACCCGCAGCGAATTCGAACGTCACTGGCGCCGCGACCCGTCCGCCGACCGCTCCAAACTCCCGGACCTCGTCCGCACGGCCAAGGCCGACGACCGCTGCCGGCACCTGCTCGAAAGCTACAAGGAGGAAGCCATCCGCTCCCTCGCCCCCCTCGAGCACGCCAGCCTCAAGGGCCTCCTCCGCCGCACCCTCGGCAAGATCTTCAACGACATCGAAATCAAAGGCTGGTGCAAGGAACAGCAGGCCGAGAACAAGACAGCCGCTGAGTAGCGTGCGTCGTGGGTCGTGGGTCGTGGGTCGTGGGGTGGGAGTAGGGAGTAGGGAGTGGGGAGCGGGAGCCGGGAGAGACCCGGTCAGCTCCAAGCTT
>CAYZAE010000210.1:0-10736 GCA_964476125.1 uncultured Verrucomicrobiota bacterium | reverse complement strand
CGGCGGAGATCGGGCTCGCGGTGATGGCGACCACCTTGAGTCTGGTGGTGATCTTCGTGCCGGTCTCGTTCATGTCGAGTGTGGCGGGCCGGTTCCTGTTCCAGTTCGGGATCACCTCGGCGGTCGCACTGCTGGTCAGTCTTCTGGTGTCGTTCACGCTGACCCCGATGATGAGTGCCCGGCTTTACAGCCTGGGACGGTCTCGTGGCGGCGGTGGCGGTGGTGGTGGTGCCGGAGGAGAGGGTGGAGGCGGGCACGCGCCGAAGTCGCGAGCCGGGTTTTATGGGGCCATTGAGCGCCTTTACCTCGCGGCTTTGGGCTGGGCGATGCGCCATCGCCTCGTGGTGGTGACCGGGGCCTTGCTGGTGGCGCTCTCCTCGCTTCCCCTGTATCGCATGGTCCGCCAGGAATTCACCCCCACCAACACGGACGAAGGAGAGTTCGAAGTCTCCCTGACGGCTCCGGAGGGGACCAGTGTGACGGCCATGGACGAGGTGGTGCAGCTGGCGGCGAAGGAGGTTTCGTCGATACCGCACGTCCGCACGGTGCTGGCCTCGACCGGTTCCGGGGGTGGTTTTTCGGGGGTGAACCAGGGCCGGCTTTTCCTGCTGCTCACGCCGCATGGGGAGCGGACCTTTTCCTGGGCGCGCCTGGTGTCGACCACGCCCTGGAAGGCTTTCGAGGGGAACATTTCCCAGCGCGAGGTGATGCAGCAGGTGCGCGCGCGGTTGAAGTTCCTGAAGGATGTCCGGGTGGGGGTGCGGCCCGGGGGATCCTCGATCAGCCTGGGAGGTCCCGGGTACGAGATTGATTTTGCCCTCCTGGGACCCGACCTGGAGCAGTTGGCGGCTTATGCGGAACGCCTGCGCCTGAAGGCTCCCGAGCTGGGGTTGTTGGATGCGGACACCACGCTGCGGCTGGACAAGCCGGAGTTGAGGGTGGAGATCGATCGCGCGCGCGCGGCGGACCTGGGGGTGGATGTGCAGGACATCGCCTCGGCCCTGCGTCTGATGGTGGGCGGCGACAGCCGGGTGTCCCGCTACCGGGATGCGGGTCTGAACGATGACTATGATGTCCAGCTTCGCCTGTCCGGAGTGGACCGGGATGATCCCTCGGACCTGGGCCGGTTGTTCGTGCCGAGGCGGGGCGGGGGGTTGGTTCGACTCGACAACGTGGTCCGGGTGGTTGCGGGCCAGACGGCGTCGCGCATCGACCGTCTGGACCGGCAGCGCACCGTGGCCCTGCGGTCGAACATTGCGCCGGGCTATGCGCTGGCGGACCGCATTGAGGCGCTCCGGGCGGAAGTGAAGGCCATGAATCTGCCGCCGGCCTATTCGACGAAGGTTTCCGGACGCGGACGTGAGCTGGAAGGCACGTTCAGGGAGTTCCTGTGGGCGTTCCTGCTGTCGGTGGTGTTCATGTACATGATTCTCGCGTCGCAGTACGAGAGCCTCGTCCACCCCTTCACCATCCTGCTCTCGCTGCCGTTGTCGTTGCCTTTCGCCCTGCTTTCGTTGTGGGCGACGGACAACACTCTGAATCTCTATTCCGGGCTGGGGCTGCTGGTTTTGGCGGGGGTGGTGAAGAAGAACGCGATCCTGCAGATCGACCACATGAACCAGCTGCGGGGACGCGGCATGGAGCCCGTGGCGGCGGTGTTGCAGGCCAACCGGGACCGGTTGCGGCCGATTCTGATGACCACGCTGTCGCTGGTGGCGGGCATGCTGCCCCTGGCGATGGGCACGGGACCCGGGGCCGAGGAACGTCGCGCGGTGGCGGTGGTGGTGATCGGCGGGCAGACCCTGTGCCTGATGCTGACCCTGCTGGTGACCCCGGTGGTTTATTCGCTGCTCGACGAACTCCAGCGCCGGTTCGTGTTTCCGGGATGGAAGGGGGCTTCAGGGAAGGGGGGGGCTGCGGGCGCGGCGTTGGTGGCGACCGGCAAATGATGTCCGGAATCCCGCCGGTTGCGTGGGGCGCGGACAGGTTTACCCTCGCCTTGGCCGTCGGAGCTTTCACAATTCCATCCCATGTCAGAACCCGTATTTCGCGTATTTGGTCTCGATCGCCAGCTTTATGGCCCGGTTCCACTGTCGACCCTCCAGGATTGGGCTCGCGACGGCCGGGTGTTGGCGGATGCCTGGGTGCATGTGGAGGTCGAGGGCCGGGAGGCCTGGCGCCGGGCCAACGATGTCGATGAAATCGAGGCCATCTTCGAGACCGCCCGGATGGAGAAGGGGCAGGGAGAATCCGAATCACCTTCGGCCGCCACCACCGGGGTGTCCCAGAAGGCGTTGCGCCAGTTGAAGATCTTCGGCGATTTCACCCCGGAAGAACTGGAGCCCTTCGCGCAGCAGATGGTGGAGCAGGCGTTTCGGCCCTTTTCCTACATCGTCCGCCAGGGGAGTCATGGGGATGCGATGTACTTTGTGACTCAGGGCCGGGTGGGCGTGAGCACCAAAGGCCAGGTGACGGAGGCGTTCCTGGTTTCGCTGAACATGGGCGAAACCTTCGGGGAGATGTCGTTGTTCGATCCGGGTCCGCGCTCGGCGGATGTGCGGGCGGAGACGGAGGTTCTGGTGCTGAAGCTGGGCCTCGATTCGTTGCGGAAGATCTGCAAGGAATCGCCGGCGGCGGCGAACCGGTTCCTCTGGAACGTCTCGCGCATGCTGGCCTCGCGCGTGCGGGCCATGGATCGCCGGGCGGCCTCGGCGAAGGACCTGGGGGCGGCCGGGAGCAAGGTGGGAGGAGGCACCTGAGCTCGTGACCACTGTTGAGATCCTGTGGTTCGCGCTGGCCCTGCTCCTGATGGGAATCGGGTTGGTGGGGGCGGTGGTGCCGGCGATTCCGGGAACCCCTCTGATCTTCGCCGTGGCGGTGGCTCATCGCCTGGTGGTGGGGGAGGCCGGAGCCCAGGCCTGGGTGCTGGTCACCCTCGGCTTGCTGGGCCTGCTGGCCTTGGGCGCGGATCTGGCCGCGAGCTTTCTGGGCGCCAAATCGCTGGGGGCCACCCGTCGCGGGATGATCGGTGCGGTGGTTGGCGGATTGATCGGCATCTTCGCGGGGCCGGTTGGGATCCTGACCGGTCCGTTTCTCGGAGCGTTCGCCTTCGAATACTTCGGGGGACGTGAATGGCGGGAATCGGCGAAGGCGGGGGCGGGGGCGACGTTGGGATTGCTGCTGGGGGCGGTGGGTAAGCTGGCCTGCGGCGTGGGGATGATTCTCCTGTTCCTGGTGAACGTCCTGTGGCGCGCCTACGGTTCCTGAACTAGCATCCCGGCCATGCCAAAAGGGCCGCAACTCACCCTCAAAGTCGGGGATCCCGCCCCTGAATTCATCGCCCCTGCTTCCGGCGGGGCGACGGTCTCGCTCAAGGACCTGCGCGGGAGGCCGGTGATTCGCTGTTGGGAGCCGAAGGAGGGGACCCCCGGATGCACCCAGGAAGCCTGCGGGTTCCGGGAGGCGTTCGAGGAATTCCGCAAGCGCGGGGCGGTGGTGCTCGGGGTCAGCCCGGACTCGCCCAAGTCCCACGACAAATTCACGGTAAAATTCACCCTCCCGTTCGCGCTGGTGTCGGACACCGACCACAAAATCGCCGAGGCGTACGGCGTGTGGGGCGAGAAGCAGTTCATGGGGCGCAAATATCAGGGGGTGCACCGGGTCACTTTTCTGATTGGTGCGGATGGCAGATTGGCGGCGATCTGGCCGGAGGTGAAGCCGGAAACCCATGCGGCGCAGGTGCTGGCGGCGCTCTGATTGAAGAAGCCCATTTGACAGCACGCCCCGGACGCTCCATTTAAGGTCCTCCGAATACACGGAATACGACCAGCCAACCCCAAACACGCACGAGAACATGCCTATCGCAGTTGGATCCAGCGCTCCCGATTTCACCCTCAAGTCCAAGAACGCCTCCGGGCTGGTGGACGTGAAGCTCAGCGCAAACTTCGGCAAGAAGAACACGGTGCTGCTCTTCTTCCCGCTCGCCTTCACCAGCGTCTGCACCGCGGAGCTTTGCGACGTCAGCCAGGGCATCAGCCTCTATCAGGGCCTCAATGCCGAGGTCATCGGGGTCAGCGTGGACAGCCCCTTCGCGCAGGAAGCCTGGGCCAAGCAGGAAAAGATCGGCATCCCGCTGGTCAGCGACCTGAACAAGGAAGTCACCCGCGCCTATGGCGTGGAGTTCAAGGCTCTCGCCGGCATTGGTGACACCTCGGCTCGCGCCGCCTTCGTCATCGATCGCGATGGCATCGTGCGTTACTCCGAACAGACGGCCACGCCCAAGGACCTCCCGGACTTCGCCTCCATCAAGGCGAAGCTGGCCGAGCTTCGCTAAGTCAGGCGCCGCGCGGATCGTTTCGATCCCTGCCTGTCCCATTTCAGAATTCAGGACGGATGGAGCGACCCTCCGTCCGTCCTTTTTTTCTGCGTATGGACTGCGGTGACATGTCACCGCTTTGGATTCAACGCCGGCTGGGGAACCGACGCCGGCGAGCCTTCCGGCGTCCGGGGCGACGCGGTGGCGAATCGAAAGCGGCGTCATGCCGCCGCACTCAAGGGAAACTGTCCCTCGGCCAGCCTCCCCACCCGGGTTATCCTGCCGGCGCTGGAGATCGGGTTCCGGTTCGACGCTGATCCCCGGGCAGGGCAGGGTCGGGCCTGTGATCACCGTGGGCGAAACCCGGCGTGTCCTTCCGTTCTTTCAGACCCTCCCGCTGACGGATCTGCCCCTGCTGTATCA
Source organism: uncultured Verrucomicrobiota bacterium (assembly GCA_964476125.1). GTDB lineage: Bacteria > Verrucomicrobiota > Verrucomicrobiia > Limisphaerales > CAIMTB01 > CAIMTB01. The sequence goes on along the minus strand of CAYZAE010000210.1, from coordinate 5,998 downwards.
CCAGGATCATCTGTTTCCGTACTCCAGTTTCGATGGGACGGAATCCGTCCCGGTGCCGCGCGACTGGCGGGTGCTCACACTGGAAAACGAGTGGGTCCGGGTGGAGGTGGCTCCCGAGCTGGGAGGGCGCGTTCATTCCTTCCACGACAAGCGGATCCGGCAGGAGCTTCTGTTCCGCAATCCGGTGGTGCGCCCGGTGCGAATCCCTCCCCTCCAGGGCTTCATTTCCGGGGGCATCGAATTCAATTTCCCGATCACCCATTCCCCCACCTCGATCGCCGCCGTCGGCAGTTCGCAGGGCGTGACCGGCGACTATGGCTGGATCCGGGTCGGCGAACGGGAAGTCCGGACGGGCATGGAATGGGTGGTTGAACTCGGACTTCACGCCTCCAGTCCGGTACTGGTCCAGCGAACCGCGCTGCGCAACCCGACCCGCACGGATCATCCGTGGTCGATGTGGACCATTGCCGCGGTGCGATCGACTTCGGGCACCGAATTCATTCACCCCGGCCGACGGGTTTTGGTGCATGACCGGCGCGTGACGCAGACCGCCTGGCCGGGGTCGGAGTGGAACTGGGACCGAAACATCAAGGAGATGACCGCCCTGTTCTGGGAGCCGGGCAGTGCCGCGCAGTTCGGGACGTTTCACCATGAGCTGGGCTTCGGATTGATGCACCTGGCGGATCCGGGTCGGCTTCCGGGCAGGAAGGTCTGGACGTACGGGCACGGCCGCCACCGGGATTGGGGACGGGCGACGACGGAAGGGGGGGAATCCTACGCGGAGATTGAAAGCAGTCCGCTGCCTGAATGGATTGGCCGGCCGTTGCTGGCCGCGGGCAGGGAGTTTTGTTGTGAGGAATTCTGGGTTCCCGTTCATTCCCGGGAGGCCTGCGATCGCGTGGAGTGGCCGGACTTCGCCCTTCCCCCATTGGAGAATCCCTGGCTGGGCTGGGCCCATTCGCCGTGGCAGCTGGAATGGGAGTCTTTTCGGGTGGGGGAGGGGCCGTTGCCGTGTTCGGCAGTTCCCACCGGGCTGGAGCTGGAGGACACCTTGAAGCGCGAGTTGGCGCGCGGAAATCCAGCGGCGGCAGAGCCGCTGGCGCAGTGGCTGGCGTTTCGGGGACGGGCGCGGGAGGCCCTGGACTGCGTCGGTGAGGATCCGGCCCCGACGGCACGGCGCCTGGCGGGGTTGATTCTGTGGAAGGGTTTGGAGGATCCCCGGAGAGCACTGACATTCCTGCGGGACGGTCCGCCGGAGGATCCTGTGGCGGTGGTTGAATTGGATACCTTGCTGGCTGAACTGGGCGAGACGTCGGAGCGGGCCGGGCTGTTGTCGGGGGCGGGGGAGCACCGCCTGCTGGTGGAGCGACGGGCGGATCTGGCTCTGGCGCAGGGGCGTCCGGAGTTGACCCTCCGCCTGCTGGAAGGCACGCGCTGGCCTCGGGAACTCCAGCGGTACGTGCGCACCGACCTCTGGCGCAAGGCGCGGGAGAGGTTGGGCAGGGAATCCGGCGAGGTTCCGGAGTCGTTGAACGAAGATTCTCTCGCCCGACACGCCGCGCACTGGCCGGCCCTGTAGGAACTGTGTACAACCGCCGGAACTAACGACCCGTCACCGCGTGAAACTACAACTCCTGGACTGGATCATTGTCGCGGCCTCGCTTCTCGTCTGTTTTGTCCCCTCCCTGTTTTTCGGCAAGCGCGCCGGCAAAAGCACCTCCGAGTTCTTTGCCTCGGGACGGAGCGTCCCCTGGTGGCTGGCGGGGCTTTCGATGGTGGCGACCACCTTCAGCAGCGACACCCCGAACCTGGTGACGGACATCGTGCGACGGAACGGCGTGGCGGGGAACTGGGTGTGGTGGGCTTATGTGCTCACGGGCATGGCGACGGTTTTTTTCTATGCCCGGCTGTGGCGTCGGTCGGAGGTGATGACTGACCTGGAGTTTTACGAGATCCGCTATTCCGGAAAGGCGGCGAGTGTCGTGCGTGGGTTCAGGTCGCTGTACCTCGGTCTCTTTTTCAACTGCATCATCATGGCCAGCGTCAACCTGGCGGCCTGCAAGATTGCCAACGTGCTCTTCGGAATGCCCCGGTGGCAGACGCTGGCCATGGTGGGCATTCTGAACGTGGCCTTCGCGGCGCACTCGGGTCTGTGGGGGGTGCTGGTCATCGATATGATCCAGTTCTTCATCAAAATGACGGCGGTGATCGCGGCGGCTTTCTTCGCGGTCCGGCACATCGGGGGGTTGGACGTGCTCGTGGACCGGCTTTCCGCCCCGATGCCTGCGCCGGACGGGAAGTCGCAGCTGTTGTACCTGAATTTCCTGCCGGATTTCACCAGCAACTGGGACCTGGCAGTGGCGGTGTTCATCATGCCGATCGCGGTCCAGTGGTGGGCGACCTGGTACCCCGGCGCGGAACCGGGGGGTGGCAGTTACATCGCCCAGCGAATGCTCGCCTCGAAGACGGAGAAGGATGCGCTGGGTGCGGTGCTGTTCTTCAATCTGGCGCATTACGTTCTGCGTCCCTGGCCCTGGATCCTGGTCGGGCTTTGCTCGCTGCTGGTCTATCCGCAGCTCTCCGACATCCAGAAGGCGTTCCCGAACCTGGACCCCGCGTTGCTTGGGCACGACATCGCTTATCCCGCGATGCTCAAGTTTCTGCCCGTCGGGTTTATAGGACTGATGGTGGGGGGCCTGATCGCAGCCAATTCCTCGACCATTCTGACCCATCTCAACTGGGGCGCCTCCTACCTCGTGCACGACTTCTATCGACGCTTCGTGCGCCACGACGCCAGCGAGGCGCATTACGTGAAGGTGGGCCGGTTCGCGACCCTCGGCCTCTTCTTTGCTTCGGCGGGCACCGTGTACTTGCTGGATTCGGCCAAGGACAGCTTCGACATCATGCTCCAGATCGGTGCCGGCACCGGTTTGCTGTACCTGGTCCGCTGGTTCTGGTGGCGGATCAATGCCTGGTGCGAGGTGGCGGCGATGGTCAGTTCCTTCGGCGTTTCGGTGGCGCTGCTGATTCTGAAGCGGGCGAACCTGCTCGAACTGAACACCTACCAGGCGCTGCTCCTGACCATTGCAGTGACCACAGTGTGCTGGGTGCTCACCGCCTTCCTCGGCCCGCAGACCGATCGCGCCACGTTGATCGCGTTCTACCGTCGGGTCCGACCGTTCGGCCCGGGTTGGACGGTGATTCGCGAGGCGGCCGGCATCAGTGCTGCCGAGGCGGCGGCCTCCGCGCGGCATGAGAACATTCCCCTGGCCCTGCTCGGCTGGCTGGCGGGATGCGTGGTGGTGTGGTCGGCCTTGTTCACCGTGGGCAGCGCCTTGTACGGACGTTGGGCGCAGACCGGGTTGCTGGTGCTGACATTCGCGATCTCCGGAACCTTGCTCCTCCGGGTCATCCGACGGCTCTGGGATCGTTCCTGAACAAACATTCAGGGGCTTGCATTCCGATCGCTGTCCCGGCAGTTTGTCGCCCGCCCGTGAGTGGGGTCGTAGCTCAGTTGGTAGAGCGTCTCGTTCGCAATGAGAAGGTCAGGGGTTCAAGCCCCCTCGGCTCCACCACTTCAGCGGGTTGACTTGCCTGAGTTTCTCCCCGTCCTGCCTCCCTCAACGCGGTACGCTCCAAGCCCTCGTTCCCCGGCGGTTTGTGACCTTTCCACTGCCGTGCTGGGTCATTCACTATTCGGATCGAGGTTGTCGCATCCTGCGAGCACGACGAATTGGGCCGGGGTGGGAATGGGCGTGCTGCCCGCGACCCGTTTTGGGAAGTGGCGCAGGTTCCCCGTTACCAGCGAGACGCCTGCCGCCCAGGCGCATCCCAGGAATGGGGGTCATCAGGGATCAGTCGTTTGGAGTCCGCCAGCGCAACCCGGGAAAGCGGGCGAATCCGCGATCCAAGGTCACCCACTCGCACCCATGTTCCATCGCCACCGCGGCATGATACGCGTCCGGTACCGAATTCCCCCGGGCACCGATTCGACGGCAAAGATCCACGAAGATGCCCCAGTGCCGTGGGCCGGGCGCTACGACCCGAACACCCTCGCGCTGTCGTAGGTCCTCCACGAACTGCAGGGCGATCGGAAGGGGCGTTGGCTCCCGAAAGACGCGCGGATGGGTGACGACCCGCACAAACCCGCTCAGCGCCAGATCCGTCACCGCCACAGGAGCGACACCGCGAAGCTCTCCCTCCAGCCATTCACGGATTTCTCGATGCCCTTCCGCATCCTCTCGGTGGACGCCGACCAGGATGTTCACGTCGAGCAGGATCACAGCCCCTCCATCCGATCTGTGAGGGACCCCGACGATGCTAAATCCACACCGGGCTGGATCCCGGTTCCTCGAAATGTGATCAACTGTTTCACCGGAGCGCCTCTCGTGGATTTCGATCGCGACTCGCCGGCTAAAACCTCGCGCAGCGATTCCGCCACCAATTCGCTTAGCGAGCACCCCCGTTGGAGTGCGGCCTCCCGCGCCTGTCTCAACAGGCCCTCCGGCACATTCACCGTGGTTCTCATGCATCATGATGCTGTCATGGTGCATCATGATGTCAATCGGTGGGTGGGGGCCTGACGGGAGTTTGGAGGTCGGCACCCCAGTCGTGTCGGGGTTGGCTGCGAAGTGTCTTACCGGTTTTGCGGCCGCCGCAACGCTTCGACTGGTCCCTTTCCAGAGGGCCGAAGTGCCGGCGACGCTCAACAGCCACGGTGAACAATCCTGACCTGGCTGAAGGATCTTGCCATCCTCGCTCATGCGCATCCGATGGAACACCCGCCTGGTCTGGTTGGGACTGCTGCTGACACTCGTTGTTCCTCCCGTCTTCGGGGCCGCTCCCGCACCGTTGGATCCGGGACTGGCCCGGACCCGTCCCGGCGACCCGACCCTCTGGTTCTCCGTGGAATCGCTGGGTCTCGAGGGGCGGGGTTGGAAGGACACTCTCTCGGCCTACGACAGGCTCCCAGCCCGGGCGCAGGGGAAGGTGACGGATGCCGTGTGGGGGTTGAGCCGGCAATCGGCGGGCCTGGCGGTCCGGTTCGGAACCGATGCCCGCACGATCAAGGCGCGTTGGGCGCTGACCTCGGGAAATCTGGCCATGCCGCACATGCCGGCGACCGGGGTGAGCGGGTTGGATCTTTACGTTCGCGAGGCGAAGGGTTCGTGGCGCTGGCTCGCCGTGGGCCAGGCGAAGTCGCAGACCAACGAGGTGGCGCTCATCAGCGGCCTCCCTCCCGGTTGGCGCGAGTATCTGCTCTACCTGCCGCTCTACAACGGGGTGAGTTCCGTGGAGTTGGGCGTTCCGCCGGAAAATACCCTGGCTCCCGGAAGTCCCTGGGGTGAGGGCGCCCGCAAGCCGGTGGTCTTCTACGGGACCTCGATCACCCAGGGCGGGTGCGCGTCGCGGCCCGGCATGGTGCATGTCGCCATTCTTGGACGCCGACTCCAATGGCCGACGATCAATCTGGGCTTCTCGGGCAGCGGCCGGATGGAACCCGCCATGGCGGAGTTGCTGTCGGAACTCGATCCCAGCGTGTTCGTGCTGGATTGCCTGCCGAACATGAAAGCCGACGAGGTCACCCAACGGCTGGCGCCGTTCGTGCGTCGGTTGAGGGAGGCGCGACCTTCCACTCCCATCGTGCTGGTGGAGGATCGGTATTACACCGACGGCTTCCTGGTGGAGGCGCGTCGGCGTCATAACGAGGCGAATCATGGCGCTCTTCGTGCCGCCTACGATTCCCTGCGACGGGACGGAATCCGGAACCTTCACTATTTGCCGGCGGATCAACTGCTGGGTGCCGATGGCGAGGGAACCGTCGACGCTTCGCATCCCACCGACCTCGGTTTCCTGCGCCACGCCGATGCGATGGAACGGGTTCTGAAGCCCCTGCTGCGCAAAGCGTCGCGGTGACACGCTGGGGTCTGGGGTCTGGGGTCTGGCGTCTGGGGTCTGGCGTCTGGGGTTGGGAGTGGGGAGTGGGGAGTGGGGAGTG
>CAYZAE010000209.1:0-10748 GCA_964476125.1 uncultured Verrucomicrobiota bacterium | reverse complement strand
TGATGGCCGTGTGCCGCTATACGGAGCCCTCGGTCGGGCTCGGCCTCTCGCTGGGCCTCGGGTGGATCGTCTTCCTGATGATGCTCCTCCCGCTCTTCCGTCGCGCCCGCCGACGAATCGCGGTGAGCAGCGCATGAGGGCTCTCCTCGCCATGGAGGGCGGGAAATGAGCGCTCCGTCCCATGGGCGTTTTATCAAGGTGTGCCCCAAGGTCGCGTTGGGGCGCAGGGCATCCGTCAGCTCGTTCAGGTCCGTAGGGACCGACGCAAGTCGTCTATCCCCAAAAACAACCATTCGGGTCCTCGTCCACCAGCTTGAGGAATGCCTCGAAAGATTTTACTTCCGGCTGAGGTGGATAGCGGTGCCACTTCATATCCGCCCGTTTCCAGAACACTTGCCAAACATCCCGTGTCTTTACATAGCGGGCCTTCGCGATCGACTCCTCGATCTTCCGCGTGGGATCGGAAAATATTGGTCGCACCAAGAACAGTTCGATTTCGTGTCCTACGATCCGTTGTCCCTCCCTGACCCTGTCGCGCAGATGTAGCGGTGGACGACGCTTCGCCCAGATCAATTTCTCAATCAAGTCGGTGTAATGGGCAATCTCGTCGTCGCTGAAGTTCATGGGATTTCAGCCTCTCACGATTTGTAGAAGGCGGAGGCGGTGCGGAGGGCGGTTCGGAGGGAGTCGCGGAGGATGGCTGGGGCGAGAACTTCGGCGTATTCGCCCTCCTCGGATTTATGCAACACCCAACTCGCTTTTCACCCAGGCGATGGTTTCGTCGGCCAGGCGAATCGCCTCATCCACTTCGGACTCCTCGACCGGGTCGTCGAATCCGGGATAGCGCGTTTGCACGGCCATGGGCGTCAGTTCCTTAGCCACTCCGATGCGTCGCCGTTGTTCATGCCGCCGCCTTCGCGTCGTAAACCAGATGCCCACGGCGCACCGCTTCGCGGTAAATCAATCCGATCTTGTCCTTCAACGCCTCGAACACGCTCTGGCGCACCACCAAAATGTCCATCGGCATCGAAATGTCATTCACCGCGTGACGCAACCGCACGCTCTCCTTTCGCGTGTTCTCCAGGCTGTCCTCGGCCACCACCAGCACGTCCAGATCGGTGTCCCGATGCATCTGCCCGCGCACATACGACCCGAACAGGAAAACCTTCTGGGGATGGCCTGCCTCAATGAGGCGGCGCACGACGGCGTCCACCTTTTCGCGGGTCACGGCCCAAACCGGCTCTGCGGCAACGCTCATGGCGACAGCCTGCCACCGTGCGTGGGGCTCGTCAAGGCACGCCCCAAGGTGCCTTGGAGGGACGGACGGGTGGGATATGACTGTTGATCAGCGAAGAACGCTTCGGTAGCCCGGCGTGTCTCCACGACGGGTCTGGCTCCGGTTGGGTTCCCGTCGAGCCTCCCGTACTGGGGACAGCACGGGCTACCAACGGTAGCCCGCCGTGTCCCCACGACGGGGAACCCTCACAAATCTGTCCCGCAATTCGCGGCCGCACGAATTCTGCTTGCCAATCCGCCGGGGGAGGAGCCTACTCGCGAAACAATACATTTCGCGTAGCTACGGCTGCGGACTCGAGCCGAAAGCCGCTAGTTTTTCTTTCGAGTTGATGGAACCAGGCCACGGCTGCGCCCCAATCGGGGCGCGGTCTGGCGTTGCCTTCCGTCAACGGGCTCCTAGCGGTGCCTCGGCTCGGGGGGTGCGTTGGGTCGCGTCCCCTTTTTGTCCCAGCAGCCCGTCGCTGCGTCGAATGGCCACTCATTCTCGCAAGTTCATGCAATCAAGAAGATCACCCACAGTGGACGACTTCCTAGGCTGGTTGGCCCATGAAGCAGGAGCCCGCTTCGGGACTTTGAGGCGCAAGAGGAAGTTCATCCTTGATTCATATACGCCAGGCAAATGGGGCTTCATCCGCCCGTGCAGTACGAACAAGCAACACCGTTTCTCGGATGCGCATGTCGAGGCGGTATGGCAACGCTGGAAATCGCTGCCGAAGGGTCAGGAGTGGAAGACCGGCGATTACGGACTCTCGAAGCGGCCAGCTCCGCCCAATAAGTGGGCCACCTGTCCAAACAAGACCTGCTGTCCTTGGTTGGCGGCCCTCCTCCGCGAGTTTCTCGCGCACTGGGGCATGGGCTGTGGTGGAGGCATGCACAAAGCATGAACTGAAAATTTCATCCGTTCGAACGGCGAGCGAGCGGACTGAGCCGTAAATCTCTCGCCAAATCCCAAACACAAAAAAATACGACAAAGTCATGAAACGTTACTCCGCTCCGAAGTTACTCGCCAGAAGTCATCGAAATGTCTGCTTTGCATCAGGGTGTCCAGCGTCGGGAACAGGAGGTGGATACTGCAAGAGTTGCGAGCGTAGCCGATAGTTCAAATGTGGGAGAGGGCCAGCGTAAGGCTGGCCCTCTCCCCAAAACTTTCGAGTCGTCCGGCCCTTCCGGTCATGTACGCACGATTGTCCCGAGATGCCTACCGTCGCAGGTTTGGCGATATTGGATATGTGATCAACCAGACGACCCGGGAGGACCGGGTGTTTGATGGGGTCGGCGCTCACTTTTTGGAGCAGATCATGCGCCAACCTCGTCCCATCGAGATTCTGGCATCCGAGGCTGCGGCGGAATTTACGCCCGAGGATCGGCATCTCGCTGCAGGTGATTTTCAAGATTTTGTTGACGGTTTGCGTACGGAAGGTTTTGTCGTGACGGGCTGTGACGCCATGGAGATTGAGGCGAAGGACAAGGGGTTTTCCTATGCCACCGCTGACGCCAAGACCGCACCGCTCACTTCCCTGCTTCCCCATCGGCATGAGGGGACGCCCGAGACGGGAGCCTTTTTAGGAAAGCATTTTCGCAGCGCTCCACGCGTCTTCGGCTTCCAGATGGAGTTGACGTCTCGATGCAACGAGACGTGTCGCCACTGTTATTTGCCTCCAAGTCGTATCAAACAGGACATGGAGACGAGCATGGTGTTGGATCTCCTTGACCAACTTGCAGCGATGGGAACGCTCTCGGTGACTCTTTCCGGTGGCGAGTGTCTTCTCCATCCCGACTTCATTTCCATTCTGGAACGGGCGAGGAATAATGACTTCCTCATCACGGTTCTCAGCAACCTGACGCGATTGACCGATGATCACGCTGCCATCCTGAAAGCATGTAACGTGTCCCTCGTCCAAGCGTCCCTGTATAGCACCGAGCCAGCCGAGCATGATGCCATCACCCGTGTGGCGGGTTCGCATGCCAAGACGGTTTCCGCGATTGAGAAGCTTCGATTGCTCGACGTTCCGGTACAGATCAGTTGCCCCGTGATGCGAACAAACGCGCACTCCTACAAAAAGGTCCTTGCGTGGGCCTACAAGCGACGCATGAAGGCATACACCGACCACATCATGATGGCTCGGTCAGATTTTACTCAGGACAACCTGGATGCGCGTATCAATGAGCAGGAAACCGAAATACTTCTTCGAGAAATGGCGGTCCACGATCTTGAGTATCGAGCAAACCTCCGGGCTGCACCTCCATCAGATAATGAGGGAGATACGGGTGAACAGCCGCTTTGCGGAGTCGGGCTGGACAATCTATGCGTTGCCGCAGATGGCATGTTTTACCCCTGCTCGGGCTGGCAAGGCTACCCGTTGGGTAATGCCAAGTTGATGACCATCGAAAAAGTTTGGAATCACTCACCTGAACTCCATCGCCTTCGTCGCATCACGAGGAAGGACTTTCCCACTTGCATGTCCTGTGACGCACGCAAGTTCTGTGCGATGTGTCTCGTCCGAAACTTCAACGAGAGCGGTGGAGACATGCTCAAACTCCCCGAGTTCTTCTGCAAGGTTGCCCGCATCAACAAGGCGGTTGTGGAAGAATATCGTTCCGCTGGGGCATCCGAAGCAGGCATGGCTTCTGCAATTTCTTAACCACACAAAACCAATGAGATTCTTCCTTCTACTACTCCTGACCTTGTTCCAACTGGCACTAAGCCCATTCTGTCCCCCGCTCGCCGTGCTTCGGCGTAACGGATGGGGCGTGTTTCACACCATCCTGAGTATTGGGATCATCGTGGCCGGGCCGATCTGGCTGGCCAAACAGCTCGATCCGAAAACGGTGTCCGATATGGGTGCCTCAGCGGCGGGATACTTGGGTTCCCATGCGATCGGCACGGAATTTCTCGGGGGTCTCGCTTGCGGCTGGGTGCTTGCGGCGTTGTATGCCGGACTCGTCAACGTGGCTCGGTTTGTGAGTCTCATTCGGTATCCCGCGCAAGCAGCGGTCACCTCGATTGGGGACACCATGGACGGCTTCAAGGAATCTGCCAAACAGTTCGGAAATCTCGCCAAAACGGGCGGTGAAACCGGGCGGTCTTTCAGAGAAAAGGCCGAACGCTTCGAGAAACTGATTAAGGGGCGCTAAGGCGCTGACCATGAGCGAGAAGTTCACTCCGTCCTTCGGCTATACACTCCTCCCGAAACCTGCTTATGAAACCCCATATGAACATCGCTCCGCTCCAGTGTAAGTCAATGTCTTCAAAATCGCGGCGAAGCGGAAACGCCCTCGTCGTTGTCGTAATTCTCCTGGGATTAGCGGTGGCCATCTATCTGTTCAGCCCGAGACTTCGTACCAAGGTTAACATGGCGGCTGATGACCTCAAGTCGTGGAAACCGGACCATATCCAAAAGGATCCTGTCGGCTACCTCACATGGTCCATGGCCGAATGCGACCGGATCGGGGCCAGCCTTGAGGCCCGTCAGTTGGCCATGGTCGCACAGGAACAGACCCTGCGGCGCGGCGTCAAGGAAACGCAGGCGATAGCCGAGACCTGCGTCGCGCTCCTTGCTGAGACGAAGGTCGCCTTCCTCGGCGCGCAGCGGAGCGGACAGTGGCCGATCCAGATCCAGGGCGCACGACTCGACGAACTCGCGTCCAAGCGCAAACTCCTCGAACTCGACACCCGCATCCGCCAGCAGAGGGAGTTCATCCGCCAGGGCGAAGCACTCCTCCTGACCTTGGAAAGCAAAATCAAAATTGCCGCTCAGCGACGGACCGAGGCTGCTGCGGTGCAGGGGGCCCTGGGGCGGAGCCTCGAGATCGCGCAGGCCAACCAGGTTGTCCAGGACCTCGATACCCTCAAGTCGAGCCTCGCCGGCATCCAGAGCTACTCCGAGGCGATCTCTCTGCCGAGCGCCGAGGCGCCCACCTCCACGCTCGTCGAACGGGCTCATTCCGGTCGTGTGGACGAGCAACGCCTCGCCGAGATCCTCAAGAAATAGCGCTGCTAAATGGAAGGGCACCCAGCCGCGATCTCGATGACTCATGCCCTCAGAAAATCTGCCCGTGGTTTCACGATCATCGAAGCCCTCATTTTGGTCGGGATCATTGCCGTGGTCTATTCGATAGGCTCGCGGTACTTCCAGAGGATCAGCAAGGCAAGAAAGCAGACAGAAGTCGCGGGACGGCTGGAATCCTTTGGAGCGAAGATGACGCCCGAGCTCAACACCGCGATTGTCGAGTTGCGGGTGATGGAGGGGAACCTCCGCGGAGCTCTGGCGAAACTTGAGCAGACCCTGAAGGATGTCGGCCAGGACCCATCGCGGGACCCCGATGTCCATTCCCGCACCCGCACCTTGAGGGAGGTGTCCGCACGGAGGGAGGAACTCGAACAGAGGCGACAGGATCTCTATGTGGAGCACGCCAAGTACCGGCTGGCTCCCGACGAGGATCTCCGTAAAACGGTAGAGCGCAAGATGATGGAAGGACGGTCTGCGGCAAATACGGCTGAGAACCAGTACCTGATCCTGTCTCGCCCTAATTCTGTACCGGCCCTATCCCCAGAAGCGGACGTCTCATCCCCGACGCCATAGGAGTTCAACGGCCCGTGAGCAAAGGTTGAAACCCGGTCCTGTGAACGCAGTCTTACAGTCGGCCTTCGTCCATCTGCGGCTGCATACCGAGTATTCGCTGTTTGAATCGACGGCGGGGATACTCGGGATCGTGCAGGCCGCCAAGGCGCAAGGGACGTCAGCGGTCGCGATGACTGACCACGGGAATCTTTACGGCGCGATCGAGTTCTACAAGAAGGCGGAATCCGAAGGAATCCGTCCCATCTTCGGTTGCGAAGTCGCTTTCGGGTCCCTCCGCCCCAAGGACAAGGGCGCGGCCGACGACCGCCTCGTCCTCCTGGCTGAGGACGAAGTGGGGTACTCCAACCTTTTGGAACTCGTCACCGTACGATCTTCCCGCGTCACTCGCGAGAAACTGGCCCGCCGTTCCCGCGGGCTGATCGCAATCCTCGGTGGACTCGGCGGACCGTTGGCCGCCAGCATCCTCGGGGATCGTCCCGCCACGACCCGCGCGGCGGTTCGGTTCTTTAAGGAACTGTTTGGCGACCACTTCTATCTGGAGGTCCAGAACCATGGTCTTCCACGGCAGCGCACGCTCAATCGGGCTCTCGCCGAGATCGGGAAGAAACACGGCATCCCGCTCGTGGCGACCAACGACGTGCATTATATCGCGAAGGAGGATGCCCGCACCTACGCGGCCCTGGTCGCCATGGCCCCCGATAAGTCCCGTGACGGGAGAGGTTGGTGGCCTTGGCTGGCGCGGGAGGCATGGTTCAAGACCGCCGAGGAGATGGCTGTGGCGCTGGGGGAGTTTCCCGAAGCCCTCAAGAACACCCTGCGGATCGCGGAACGTTGTCTCGTGCGGATGGATCTCAAAGCGAACCACTGCCCATCGGTTCGACCCCTCGGCACCTCCTCCGCCCAGTGCCTGCGCGAACTCGTTTTGGACGGCGTTCAGCGCCGCTACGGGTTCAATCCCCGCGACAAGCTTTTCACGGGGGACCAGCAGGAGGTTCTCAAGCGGATGGACCACGAACTCAAGGTGATCGAGGACAAGGGGTTGGCTGACTACTTCCTGATTTTCGCCGACCTCGTGCGCCACGCGACCAAGAAGGGGATTCCCTTGGGACCGGGTCGCGGAGCCGCATCCGGCAGCCTCGTCAACTACGCCCTCGGGGTCACCGGTGTGGATCCCCTGCGGCACGGCCTCCTCTTCGAGAGGTTCTTGAACCCCGAGCGGGATGGAGTTTCCATGATTGACCTCGACGTGGCGGAGGATCGCCTCGGGGAGTTGGTTCACCGTGTGTGGGAGGCCCACAGGGAGGGCGTGGCCCATGCGCCCGACTTCCCCGACATCGGCCCTTCGCTCGCGCTGCAAGCCGCGGGACGGGCATTGAAACTGCCCAAGCGGATTCTCGCTCACCTGGCAAAAACGCCCGTGAAGGTGGTCTTGTGCGAAGGTCAGAAGATCCTGCGGGTCGTGGGGCGCGGAAAGGTGGGGCAGGAACTGGTGAGCATCGCGTCGAAGCTGGGGGGGTTGCCCCAAGCCCGTGTGATCGATCATGCGCACCTGGTGATCGGCGGAAGGTTCCTCGGGACATTCCCGATGGCATGCGAGGGCAACGGGAAACAAAGGGTGTCGCACTACCCGTGGATGTCGCTGGGACAGCTCAATATTCCGATGTTCAAGGGGGTGCCCTCGCGGTCGCTGACGGTGATCGAAGGGACCCTTCGGGAAGTTGAGCGACGGCAGGGGATCAAGGTGGACCCGGAGACCTTTCCACCAGATGACGCGGCGACCTTCGCGCTGCTGCGGCGGGGCGACACGGACGGGATTGCCCAACTCGAAGGCCCGGGAGTGCCCGCGCTGGTGCGGAAGATCGCCCCCGAACGGATCGAGGACGTGTTCGCGCTGCTGGGGTTCTCCCGATTAGGAAAGCACCATCTAACCGAGTTCATTCGCCGCAAGAACGGAAAGGTGCCCGTGACCTTCGAGTTCTCGCAGTTGAAGGAAGTTGGCGCGAATACCTACGGGCTGGTGCTTTACGAGGAGCAGGTGATGCAGGCCGTGCACATCTTGGCGGGCGATGACTTTGGCCAGACCGACACGTTTCATCGTGTGCGGAATCGTCGGAACGAGAGGGAGATGTTTGCCCAGCGGGAGCGATTCATCGAGGGGTGTCACGCGACGAACCGCATCTCCCGTCCCATGGCGGAGAACCTCTTCGAGTGGGTGGACGACGCCTTTCTCTACGCATGGCCCAAAGCTCATGTGGCCGCCCAAGGAACGCTTGCCTACCGGGCCGCCTACCTGAAGGCACATTACCCCTTCGAATTTTCCGCGACGATCAAGTCTCACGTAATTCTAACCGACAGCAACCCACAAAAGTAACAAATGCCAAACCTTCAAAATCAACCTTGGAGCGGGATCGTTTCGGCGATTCCCGTTTCGGATCATTCCATCGAGGTGCAGGCCAGGAAATGGCAGACCGCACTCAGTAGCCCGCCACTGGCGAAGTTATTTCATGGAGTTTTTTGCGGCAAGGCGTCTATTCGCATCTCGCGGCAGAGGCTGTTGGCTTTTTCCTTTCCCACGTCCGAGCAAAAATGCCTGGAAATTTTCATGTGGGGATACCCAACAGGGGGACGGGGCAACAACCGCCAACTGTTCATCCAAAACCTGACGCAGATCGCGCAACTCGCGAGTACGGCGGTGCCGTGGGACACCTACTACACCCAGCTCAAAGGCTTGGGCGGTCTGGGCATTTCCACCATCTCGAAGCTGGCCTACTTTCATGGAATTCAGTTTGGTGGCCTTCCATCGCTGATTCTCGACCTCAGAATCATCGAGGTGCTTCAGGGGGGACGGTGGACATCGCTCGTTTCGCTCCAGCAGATCGCGTACGCAAAGGCGTATCATCAGTACCCGCTGTACCTCAAGACCCTGGATCAAGTGGCCACCGCGGCAGGCTGCACCGCCGAACAGATCGAGTTCTTCCTGTTTGCTCTCGGCGATTCGTTTTGAACGGACCGTATGCTCACCGCTCCTACACCCCAGTCTACCGCCAAGATTTACCTCCTCCTCCAATCCGAGAAACGCTTGCTCGCAAGCAGACGACCGGGTCATACCCGAAGAACTCGTGACCGTTGAATGGGAAACCATGGGCGGCCATTTTTCTCACACTATATCGCATTGCGATATAGCGACCGGAAATTTCTCCGTTGTCGGGTCAATCTTCGTCTCTGAGTTCGCCTGTTCACGGAAGCTGGTGTTGGTGTGGACGTCGAGGTGCCGACGGTTCCGCTGCAAGGGCAAACTCCACTCGCGCCGAACGGCGAATGAATTGCCGCGAAAACTTGTGTTCCACGCGCCGAACACTCGCCCGCATATTTCATGAAAGTTTCACTCGCGGAGTGAGAATATCCAGACTAGGTTTGGCGCATGACGGTCAAGGAATCCGTGCTGCTCGCAGTCCAGCGACTCCCGGACGAAGCCTCCATCGAGGAAATTCGGCGGGAGTTGGAGTTTATCGCCGCCGTCCGCGAAGGGCTGGAACAACTTGACCGCGGGGAAAGCGTCCCCCACGACGAGGTTGAGAAACGGGTGGTCTCATGGCGTTCCGTCTCTCCTGGTCGCTGAAAGCTGCCGAGGATCTCGCTGAGATCCGGGCGTTCATCGCCGAGGACAATCCCCCGGCGGCCCAGAAGACCGTGGAGGACATCGTTCGACGCGTGGGTCTCCTTGTTCGGTTCCCGGAAATGGGGCGCGTGGTACCGGAGTTCGCGCTGCACGAACTGCGCGAGTTGGTGGTGAAGCCCTACCGAATTGTTTACCGCCTCAAGGCCGGAGAAGGCTCGATTGAGATCGTGCGGGCGTGGCATGCCGCCCGCGGCCAGCCCGAGGTTGGCTGAACTCCCGTCATCGCACCCGGGCACCCCTTTCGCTTCCTTGCCCCCGCGTGAGCGAAGCCACGCGCCCCGCCTCCGAGCGTGATTCCCGAACCCCCGGCCATTCCACTGGAGAAGCCGGCACAGCCGGTTCCGCCATAGTCGCCGAGGTTAGTCCGTCGTTCCATTTAGGCTGTCTCCCACACTATATCGCATTGCGATATAGTGACCGGTTTCACTGCTCGATCGTCCTCAACTCCCTGTTTTCTCCCAGACTATATCGCAATGCGATATAGCGACCGGGAATCCCTTTGAAGAAAGGAAAGCCAGAAAGATCACTTCGCCTGTCCGCGGAAGTTGACGTCGGGGTGGACGTGGAAAATCAGGCCAATCCTGTCAAAATTCCGGGTTGCTGGGTGAAGCGTACCGTCGCTGGAAAAATCCTCTCCCCGTCCGATAGATGTCGAGCGCATCCATCACCTCGACATCCATTGTCTCGGGAGCACGCCCCCGGTCCTTCCTCGATGGGTAGGGAGGGGTGCGCGACAAAAATGTTGGTCCCCCCTGCCTTTCGCAATCTCGCTTTGGAGCCGCGACGCCCTCGTCGCGGAAGGCGGGCACGCCGCGCCGTAGAGGCGCTTTGGCCTCACATGCGGGACGAGGGCGTCCCGACTCCAGGACCAACAAATCGGTCGCGCACCCGGATGAGGGGGCGCATGGCAGTTCTGCCGGTTTTTGTGACGACTCAGTTTCGCACGGCCACGACAAAGCCCCGCCCGGCGCGCGGGACCGATTTCTTCCTCGGAGACTGGCCGACGGCCGTCGGCCAGGACACGCGGGCCGCGTAGGCGGTTCCCGCGGAAATGCGCGTCGCGACATTCGTTACGCGAGGAACAGGGGGAGAGATGTCGGCTTGACGGATCATCTGGTATGCTACGGGCATGGCATCGCGAGGAAAAGTGGTGGTCGGGATGAGCGGGGGAGTGGACTCCAGCGTCGCCG
>CAYZAE010000208.1:0-10760 GCA_964476125.1 uncultured Verrucomicrobiota bacterium | reverse complement strand
CCCCGAAACTCATCCTCCCCAGACGCCAGACGCCAGACCCTAGACCCCCGAATCGTGGGTCGTAAGTCGAAGGTCGTGCGTCGCCCCGAAACTCATCTTCCCCAGACGCCAGACGCCAGACCCTGGCCCCCCGAATCGTGGGTCGTAAGTCGAAGGTCATGCGTCGCCCCGAAACTCATCCTCCCCAGACGCCAGACGCCAGACCCTAGACCCCCGAATCGCGGGTCGTAAGTCGAAGGTCGTGCGTCGCCCCGAAACTCGCCCTCCCCAGACACCCTACTTCCCCACCACCATGTGCGTGAAGGGGGGGACGTAAGCCTGCAGCGTGACGAAGATCCCGACCAGGGAGGCGAGCGTGAGGCTGTGCCAGAAAACCCGGCGCAGGATGTCGCCTTCCCGACCGAAATAGCCGGTCGCCGTGCTGGCCACGACGATGCTCTGGGCATCGATCATCTTGCCCATCACGCCGCCGGTGCTGTTGGCCGCCCCCATGAGTTCAGGGCTCAGCCCGAGGCGTTCCGCGGTGATTTTTTGCAGCGATCCAAACAGCACGTTCGACGCGGTATCCGAGCCGGTCAGGGCGACACCCAGCCATCCGAGCAGCGTACCAAAGAACGGATACGCCACTCCCGTCCCCGCGAGCGCCAGCCCGAGGGTGGCATCCACCCCGGAGTACTTGGTCACGTTGCCCACCGCCAGCATGCCCGCGATGGTGACCAGCGACCAACGGACCCGGACCAGGGTCCGGCCATAAGTCGACAAAAGTTCACGCCACCCGAGTCCCATGGCCCAACCCGAAATCAGGCCCGACAAAAGAATCCCGGTCCCTGTCGCCGACCAGGTGTTGAGGGTGAACACCGCCTTTTCCGGGGCCGCCCCAACCGGCGCCACGGGAGGCGATCGCTGCACGCGGCCATGCAGCCAGGTCACCGGAATCTCAATCCGCCCGCTGGCCGAGAAAACCGGCTCGGACGGCGCGGTCCACGTTCGCAGCCAGGACTGGGTTTGCGGACGTCCTTCCAGCAGCGCCTTGGTCTGCGGCAGGCCCCAAACCAGAATGACCAGACTCAGAATCATCCAGGGCAACCAGGCCCGGAACGCCTGACTGCGATCCAGGGAAGGCGCGGACACCGCGGACGGCCCCGCCGCCCTCTCGCCGGAAGCGGCAGTCGGAAGGGCCGCGGGCGCGGGCGCGGGCGCGGGCACGGGCGAGGGCGCAGGCTTCCAGAACCTGAGCAGGAGAATCACCGACGCGATCGAGCAGGCCCCGGAGATGTTGTCGACCAGCCAGGGTCCGTGAAAGTTGGAGACCAGGAACTGGGGAATGGCGAAACCAAGGCCCGCAGCCGCGGCGGCTGGCCAGACACCCACGACCGCGCGCCATCCGCCGTAGGCCGCCACCACCCAGAACGGAATCATCACCGAAAACACCGGCAACTGGCGCCCGGCCATCTTCGAGAGTTCCAACACATCCATGCCCGTCACCTGGGCCAGGGTGGTGATGGGAATGCCCAGCGACCCGAAGGCCACCGGGGCGGTGTTGGCAATGAGCGCGAGCACGGAGGCCTCGAGCGGCTTGAAGCCCAGCTGAATCAGGATCGCGCCGGTGATGGCCACCGGCGCCCCAAACCCCGCCATGCCTTCGATGAAGGCCCCCAGCGAAAAGGCGATCAGGATCAACTGCACCCGCGGATCCGGTGCGATCCCCGAAAGGCTGCGTCGGAGCACCTCGAACAGCCCGGCCTTCACCGTCAGTTCATAGAGGAACAGAACGTTCAGCACGATCCACCCGATCGGAAACAGGCCGTACGCCGCCCCGTAAACCGCCGCTCCCAGGGCCGCGGGAACCGGCATATGAAAGGAGAAAACGGCCACGGACAACGCCACCGCCACCCCAAGGAGCGCCGCGACGTGAATGCGCACCTTTCCCAGGGCGATCAATCCCAGCAGGCAGACCACCGGCAGCGCCGCCAGCAGCGTCGAAAGCCAGACGCTGCCCATCGGATCATACTGCTGCTGCCATATCATGCCGGGTGCGGGGTCATGCGAGGGATCGCGCGAACCCAATCGTTCCAGCCATCGATTGTCCAGCCTCAGCCCGCCGTGCCCTGGGCGACGGCATCCAGTTCGTGCCAGCGCGCGTAAAGCCGGGCCACCTCGGCCTTCTTCGACTCCAACTGCGCCACCAGGGCCGGCGCCTCCTTGGCCCGCGACACGAAGAACGAGGGATCGTTGAGCGTCTTTTCCATCGCCGCGACCTCCTCCTCCGCTGTCAGGATCGTCGCCTCCATGCCCTCCAGCTCCCGCTGCTCCTTGAAGGTCAGCTTTCGCGCACGCGATCCCTTCGCGGCCGGAGCAGCACTCCCGGCGGCCTGGGGGGCCCAGGTCTTCGACATCGCCGCCGCCGACTGCCGCGCCCGGTCCTCCCGTTCCCGACGTTTGTCGAGGTAGTAGGAATAGTTGCCGGTCTGAACCACGACTCCCGCCCCTTCGAACGCCACGATCTGGTCGCAAATGCGGTCGAGGAAGTACCGGTCGTGACTCACCACCAGCACGGACCCATCGAAGTCGATCAACGCCTCCTCCAGCATGCGCAGGCTGGGCAGATCGAGATCGTTCGTTGGTTCGTCCAGCACGATGACATTGCCGCCGCGGCACAGGACCTTCGCCAACATCAGGCGCGCCCGCTCCCCTCCGGAGAGCTTGCCCACGGTCTCCATCACCCGCTCGTCCGCGAACAGGAACCGTCGCAGGTAGGAACGCGCGCTGAGCTTCTGGTCGCCGAAATGGACAATCTCATTCTTGCCCGCGATCTCCTCCATCACCGTCTTGGTGGGATCCAGCTGCATCCGGGCCTGATCGATGTAGTTGAAAACGACCTTCTTCCCGATCGTCGCGGTGCCTTCGTCGGGCATCCGGTCGCCCAGACACATTCGAAGCAGGGTCGTCTTGCCGGCACCGTTTCGGCCAACCACCCCCGTGCACTGGCCGGCCTTCAAGGAAAGTCCAAGTCCGCGGAACAACCACCGCTGTCCCTCTCCCTCCCCCACCCGGCCGCCCGCCTTCACGAGTTCAACCACAGTGTTTCCGAGTTCCGGCGGCGGCGGAATAAGCAGGTCCATCTCCCGCTCCTCCGGCGGTGCCTGGAGTCCCTCGATCTCGTAAAACTTGTCGAGGCGATGACGCGACTTCGAACGCTGCGCCCGCACCCCCGCCCGCACCCATTCCAACTCCTCCCGCAGAAACCGCTGACGACGGCGCTCCGACTGCTCCGCGATCTGTTGGCGAATGGCCTTGGATTCGAGGTACGCGGTGTAATTGCCCGGGTGCGAAAAACAACGGCCCTCCGACAGCTCGACCACCCGGGTCGCGATGACATCCAGGAAGTAACGGTCGTGGGTCACGAAAATCACCGCTCCCGCAAACCCGCGCAGGTAATCCTCCACCCACCGGATGGACTCGGCATCGAGATGGTTCGTCGGCTCGTCCAGCAGCAACAGGTCGGGTTGCGCCACCAGGGCCCGGCACAACGCCACGCGACGCTTTTCGCCACCCGACAACGGCCCCACCAGCGCGTCCAGGCGCGGGGTCGCCAGCGCCGTGGCCACCGCCTCAATCCGCGATCCCAGGTTCCAGCCGTCCGCGTGCTGGATGTCATGCTGCAACTCGGACAGCTCCGCATCACTGCCTTCCCCGGCTTCGTACCTCCGGATCCATTCGAGCAAATCCGCCGCCCCGGCCTCGATGTTCTCCCGCACCGTCCGCGTGCCATCGAGTTCGAATTCCTGCGGCAGATACCCCAGGCGCAACCCCCGCCGCTTCGAGATCTCCCCGGAATCCGCGCTCGATTCCCCGGCCAGGATCCGCAGCAGAGTGGTCTTTCCGGACCCGTTCCGCCCCACCAGCCCGACCTTCTCCCCCGGCAGGACCGACAAGGTCACCTCCTCCAGCAAACGCTGGTACCCAAACGTCAACTGCAACGCGCTGGCCGATAAAAGTGCGGGAATATTGGAACTCATCCTAAGTCCGGGGAATCGACCCCGGACGCCCATCCTGCCCCGACCCACCCGCGTTCGACAACCGCCCCGTTCCAGCCCAGTTTGCTGCCAACAATCTCTTCATGCGCGACGAAATCCTCCCGGCCCACGAGTTCCCCATGAACCGCCTGGCCGACGTCTTCTCCCGGGCCTACACCGGCTACATCGCCGGCAACTTCACCATGGACGTCCCCACCTTCGCCCGCTTCCTCTCCCAGCACGGCGTCGATCTCTGGCTCAGCCGGATTTTCGTTCGCAACGGCCAGCCCGTCGGCTTCGGATATATCAATCGCACCGGCGACTTCTCCCGGCTGGCCAGTCTGGGCGTCGTGCCGGAAGCCCGACGCCAGGGCGTCGGCCGGCGGTTGACGCAGCTGTTGCTCGAGGAGAGCCGGGAACGCGGCGAACGGGCCATGATGTTGGAAGTCATCGAACAGAACCAGGCCGCCCACCAACTCTACCTCCAGCTGGGATTCCAGAAGGTCGACCGCCTTCTCGGCTGGCGCCTCAACCCCTATCCCGCCCTCCCCCACGCCGCCTCGCTCGTCCCCGACGGCTTTCGTGAAATCACCCCCCTCGAAGCAGTTCACTTCCCCAACGCCCTCGAATACCCCGAGCTCCCCTGGCAGGTGTCCCGCCACGCCATCGCCAAAGCCCCTCCGGGCGCGCGCGCCTTCGCCTCCAACGACGCCTGCATCGTCTTCTCCCCCCCGGAAACCGCCCCCGTCCGACTGCTCGGGCTGTTCACCCCGCTCACAGGCGATCCCGCCAGGGAAGCTCTGCTCCCCCTGCTGGCCGTGGTTCGGTCACGCTTCGCCGACCGCACCTGGTGGATCCCGGCCGTGCTTCCTGAATCCCTTGGACGGGCTGTGCTCGCAATCACCGGATTCATGCCCGAACCCCTCAGCCAGTTCCTCATGCGCCGCAGCGCCGCGCCTCAGACCAACGGTTAGAACGCCATCTCCAGGCGCGCGTCCACTACCATCAATGAGTCGCCCGAAAGTCGCGGAGCGATAGACAGCATGCCGAGAGGCATGCCTGGAGTTTGACCATTTTCAGAAGTCGCGGAGCGACGGAAGGAGGGTAGCCGTGGGCTTCAGCCCACGGATTGCGTGCGTTTTTGGCCGGCGTCGCGGAGCGACGCTCTGGAATTTGGCCATTTGCGACTCACCCGAAAGTCGCGGAGCGATAAAAAGCATGCCGAGAGGCGGGCCAACCCTGGGTCTTCGCGTCCAACCCATTCATTCAACCTCGAACGAGGTTGTGGCTTCCCGGCGTGGGGCGTGGCGTGGCGGTTGGGTGGACGAAACCCTTTCAGGGTTTGGGATGTGGAGGCGACGGGGTCCCGGGGTAGGCCCGCGCGGACGCGGCCCAACCCCGGGCTGGCAGTCGGAATCCCTCTGGGATTCACGGGAAGCCTGGCCGTTTTCAGGAACCGCTCCGCGACTCCCTTGAGTTTGGCCGTTTTCCGTCGTCGCGGAGCGACAGAAGGACGGTAGCCGTGGGCAACGCCCACGGTTTGCTCGATTTTCTGGGTTGGCGTCGCGGAGCGACGCAGGACCGTCAAGGGAGGCGCAGGCAAAATCCAAGGGTGCGGGGAAAATCCAGGGATTCACTCCGCGGCTCCCCGCAACCGACCCACCTGTTTCTTGACACAACTGTCCTAGTGTACTATGACAGCAGCAGACAGCCATGCGTATCCAGGTCCAGTTCGATCTCGGCCAGCCGGTCTATGCGCAGATCATGGACCAGATCAAGGCGGCCGCCGCGTCGGGGGCGATTCAAACCGGGGAACCGCTCCCCGGAATCCGGCCCCTGGCCGAGCAGCTTCGCGTCAACCGCAACACCGTGGCCAAGGCCTATCTCGAACTGGAACGTGAGGGCGTCATCGAGACCCGCCAGGGTCGCGGCTGCTTCCTCCGTGACGGCCAGCCCCGGTTCCGCAAGGCCGCCCGCACCGAGATGCTCCTGCCCCAGGTCGACGGCCTGGTGGTCCAGGCGCACCACCTCCAGGTTTCCGACGAGGACCTGATCGGGCTGGTGCGCGAACGGCTCGAACACTTTCAAAACGCCCGCGAGACCACGAAAGGCTGACCCATGACCGTTCCGTCCGAAACCCCCGCCATCGAAATCAAGGGACTGACGCGCCGATTTGGCCGCACCGACGCCGTCCAGGGCTTGGACCTGTGCGTGCCTGCCGGCAGTTGTTATGGCTTCTTCGGCCGCAACGGCGCGGGGAAGACCACCACCATCAAATGCCTGCTCAACCTGCTTCGGCCCGACAGCGGAACCGTGCGCATCCTGGGCCTCGACCCGGCGGTCGAGGAACTCGCGGTGAAACGGCGCCTGGCCTACGTGCCGGACCAGGTCGCGTTCTATCCGTGGATGACCGTGCGCGAGTCGCTCGATTACGCGGCGTCGTTCCGGGAACACTGGAATACCACCGCGGAAACCGACCTGCTCGACCGCTTTCGACTGGACGTGCGCAAGCCGGTGAACGGGCTCTCGAAGGGGCAGCGCACCCAACTGGCGCTGATCTCCGCCATCTGCGCCGATCCCGAAGTGCTGATCCTGGATGAACCAACCTCCGGCCTCGATCCCATCGTCCGCCGGGAATTCATCGAGGCGGTGATCGGCGCCTACCAGGACGCCGATCCGGGCCGGCGTACGGTGTTCGTTTCCACCCACCTGATCACCGAGTTCGAGGGACTGATCGACCGCTTCACCATCATCGAGGAAGGCCGCGCCACGCTCTCCCTGGAGGCTGACGAAGCCCGGGCCAAGTTCCGCAAAATCACCGCGCGATTCGCTGCCGAGGCGCCCACCCTCAAAATTCCCGGTGTGCTCCGACAGAACCGGAACGGCCGCGAGGTCGAACTGTTCACCAACGGCGCCACGGACGAGGTCTTCGCCGAACTGCGCCGAAGCCAGCCCGAGGACATCCGCTCCGAGGCGTTGTCGCTCGAGGAAATTTTTGTGGTCGCGAGCAAGTAATCCCCCCGAGGACCGCGCCATGATCGCGAACCCAACCCTGCCTCTGCCACGGCTCGCCAGGCACCCGGCCTGGTTCCTCCCCCTGCTGCTCCCGGTGCTCCCGGCCCTCGCCCAGTGGTTGCAGGAAGCTCCGCAGGGTCGGGGCAACACCGAACTGCTCATCCTTTTGTTGGCGCTCGGAGCGGGCATCGCCTTCGGCGGGTCCGCCCTGGTCGACCACCTCGGCTGGGCCGCGCGCAAGGAGGTCGGGCTTCTGCGCACGCCCTGGATCGCGTCCCTCTTCCTCTGCCAGCTTCCCCTGCTGTTCGGACGTGAACTCGAGGATCTGGCGGGAATGCTTTTCTTCGCGTCCTCGGCGCTGCTCGGCGCGATTCCCTTCGGCGCGGAGTTTCAACAACGAACGCTGGCCGCGCTGCTCAGCCAACCCCTGCCCCGCCGCGACTGGTGGACGCTCAAGAACGGCCTGCTCGCCGCCGCCCTGGGATCGCACGCGCTGCTGTTCGTGATCTCGGCCCTGGCCACCGGGCATGAAGTCCCGGCTCCCCATCTTGCCGCTGTCTTTTCGGCCGCACTGATCGTCTGGGCCACGACACCCGCCTGGAACCTTCGCACCCGCGGGCTGCTCGGCGGTTTGGTGCTCTCCGTGGCGGTTCCCCTGGTGACGCTCTTCACAATCTCCACGACGCTTGAGGTGATCGATCGTTTCTTCGGGATTCTCGCACCGTTCCTGGCCAATCCCTGGATCCCCCCGGCGCTGATCGGCCTCGGACTCTCCGCCTACGCCCTCGGGATGCACCAGAACGGCCGCCAGCGCTGGCTTCGGCTGGAAGCCCCCGACACCCGGGAATCGGAATCCGCCACGCTCTTTCCCCTGGCCTGGTTCGGACCAAGGCATGCTGCCGGAACATCGGCCGTTCGCCGGCCGCGCTCCGTGCTGGCGGCCCTGATATCGAAGGAATTCCGACTTCAATCGATCGCCCTCGCCGCCGCTCTCGCGACCGCCTTCCTGGCCCTCCTGGCTGCGTTCAGTCAGAGGCTGCTCGTGCTCGACGACTACGCGGCTCAGATTCTCGGCCTGTCCGCGGTGACGACGATCCTCCTCGCCGGAGCGCTGCCCGTGGCCGAGCAACGCCGACTGGGAACGCTGGAGGCGCAGACACTGCTCCCGGTCTCCCGTCCAACGCAGTGGTGGATCATGCTCGGACTCGCCCTGGTGCCGACGGTTGTCGCAGTCGCGTCGGTGCTTCTGGGTCTCTCCAACCGCATCGATCTCACCCAACCCTCGCAGGTTTGGAGCGGCGCACTTCTGCTGCTGATCCTCTTCGCCTCGGCCGTGCACGCCTCCTCCACCGCTGCGAACGGTGTCCGCGCCCTCATCACGGCCGTGGGCGTCGCCTCCGCAAGTGTGGCCATGCTTGGATTCTCGCTCCTGATGATTCCGCGAATGGCCGAACACGCCTCCGAAACCTGGCGGGAACGGATCCTGCGTGACCCCGCCCAACTCCGGGCGGAGGTGCGCGGGATGTCCCCCGAGGAAACCGCCCGCCTGGAAGAGCCCAGCCAATCCGAAGGAATCTCCCCCCCCACCGCCGTGCTGGTCGGGACCTTCGGCGCCGGTGCCGCCGTTCCAGCCTTGCTCGCCCTGCTGTTCGCCCGATTGAATTTTCTCCGACCCGCAGGCAGCCCCCGACGCAGCGTGCTCCAGTACGCCACCTGTCTCGGATTGACCGGTGCGATCTCGGTCGCCGTGCTCGTGATCGGCCAGAACCAGGCCGAGTCCGCCAAGCGGCTGCAAGCCCTGGCCCGGGTCCATCATTCCCTGCTCTGGGAACAGACGCTCACCCACGCGGAACACCAGCTCTGGGAACGCCACCGCTCAGGTCCGGATCCCTTCGCGAACGAAGTGCTGATCCGTCTCGACACCAATGCCGCCTTCCGCCATCTCGAAGTCTCCCTGCCGATGGAACGTGCGTTCCGTGGATTCATCCTGGCCCACGGACAAATGGATGACGCCCTGCGACAGGGACTCCGGGAGGACGAGGCGAAGGACCCCTCGCCGCCCAATCCCCGCGCCGACCGCGCCCTCCTCCGAGCCTACGGCCTGATCCCAATCGATCCGAACGAACTCCCGTTGCCCGAGCCGACCCGACGCTTCCTGGTCCCCCCGCTCCTGTCGCCCACTCCCACCCCGCCCTGATTCCCACGCGGCCACGCCACACCGCGCTCCCCCACTGTCAGGATCCGATCCACTTCCTTTCTCACCCGCCCCGCCATGACCACCACCCTGCCCCTGTTCCAGTTCGCCAGCAGGCGTCATCCCTCCTGGTACGCCCTGCTTCTTCTGCCCGCACTGCCGGCCTTGAAAGGCCTGTTCCGGGCGAACTTCGAACTTTTCCCATTGGGCGTACCGTTGTTCGGGGGACTCATGGACCCGACCTGGCTGATTCTTCAGCTGCTGGCCGGCGCCGCACTCGCGATCGTCCTGCCCGACCGGATCGCCCGTTGCAGTCACGCCGTGCGCAAGGAAGTCGAACTGCTGCGCCCCGCCTGGATCGGCTCGGTGCTCTTCGTGCAGGCCACCCTTCTTCCGCAGGTGGACAGCTCCGGAATGGATCTCCTGCTGTTCGCGGTGACCTGCCTGATCCTGGGCGCCATCCCGTTCGGCGCCGAATTCCAGCAGCGAACCATGTCCAGCCTGCTGAGCCAGCCCCGAACCCGGTCCGACTGGTGGCAGGTCAAAATGGGCACGCTCGGAGTGGCCCTCGGCCTGCACGTCGTTCTGTACCTGCTGTCCCGATCCGCCCTGGGTCATCCCACCTCCCTCCTGTTCGGCGTCACCTTGCTGATCGTCACCGCCGTGGCTGGTATCTGCACGCCCTGGTGGACGCTCATCGTCCGCGGCCTGCTGCCCGGCTTCGTCTTCGCCCTGGCCGCTCCGCTGCTCACCTTCCTGGCCACGGTGATCGTCCTCGACATCACCGGGCTCACCGATCACCTGCGCATCGGCACGCTCACGGGCGATGAAGTCGCCATGTACTTCCTGCTCTGCGGCGCGCTCCCGTTCTACGCGGTCTACGGATGGATCGACGGCCGACGTCGGTGGCGGAATCTCGAAGCCTCGGACCTTCCGACCGGCGAATCGGGCGCCATCAGCCTCCCCCTGTGGGGCGCGAATTCCCGCCGGAGTTCGCTCCGAACTTCGGTCGTGCGCCAGCTGATCGCCAAGGAATACCGGGTCCAGACCGTGACCTTGCTCATGGGACTGGCCGCCCTGGTCATGGGCCTGCTCTCGCTCGTTCCCATCGATCTTCCCAAGACCTACGACACGATGATCCCCGGCGGCTGCATGATGGTCGCCGCCGCCACCATCCTGCTCGCAGGGGCTTCGACGGTTGCCGAGGAACGGCGGCTGGGAACCCTTTCCGGCGAACTCCTGCTTCCCATCTCCCGCTCCTTCCAATGGTCGATCAAGGTGCTGGTCGCCGCCTCGCTCGCCACCGCCGCCGGCGTCCTGCTGATCGCCCGTGCTCCCATCGTCGCCATCGGTTGGGGCATCACCACCCCGGCCACCGGGGCCCTATTGCTCGCCGTGCTGTTCGTCTCCGCCCTGCTCACGTCCTCCACCGCCCCCAACACCCTCCGCGCCCTGCTCCAGGCCGTGGCCCTCTCCTTCCTGGCCATCGTCCTCGGCGGCGCCCTGGTCTCCCAGGTGATCAATCAGGGGTCCAC
>CAYZAE010000207.1:0-10809 GCA_964476125.1 uncultured Verrucomicrobiota bacterium | reverse complement strand
CTTGCGTTCCCCGGTCCATTCATACTGAACCCATTCCCGCCCCCCCTTGTGCGGCCACCAGTGGCACAGCGATCCCGGATGCTTCCGCGAACCCTCCGGCTCCCTGCCGTCCCGGACCGCTTCCGGCGTGGCGTGCCCACTCCGAAAGGACATCGAAACCCGCGCCTGCATCTCCACCCCGCCCGCGGGCGGCACCGACGGCGCCCCGGGAATCCAGACCTTCATCGGTCCCGCCTTGCGGTTATCCCACCAGGCATAGGGAATCGCCTTCACGGGAACCGTCCGCGACCGCGCCGCGGGCCGATACAAGGCCTTCGACCACGGCTCCTCCTCCGACACCCGGGCCATCCCCTTCAACACCACCAGGCCCCCCAGCAACCCGGGTTCGGACTCCGCCCGGAGCTCCGTTTCCGCCGGGAGATAAAGCGTGTCCAGCGGCTCCCCCAGGTCGGCCTGCTCCAGGCAGTACACCAAAGGCCCGCGCTGAAACGCCGCCAGCCCCCGGTCCGCCTTCACGTTCGGATTCGCCACCATGCGCTCCACCGGCATGGGAAACTCGAGCTCCACCGTGTCGCCCGTGCGCCATACACGCTCCAGATTCAGATAACCCGCCTGCACCACGCCCGGCGCCGAAAGATCCACCACCTGGCCATTCACCCGCGCCGTGGCCTCCCGGCACCAACCCGGAATTCGCGGTCGGAGAGCCAGCCGGACGGCCTTCTCCCCCGCACTCCACCGCAACCGCACCCGGCCGTCCCAGGGATACTCCGTCGTCACCGCCAGCCGCGCCTCGGTTCCGGATCCCACCGACACCCGGGCCTCGCCCTGGAGATACAGGTTCACATACAACGAAGGCTCGGGCCCCGTCGCATAAGCGTAGCCGCCCAGGCTCGCCAGGGTGCGCGCCACGTTCGGCGGACAGCACGCGCAGCCAAACCATTCGGACCGATGATGGCCCCCGCGGCTCTCCAGCGGGTTCACGTAGAAAAACCGGTTGCCGTCCAACGACACGCCCGCCAGCACCCCGTTGTAGAGCGCCCGCTCCACCACATCCACGTAGCGCGCGTCCCGATGCACCATCGCCAGCCGGTGCGCCCATTGCGCCAGCGCGATGGTGGCACAGGTCTCCTGGTACGCCGTCGCGTTCGGCAGATCGTAATCCTCCGTGAAACCCTCGTTGTGCGCGCTCGGCCCAATGCCACCGGTCAGGTACTGGTTGCGTTCGACCGTGTTCCGCCAGACCCGCCCCAACATGGCCAGCAGTTTCCGATCCCCCGTCTCTGCCGCCACATCCGTCGTCCCCGACATCAAATAGGCCGCCCGCACCGCATGGCCCTTGATGTTCCGGTGATCACAGATCGGGACGTCATCCTGCCAGTACGCGCCGTCATACTGGTCCTTGGGCGTCCGGTGTTCGTCCGCGAAAAATCCAACCCCTCGTTTCTCCACGAAAAAGCGGGCCAGCTCAAAATACCGCCGCTCGTCCGTCACCCGCCAGAGCTTCACCAGCGCCAGTTCAATTTCGGGATGGCCCGGATAACCGAGCCGCTTCGGTGGAGGCCCGAACACGGAATCAATGTGATCCGCCAGCCGCCGCGCCACGGTCAGGAAATTCGTCTTTCCCGTCGCCCGATGGTGGGCCACCGCCGCCTCGAACAGATGGCCCGCACAATAAAGCTCGTGGTTGTCCCGCAGGTTCGTCCACCGGCGCCCAGGCTCCTTCACCGTGTAATAGCTGTTCAGATAACCATCCTCGTGCTGCGCCCCCGCCAGGATCGCAATGAGGTCATCCAGCTTCCGGTCCAAGGCCGGATCCGGATCGGTTGCCAGGGAATACGAAGCCGCCTCCAACGCCTTGTAGACATCCGAATCCATGAACACCGGCCCCTGGTATCCCGTCGTCGACCGCGCCGCCGCCAACCTCAGATTCTCCAGGTTCCCGGACTTCTCCAGATTTGCGAGGTTCACGGGAATCGATACCAGCCGGTTCGACGCGCGGCGCGGCGTCCAGAAGGAATCGGAAATCGTCACCTGATGAAAGGACACCGGCAAAAGCGGCCGCGCCTCCAACCCGGAAAGGTCGGCCGCCCCAGCCAATCCAGTGCCCCAGGGCTCGATCCCAAGCATGCAAACCATCGCCAGGGTCCGGAAAAAACCCCGTCCGTGACCCGGGAAGGAAGGTCGTTTCAAAACCGGCAGCGCACGAACCCAGGACGGCTTCTCGCTTCGCATGCCGCCAGTGTTCCATGCACCCGGCAGGCGCCAAGTCTTCTGGGACAAGCACCCTGCCCCACCGTCCGTGCCCCCATTACCCGAAAAGAAACCACGAAGCGCACAATGGCCACGCAGGAAGGCCCCTCGAAACCAGACAGCACGGATGCGCTGGGAGCGCATTCCGGAAGTTTCCGACCCCGCATTTCCTTCGTGCCTTCGTGGTGCCATCCGGATTTCCGACGGCCCGGGACGCGGGGATCGGGGGCCCCCCGCCGACTATCGGTGATGGTGCACGTCCCAACCCAGGTACTTCCGGAGAGCCTCCTCCAACCCCGCCGCGACGCGTGACGGATTCACCGCCACATGATGCTCGAACCCGTTCTCGCAGATGTACCTGAGCAGACCCTGGAAATTGGGGATGTGCACCACCCCGACTCCTCCAAAGGTCCGCAGCGGATCCTTCGTGATCTCACCCTCCCCAAGATACGCACGCACCCGGCCCGTCTCATCGTCCGTCGTGACCCTCAGGTACGTCAGCGGCGCTTCCTTCAGCCGCCCCACCACCGTCCCATACGTGTTCTCCTTCCCCACCGAGCCGGCGATGATTTCCTGGAAATCCATCGACGGACTCCCCTCGCCCTCCGCCACGAACAGATCCTTCGGGAGATTCGAGCAGTGGAAAATCACCCCGCGATCCGGGTCGTCCCCATAATTGTTGTTCCAATCCACCAGCGCACTCGGCCTCCCGCTCGCCTGCGCCATCGCGTACATCGCCACCGTGCCCATGATGTCCACCTCGCACGCGCTGCTCAGACCGAGATTGCTCATCATCGACATCAGGGTGCACGGCACGACCCCGAAGAACTCCTCCATCGCCGTCCAGCATTGGATCGCCGTCGCCTGAATCCGGGTCCGCTGCATCCAGCCATCCACCGCCACCCCGAACTTCGCCATCT
The DNA here is from genome assembly GCA_964476125.1 of uncultured Verrucomicrobiota bacterium. GTDB lineage: Bacteria > Verrucomicrobiota > Verrucomicrobiia > Limisphaerales > CAIMTB01 > CAIMTB01. The sequence goes on along the minus strand of CAYZAE010000207.1, from coordinate 7,639 downwards.
TCATCAAGGCCGGCGCCGGCACACTGCGCGCCACCACGTAGCCCCGGATCTCGTCCAGCTTCGCCCGCACCGCCGCATCCTCATCCGCCAGCTTCCCCACCCAGCCGAACAACTCGTACAAATCCAGCGTCTCCACGCTGATCCCCGACTTCTCCAGGAGCTTCTCGCTGTAGCGCACCGTGTTGAAGGCCGTCGGACGCGCCCCCAGCGCCCCGATCCGCAGCCCCCGCAACGCGCGCAAGGTCCGGCAGGTCACCTCGAAATCCTTCAAATCCTCCCGGAAGGTCGGCTCCGACGGATTCACCGTATGCAACCGCGTCAAGGTGAACGGAATGCCGTACTGCCGGAGATTGTTGCATACCGACATCTTCCCGCAGAAGGCATCGCGCCGGTCCCGGACGCTCATGAAATTCTGCGCGTCCTTGAACGCATGCACCAACACCGGCACGCGCAACCCCGACCAGCGCAAGGTGTTCGCCACCGCCCGCTCATCCCCGAAATTCGGCAGGGTCACCACCACCCCGTCAATCCGCTCCGCCGCGTCCCGGAACAACGCCGCGCACTTCTCCGCATCCGAAAGCGACTCCACCGCCCCGAACTTCGTCGCGTCAACCGCCAGCGTGACCACACGGAATCCCGCATCCTCAAGCGTCCGAATGACTTCTGCACGCCCGGTGTCGCACAGGTGCGCGGGGAAAAACCCGCGGTTTCCAACGATCAATCCCAGGGTCACCGGTGATTTGGACTCGATTGCCATGGCTCGAATGCTCTTTTTCAGCCCTCCCGTCACGGAGTTCGGGCCCGATTCCATCCACGAAATCCATCAACCTGAGTCCCGCCGGAGGTGCCGGACGCATCCTCCCTCCCCCAATCGCGCCGGACAACGACCGTTTTTTGCACTTCCAACCCCCTCCCAACCGCCCGGCTCCCCCGGAACTTCCTGCCGCTCGCGCGCGCTCCCCACCCCTCCACCGGCAAGGCCTTCCCACCCCCGCCTACCCGACCCGGGCATCTTCTTCCAACCCTCTCAGGCAGCCGGACCCGCCTCCACCCTCCTTCCCCCGCGCAACCCGCCTCCCGCAAACCGTTTCACCCCTCCAGGACGGGAGACCGCCCCCACTCCGCGTCGCTGCGTACCCGACGACCCTGATGCCATCCCCACCGGACCGGATTCCCTACGCGAATCACACCGGTAAAATCCACCTAAGTCCCAGGTGCGAGTGACTCGCGCTATCGACCTCCGCCTAGCGGACCGTGAGTGTCCAACACACTTATTCCCAGCACGTTGACGCTAACCGACTCCCATAGTTACATGGTCAACGTCTGCCAGCGGGGTGGCTGCTGGCAACTCGCCCCAGGCGCAGATAACTTCGAGTGAAGTTATTAAAAGCGCCGCCAACCAAACACTCGCGTCAACACACCAGGACGAGTTACCCGCCACCCGCTGGCAGCCCGACAGCACAGGAGAAGCCCCCCCCTTAAATGAACACACTGCCCACAACCCACCGCAAATCGGCCGGCTTCACACTGGTCGAAATGATCGGCGTGCTCGCCGTCATCGCCATTCTCGCCTCGCTCCTCGTCCCGCGGGTCTTCCAGGCCATCGGTGATTCCAAGATCAACAACGCCGCCTCCACGGTGAACAGCATCAAGTCGGGCGTCAGCGAATACTACGGACGCTACGGCAAGATCGGCGGCGCCGGCGGCACCAACCTCACCGTCGCGGTCGGAACCCCGTCGGCGAACTGGGATTCCACCGTGCTCCTGCGCGAGGGATTCATCGAAAAACCGTTCTCCGTCCGCATCGGCAACGGCCTCATCGGCTCCACCGCCGGCGGCAGCCACCTCCAGGTCGTCAACATCCTCGGCAACACCAACAGCCCGACCGCCCTCAACGGCGGCGCCTACAACCTCGACGGCGCCAACCCGGCGAACGACATCAGCGGCGCCCTCCTCGTCGAGGCCGTCATCGAAGGCGTCGATCCCCAGGATGCCAAGGACTTCAACGATCGCATCGATGGCTCAAGCCTCGGCGCCGCGCTCGGCTCCGATGACCTCCTCGGCCGCGTCAAGTACGACGTCACCACCAACAACACCGCCAGCGTCCGGGTCTACATCGCCCACAAGTAATCGGTCCCTCCACGCGGCAATCATCGCTGTAACCGCAGACCGCACCTTATTTGATTCTGCCTGGACGGATGCCGCTGTGGCATCCGTCCAGGCGCATTTCCGAGCTTGGAACTTCTTTCCCCCTGGTCGCGCCCCCGGGTCCCGCAATCGGCAAGGCCTTCCCCGCCCCCGCATCCCAACCCGGGCAGGCTCTTCCACCCTCCGCCGGACTCCATGCCCCGGGACGACTGCCTCAACCCGCCGCCCCCCCGCACCCGGGAGCCATTTCACCCGCGCGAAGCCGGAAAACGCCCGCCGTTCCGCGTCGCTGGGTACCCGACAACCTTTGATACCAGGGTTGCTTCCGCCAATTCCCTACAAGAATTCCGGCATGGAAACCCCCTTAAATCACAATCGCTAGTGAGTCTCGCTATCGACCGCCGCCTAGCATCCACCAAGGGTCCAACACACTTATCCGCAGCACGTTGACACCAACTAACCCGGTTAGTTACATGATCAACGTCTGCCAGCGGAGTGGATGCAGGTAACTCGCTCCAGGCGCAGATAACTTCGAGTGAAGTTATTAAAATCGCCGCCAACCAAACACTCGCGTCAACACACCGGTACGAGTTACCCGCCACCCGCTGGCAGCCCGATAACACACGAGAAGCCCCAGAAAATGAATACACTGCCCACAACCCACCGTAAATCCGCCGGCTTCACACTGGTCGAAATGATCGGCGTGCTCGCCGTCATCGCCATTCTCGCCTCGCTCCTCGTCCCGCGGGTCTTCCAGGCCATCGGTGATTCCAAGATCAACAACGCCGCCTCCACGGTGAACAGCATCAAGTCGGGCGTCAGCGAATACTACGGACGCTACGGCAAGATCGGCGGCGCCGGCGGCACCAACCTCACCGTCGCGGTCGGAACCCCGTCGGCGAACTGGGATTCCACCGTGCTCCTGCGCGAGGGATTCATCGAAAAACCGTTCTCCGTCCGCATCGGCAACGGCCTCATCGGCTCCACCGCCGGCGGCAGCCACCTCCAGGTCGTCAACATCCTCGGCAACACCAACAGCCCGACCGCCCTCAACGGCGGCGCCTACAACCTCGACGGCGCCAACCCGGCGAACGACATCAGCGGCGCCCTCCTCGTCGAGGCCGTCATCGAAGGCGTCGATCCCCAGGATGCCAAGGACTTCAACGATCGCATCGATGGCGCAAGCCTCGGCGCCGCGCTCGGCTCCGATGACCTCCTCGGCCGCGTCAAGTATGCCGTCAGCACCAACAGCACCTGCAGCGTGCGCGTCTATATCGCCCACAAGTAATCGGTCCCTCTACGCGGCACGTTTCGCTGTGACCGAAGACCTTACATGACCTGATCCCGCAAGGACGGATGCTGCCGCGGCATCCGTCCTCGCCCCCGAAGCCAGCCCCCCGGGCCCCATGATTCCCAACGCCCCAAGTACAACCCAGACCGCCGACCTCGGCGAACGGCTGATCACCGCAGGGCTGATCAACGAGGGACAACTCGAACTCGCCCAGCGCGAGCAGCGCCGCAAGGCCACCCCCCTCAGCAAAATCCTCGTCGAACTTGGCTTCGTCTCCCCGGAAAAACTCTCCGACTTCCTCGCCCGCGCCACCGGCTCCCGCCTCGTCAACGTCACCCAACTCAAAATCGACCCCGCCGTCGCCGACCTCGTCCCCCGCGACATCGCCCGCCGGTTCCGCGCCCTCCCCATCTCCCGCATCAACGGCTCCCTCACCGTCGCCATGGCCGATCCGTCCAACGTGATCGCCATCGACGCCTTCTCCCAGGCCACCGGCCTCCAGATCGACGTCGTCACCGCCACCGAACGCGACATCCTCAACGCCATCGACCGGCTCGACCAGAGCGCCGGAACAATCCAGGAGGCCATCGACGAAATCATCGGGGAAAAGAGCCGCGACGCCGCCGATCTCGCCGAATCCCAGGCGGGTGAAATCGTCGCCGGCCCCGAGGACGAGGCCCCCACCATCCGCCTCGTCAGCCAGATCATCAACCGCGCCATCGAAACCGGCGCCAGCGACATCCATTTCGAACCCGACGAGAAGGTCATGCGGATCCGCACCCGCGTCGACGGCGTGCTCCATCCCGACGTCCTGATCCCCAAGACGCTCCAGCCCCTGGTCATCGCCCGCATGAAGATCCTTGCGGACCTCGATGTCTCCGAGAGCCGCATCCCTCAGGACGGCCGGGCCACCGTCACCGCCGGGCGCCGCCAGATCTCCCTGCGCGTCTCCAGCCTCCCCACCAGCCACGGCGAAAGCATCGTCGCGCGCATCCTGAACCCGGGCAACAACCTCGCCCGCCTCAAGTCGCTTGGTCTCACCCCCGCCCTCGAAGAACAGCTCCGCATCGTCATCGACGCACCCCATGGCGTGGTGATCGTCACCGGCCCCACCGGCAGCGGTAAAACCACCACGCTCTACGCCATCCTCAACGAGATCAACTCGCCCGACTTCAGCATCTTCACCCTCGAGGACCCCGTCGAAATCAAGATGCCCGGCATCCGGCAGACCCAGATCAAGGATGACGTCGGTCTCACCTTCAGCGCCGGCCTCCGCTCCCTCCTCCGCCAGGACCCCGACATCATCCTCGTCGGCGAAACCCGCGACGCCGAGACCGCCCAACTGATGATTCGCGCCGCCCTCACCGGGCACATGGTCTTCTCCACGCTCCACACCAACGACGCCCCCGGCGCCATCCCCCGTCTCCTCGACATGGGCGTCGAACCCTTCCTCCTCCCCGACAGCCTGCTCGCCGTTCTGGCTCAGCGCCTCGTTCGCAAGCTCTGCACCGAGTGCAAGGAGGAGGCCTCCGAGGCCGAAAGCGAACGCACCCTCACCGACCTCCGCATCACCCTCCCCGACGGTTCCCCCCGCCGCATCTGGCGCAGCGTCGGCTGCCCCGCCTGCAACAACTCCGGCTTCCGCGGACGCCAGGGCATCTTCGAGCTCATGAACATCAACGACCGCATGCACGACGCCATCGTCCAGCGCGCGGGCGCCCACGAATTCCACCGCATCGCCCTCGAGAACGGTCTCGTCTCCATGTGGGACTACGGCCTCCAACTCACCCTCTCGGGAGCCACCACCCTCCAGGAACTGCTCCGCGTCACCCGCATGGGCCACTAACCCCCAAAGATCAGATCCCCGAACTCCGAACTCCGATCTCCGAACTCCGATCTCCACCCCCCGGTCCCCCGCCCCATGACCAATTTCTCCTACGAAGGCCTTGATGAAAACGGCCGCACGGTCGCAGGCGAAATGGCGGCCGATGACGAAACAGCCCTGGAAAGCCGGCTTCGCACCATGGGCCTCTGGCTGATCGAAGCCAAGGCCAGCCAACGCCCCGCCTCCAAGGAGAACAAAAACTCCTTCCTCAGCGCCGTAGGAGCCCCCACCCGCCGGGACATCATCGACTTCTGCACGCTGATGAATTTTCAGCTGCGCGCCGGGGTTTCGATGATCGCCGCCCTCGACGTCGCCGCCTCCGACTGTCCCAACCCCCGCTTCCGCGAAGCCATCACCGACCTCCGCCGCATGGTCGAATCCGGCGAAGGACTCGCCGACGGCATGGCCCGCACCCCACGGATGTTCCCCGATCACGTGGTGAGTCTCATCCGCTCGGCCGAATCCAGCGGGCGCGTTCCCGAGGCCTTCCTCGAAATCAGCCGCTACCTGGAATGGCAGGAACAGATCATGTCGGACGTCCGCCAGGCCACCATCTACCCGGCCATCGTCCTCTCCGTCGTCGCCGGATTCGTGTTCATCCTGTTCACCTTCGTCGTCCCGAAATTCGTCGGCCTGCTCGCGATGGCCAAGGTCGGGCTACCCCTGATCACTCGGTTCGTCTTCTCGCTCAGCGACGTCGCCAAGGCCACCTGGTGGATCTACCCCATCGTCTTCCTGGGCATCCCGGCCGTCGTCAAGGGCACCCAGCGCCGCTCGCCGCGATTCGCCGCCGCGTTCGAGCAGTTCAAGTTCCGCATCCCCATCTTCGGCCAGCTGATCCACATGCTGGTCATCTCGCGACTCGCCCACAATCTCGCCGTCCTCTACCGCTCCGGCATCACCCTGCTCAACGCCCTCGAACTCTGCCGTGAACTCGTCGGCAGCATCGCGGTCAGCAACTCCCTCGTCGATGTCATCCAACGCATCGAGGCCGGCGAATCCCTGAGCGATGGCCTGCGGCGTCACCCCGTCTTCCCCCCCCTGCTCATCCGCATGGTCGCCATGGGCGAACGCAGCGGGAGCCTCGACGGCGCCCTCGAAAACGTCTCGACCTACTACGACGCCATCATCCCGCGCCGCATCAAGAAGGTCTTCAGCCTGCTCGAACCCGTTCTGATCATCGGACTCGTCGCCATCGTCGGTACCGTCGCGATGGCCATATTCCTGCCCATCCTCCAACTGATGAGCGCCATCAAATAGCCGCCAGCCAAGGAACCCAACCATGCGCACCTCCCTCACCACCGCCCCCTCAGCGACCCACCCCGCCGCCCGCCACGGCTTCTCCCTCATCGAACTCATCGGCGTGCTCGCCATCATCGGCGTGCTCGCCACGGCCGTCGCCACCTCCACCATCACCCGGATGAAGCGCACGGCCCGCCAGGCCGAAGCCACCAACATGGGCAACCTGGCCGATGCCCTCAAGGTGCACATCCAACTCACCCGCAGCATCCCCGCCGCAAGCAACTGGCCCGGACTCATCGCCGACCAAATGAGCGTGCCCTTCGACCGCGTCCGCAAAACCGGCGCGGGCTTCGACCGGCTCTTCGCCCTCGACCCCGCCGCCCAGGTCGGCGTGGCCACCGACAGCCAGCTGCCCTATGTCCAGGGCACCAACGGCTCCGTCGAACCCTCCAGCGCCCGCATCGTCATCGTCTCCTCCCTCGGGGCCCCCATCCCACCCTTCGAGATGTCGCCCGCCAACTTCGCCAGCCTCTGGAACGCCACCGAAGGCACCATCCCCTCCGCCTTCACCAACTACTCCGCCCCCGCCGATGAACTGCGCATCCAGCGCCTCGACCTCCGCGAACTGTTCTACCGGGTCATCCTCTCCAACCTCGACCCAATCAATCAGGCGTTCTACTCCATCGACAACGTCGCCCAACCGGTCGAGGTCCGCGTCAACGAACGCGTCGAACGCTGGTTCATCGCCACCACCCCGCTCAACCTCCACTTCGCCGATCAATCGCTCCAGGCCCGCGACATTCTCCGCTCCGATCTGAGCTACGTCTTCGAAAACGGCCGCTGGACCCGGTACCTCAGCTACGGCCGACAACTGCCCACCACCGAGTTCGCGTCGGTCGTCCAACTGTGCCTCAACGCCCCCGCCTCAAGCACCGGCGCCGGGGCCGTCACCGGAGCGGGCGCAGGACGTGCCGCGACCGGCCCTTGCACCGCCGGCCGTTGGGCCTGCGCCGGGGCGGGGAGCGGTTTCGCCGGAGCGGGAGCGGGCCGGACCGCCACCGGGGCCGGCTGGG
>CAYZAE010000206.1:0-11016 GCA_964476125.1 uncultured Verrucomicrobiota bacterium | reverse complement strand
ATAAGGCAGCGCATGCAGGACACGCGGATGCCGCAACCGGCCGAGAATGCGATGCTCGACATAGGGATCCCCCACCGCATCCCGGATGGCCGCGACCGTCACGGTGTCGTCCCCGAGATACCAGTCCGCCAGCATCGACAGCTCGAACGGATTGTACCGCGACTCGCTCCCCGGCCGGGGCGGGTCGTCCCAGCGGACCGCCAGTTCGGCCGTTTCCTCCGGGCTTTTCGACAATATCGCCTCCGCCAGTTCGCCGGTGATCGGCGCCCGACCGGACTCGGGAGTCGGCACTTTCATCGTGCCCAGAAACCGCAGGGCCTCCCCCCGGTCGAATCCACGGATGAGATGCAGCGACAGGAACGGCCGGGGATTCTGCGGTGCGTCCTTTCCCGCGGCTGTCCAACCGGCGCCCGCATCCCCCAGAAGCCTTCGCCCTGCCATCACCACCCGCACGAAGGGACACCGCTGCTGGATGGCTTGGAGGATCTCGAAGGTCGCCTCGACCGCCGGCAGGAAACGTCCCTCCACCCGCAGCCGCGCCAGTTCCTCGCAGGTGTCGAGAATCAGCACCACACGCGGCTGGTTGAACTGCCGGAGGAAGTCCGCGAACACGTCCAGCATGAACCCGAACCGGCTGTCCCGCAGCACCGCCAGCGGATCCGCCGAAACCGGAATCTGGTCGAGTTGAAGATGAAGGGAGTCGGTCTCCATCCGGAATCGCTCGAAGAATTCATCGCTGCGACCCCGCGAAAAGATCCGCAATCCGTCCGCCAGTTCGAGCAGGAGCTGGCCCGGACGCCGCGCCGGGTACTCCGGTTTGAGAAAATCAAAATCGACCCGCGCACACGGAACTTCCCGCAGCTCCCGATGCAGGAGATACCGGAGAAGCATGGTCTTTCCCACCCCCCCCACCCCGAGGTAATGCAACGCCCAGGGCTGTCCCTGCTCCGACGCCATCAACCGCCGGAACGCCTCCACCTGCTCGCGCCGTTCCAGGAACGAGGCGAGGTACCGCTCCTCGACATCCCGCCGATACGAAAGCTCCAGACGCCGTTCGCTCAGCTCCAGCACCGCCAGCAACGGTTTGCCCAGCAGGCCGAGGAACGATTCCGCCATCAGCATCCACGCCAGGCCCGAGCTTTCATCCCCCTGCTCAATGTGCGACCGGATCCGCCGGTCGAGCTGTTGAATGCCCCCCATGGGATCAGTGGATCCCAGCAACCACCCCAGGAACTGGCGGCATCGGTCGAGGTCCGCCGGCAGTTGGGGCACGGAGTCCAGCAACCGCCGGAATTCAGCTCCCAGGGTCCACCACGGCCGGTTGCTCCGCTCAAGAGCGCTCGCCGCATAGGCCAGCAGCAAAGGCCGGATCGATTGACGCGGCGTGGCCACGGCATACAGCCGGGGTCCCAGAAGGTCCGACGGCACGACTTCTTCCCTCACGCTGTTTCGCCGAAAGGCGCCCTCCACGTCGTAGCCGGACCACTCGCTCCCCTCGCATCTCAGAATCTCGAACCCGAATCCCAGGTGCTCCGGTTCCGATTCCCGATCCCTGGCCGACGAACGGCCCCACGCAAAGATCGCCGTTCCCATGCGGCCTGTTGGCCATCGCTCCCCAGCCCGAAACCGAAACCCGCTGGAACGTAACTCGACCGTCGACAACGCCAGGGTCACCTCCCCCGCGGACCCCGCCACCTCTTCCTCCGGCGAAGGAGTCTCCTGGGATGGGAAACTCGGATCGAACGCCCATCGGAGACGAAGTGTTCCCGCAAGAAAGCCCTGCAAGGGGGCCGCGTCGATCCATCCCTCGGACACCGCCTCATCGAGGAATCGATAGAGATCTGCGGTCTGACCCAAGCCACCCGCCAACTCCGCCATCCATCGCGGCAGGACCGCCAGAACCCCCAGGACCCAGGGATTGTGCCGCTCCCACGCCGAGGCCAGTTCCTCGGGAATCTCCAGCTCCGCTGTCCTGGCCTCGGGCGCGTGCATCTATTTCTCGAGCTCCCGGAGGATGTCGTTGTCGTCCGCCGACCGCACCACACCGTCGTCCTCCGCCTCGACGACCCAACGGTAGAGATCCTTGGTGTTGAATCCCGACGGCAGCGCCGGGTTCCAGGAGTCGTCCAACAACCGCCCGATGCGCTTCTCGAAGGTCCTGGCGTCGATCCCGCGGTTCAGAATCCAGGGCGTGCGCGCCGCCTTGTGCAGGGTGGTGTTGTGCGGATGCAACAGCACCCGCTCACACGCCCCCACCGCCTCCTCCCTCCCCAGCGCATCCAGCGTCAGGATCTGGAACCAGGCCGCCGGCTCCCGACCTTCCACCAGCGACTTCGCCAGCAATGGACTCAACCGCGTGCCATCGAAGGTGAGCACCACCGGGATCGGAAACTCCGCCGTGCCCAGCCCAAAGGCGGTCAGCAGGTCGGTCGACAACAACCGCTCCACGAACTTCGAAGGGAGCAGCTCCACGTGCCCGAGAAACACCACCGGCCGCACACCCGGACGCTTCGCCTCCAGCGCCTTCGCGAAATCCCGCAGGTCATGGCGCAGCGCGAGCCGAAGCACCTGCGGCGTGATCTCCCGGTCGTCCGCCCGCCACAGCTTGCGCACGTCCTCCTTCAATGCCGCGTCCGGTTTGTCCGCCGCCCTCAGCTCGTCCATCTGCGTCGTCACCGACCAGTCAAACCCGCACGCATCCCCGGCCTTCTGATAGGCCCGGAACAGGGCTTTTCGCAGCAATTCCGCCGACGTGATCTCCTCCGCGTCCACCCGGCCATCGAGGTGGATCGGGAAATCGCCCGATCGCACCACCCGCGCCGCCAGCTCCCGTAGCATTCGCGATTTGCCCGACCCGCTCGGTCCCACCATGACCAACACAGGCTTGTCCCGAAACAACCCCGACCCCACCGATTCCAGGGCCTCGAAACGCGCCGCCCAAACCGGCTCGGTGCGCTGCGGCTGGAGGCCCAGCGACATTAAGCGGGTGTTCAGCTCGTAGTGATCCCCGGTCTTGAACGGCGGTGTCGGCCGGAAATCCGGCGCCACACCCCCCGCCAGAAAAAGCATCGGCAACGCCCAGTCATGGCTCCGCGTCGGATCTTCGCCCTGCAGAAAAACGCCGCGCCGACCGCGCTCCAGCGAATCCATCAATTCCCTGCCGCCCACGATGGAGGAACAAAAGAACTGCGTGAACAACCGGCAGGTGCGGTCCGAAATCCGGCCCCCCATTCCAATCACCACCGGCACCCCACCCGACACCAGGGCCGACGCCAGCGGCGCCGAGGGATGACTGCTCACCCCCGCCCCTCCCGGCATTGGCAGGGCGTCGAAATCATCCACCGCCCCGCCGAAACACGCGCTCAACACCACCATCGGCGGCAGCACCGACTGCCCGGCCTCATCCCGTCGCAGGACCTCCAGCAAACGCGCAGCCCCCAGCCAGTGGCTTCCAGGAGCCGCATCCGGGTCCGGCTTGAACTCGAGGCGAACCTCCCCTGCGTCCTGGACGCCATGGGCCACCACCAGCACCACGTCCGGCCGAAAGTCCGCCACCGCCTCGTGCAACCGCACCGGGCTCGCGTTCGGCAGAACCCGCACCACCGGCAGGCGCGCCGGATCCATGCGCTCCAACTGCCGCATCAACGCCACATACTCGGCTCCCGGCGCCACCCTCGGATCCTCGAGCGAACAGCCCACCGCAAACAGGAACCGCGTGGGCACCGACATCCCCCGCCCGCCAAACACCGCCCCGGGCACGACCCGCGTGATGACCAACGGAATCCGCACCCCGCCCGCCGACGCCACCGCCACGCCCTCCGCCAGGAAATGGTCGCCGTCGCACATCAGCTCCCAATTCAACCGGTGGAGATCGTGCTCCGTCTCCGGCCAGGCCAGCGCCAACTCCACCCGCCTCGCCCCGACCGTCCCAGCATCAGCGATGATTTTCCCCCACACCTCCGACCCCAGCAGATTCTCGAACAAACCCCGCCCCATCGCCTTCACCACCCCATCTGCATAATCCCGCGCCGCCAGTTTCGAGGCCAATCGCGCCAGCCGCGTCGCTTCCGCCGTGGCCTCCGGGAGTCCCAACCCCGGCGCCACCGGAACCCGGCAACCCGGCGCATGCGGCACTTCGGTGCGCTGCAATCCGCGCACCGCCACCACGTGGTTCTCCCGGCGCACCTCCAGGTTCCACGCCGCATCCACCGCGAGGAGATAACGCACCGCCGTCATGACAACTCCTCCATCGGGGCCTGCGACAACGCCGCCGCCAGCGACCCCGCCGGCCCCACCCGCGTCACCCCGGCCCGCGTGCCCTCCACCCGCGCCTTCCGGATGACCCGCGGCAGGCGCACCGCCAAATCACCCAGCACCCCCAACACACCCTCCGCCACCCCCGGATCCCCACGCCACCGCGCCTCGCACAGGGACCATCCACGCATGCCCGCCGAGACCGCGTGCCGCGCCGACGCCAGTCTCTCCCCCATCGGCGGATCCTCCTTTCTCAACAAAAACCGCATGCCGCCTTCGACCACGCCCGAGGTCTCAAAGTCCGCGGATCGGAATCCGGTCAGGGTCTCCAGCGTGCCTCCCCCCTCGGCGGTCCAGGCCCGGACTGCGTCCGCCACCGCCCCCACCACGCCCAGATCCCGAACCACCGCCGGAGGAAGATCCTTCTCCTCCGGCTGCCTCACGTACTCCGGCACACTGCCCGACACCGACAACCCCAATTGCCGCGCCAGCTCGGTCATGATCGCCAGCCGCACCCGCGGCGATGGGTACTGCGCCCGCACCGAGGCATGAAAGGCATTCACGTCATCGAGGACAAACTCGACGAGCGCCCGAATGGCCGATGTCCCGCAGCACAGCACGGAATACGCATCCGCAAAGACCTCCTCGCCCCGTGCGAACCACTCGTCCCCGGCCTTCTCCGCCAGCAGTTCCGCGAACCGCCGGACGGCCCCGGAAGCCGGCTCAAGGTCGTGCTGAACATGATGCCCCACCTCGTGCGCCAGCAGCACCAGCCACCAAGGCTCGTCCACACAAACCCAGGGCAGCCCAAGCACCGGAATGGGCAGGCTCTGGAGGCAGAGCTTGAGAAAGGGCTGGTCGACGTCCCCATCCAACTCCGGCGGTCGCCGGGTCCGGGGCTGCGCGTTCGGGGTGAACAACGCCTCGAAGTAAGGCAGTGGCGCCGCCGGAACCGCACACTTCCGCGATTCGAAGGCCGGCGCATAACAGCTCCACACCACTTCATCCGCCGCCAACAACGCCTCCCGCACCGCCCGCGCCCTGTCCCCGCCCCCCTCGTCGCGTTGGTCGAATTTCCGCCGGAAATAACCCCAAACCCGCCCCAGCCACGCCAACCGGATCTCCACCTCCCGGCATCCCCGATACACCCGCCCCAGCTCCGCACCGCCCGCCGCCAGGTTGCCCAGATCGTCCAGCAACCGCTTCAACCCCTCCCCCAGCTGCGCCTCCAGAAACCCCAGCTGCGTCCGGTACTGCTGCAAGGCGTCCGCAGCCCGACGGCGCTGAAGCCAGCCCGCCAACTCGGCCGACATACGGTCCACCGCCGCCCGGGCCCGGGCGATCCTCGCCCGCGCGGGCAGAAACTCCTGATCCGTCGTGGGCACCCCAGCCTTTTCCGCCCTGTCCCCGGCCCCTGTCAACGGCGCAGAACCGCCCCCGAACTCACCCACCGTCAGGCTTTACTTCGACGGACAGGGTAAGTAGCACGAACGCAATGATCGCCGCCTCCGCGATGCACCCCCGCCCCTCCCGCCTTCGAGCCCTCCCCTGGCTCCTGCTTTGCCTGCATCTGCAGACCTTCGCCGACCCGCTCTCATTCGAGGAACGCGCCCGCACGGCCTTCGCCCGGGGAGCCTTTTCCGAAGCCGCCTCCGCCTGGGAACAATCCCTCGCCGCCCCCGACTCCCAACGCCCATCCGAGGCCCGGGTTCTCACCTCCGTGTCCCTCGCCGGTGCCTATCAGGCCCTCGGCCAGCAACGACGCGCCGTCCAGCTTCTCGAATCCACCCTCAACGCCGCCCAACAAGTCCCCGGCCAGGCCCAGCTCCCCCTCGTCCAGGCCCGGCTCGGCGGCGCCCTGCTGCTGACCCTCGACCTCGACCGCGCCGAAGCCCTGCTCAACCAGGCCCTCGCCTCCGCCCGCACCGGCGCACCCTCAAAACTCGCAGCCTCCATTCTCAACGACCGCGGCAATCTGCTCGCCCTCCGCCACCAAACCCCCGAAGCCCTCGCCGCCTTCGACGAAGCCGCCTCGCTCGCCCCCAAGGATGACACCTCGGGTCTCGCCGCCCAGGCCCTCGCCAACGCCGCCGCCACCGCCACCCGCGCCCAGGACGCCGCAGCCGGCGAACGCTACAACGCCCGGGCTCTCGCCGAAATCGATCGGATGTCCGACTCCCACGCCAAGGGATTCCTCCTCCTCACCGCCGGGCTCACCGACCGCCAGCTCGCCCTCCGCGAATCGGACCCCGCCCGGGCCCGCCTCGTCCGCGCCCACCGCTCCTTCTCCCGCTGTCTCGAACTGGCCGAATCGCTCCCCGCCCCGTCCCTCCGCACTTACGCCCTGGGATACCTCGGGGATCTTTACGAACGCGATGGCAACGCCGACGCCGCCCTCGGACTCTCCCAGCGCGCCGCCTTCGCCGCCCAGCAGGCCCGCATGCCCGAGGCCCTCTACCGCTGGGAATGGCAGACCGGCCGGCTCCTCCGCAAACGCGGCGACGCCGAACCCGCCATCGCCGCCTACCGCCGCGCCGTCCAATCGCTCCAACCCATCCGCCACGACCTCTCCCTCGGCTACGGCAACGCCGCCTCCCACCTGCCCTTCCGCGAATCCGAAGGACCCATGTTCTTCGAACTCGCCGATCTCCTGCTCCGCCAGGCCCGCACCACCCAGGACCCCGAACGGAACCGCACCCTGCTCCGCGAAGCCCGCGAAACCGTCGAGCAACTCAAGGCCGTCGAGCTGGAGGACTACTTCCGCGACGACTGCGTCAACATCCAGCGCGGCAAGGCCCGGTCGCTCGACAACGTCGACCCCTCCACCGCCGTCGTCTATTTCGTTCCCCTCCCCGATCGCACGGAAATCCTCGTCGGCCTCGGCGCCGATCTCCGGCAGTTCACCGCCGAGGTGACCGCCGAAAATCTTGCCAGCCAGGTCCGCGCCCTCCGCCGCGGCCTCGAAAACCGCACCAGCCACGGCTACCTCGTGCCGGCCCGGCAATTGCATGACTGGCTGATCCAACCCATCCGCCCCCTGCTCGAGGAACGGCACATCAACACCCTCGTCTTCGTCCCCGACGGCGCCCTCCGCACCATCCCCTTCGCCAGCCTTCACGACGGACAACGGTTCGTGATCGAGGACTATGCCGTCGCCGCCGCGCCCGGACTCTCCCTCGTGGAACCACAGCCCATCGAACGCGAACGAAGCCGGCTCCTGCTCAACGGCCTCACCAATTCGGTCCAGGGTTTCCCCCCGCTCTACTTCGTCGCCGACGAACTCAGCGCCATCAGCCCGATGTACCGCGGAACCACGCTCGCCAACGAAGCCTTCACCCTCGGCGAACTCCGGCGCCGGATGTCCGACGAACAGTATTCGATCGTTCACATCGCCTCCCACGGGAAGTTCGACAAGGACGTCCGCGGCTCTTACGTCCTCACCTACGACTCGAAACTCACCCTCAACGATCTCGAATCGTTGATCCGCCCCGGACAATACCGCGGACGTCCCGTCGAACTGCTCGTGCTCAGCGCCTGCCAGACCGCCGCCGGCGATGACCGCGCCGCGCTCGGCCTCGCCGGGGTCGCCGTCAAGGCCGGCGCCCGCAGCGCCCTCGCCACCCTCTGGTTCGTGAACGACCAGTCCACCTCCGCGCTGGTGTCCGAACTCTACGGCCAGCTGCGGCAGGACCCCTCCCTCTCCAAGGCCCGCGCCCTGCAGGCCGCACAGCTCCAAATGCTCGCCGACCGGCGCTTCCGCCATCCCTGCTACTGGTCCCCCTACCTGATCGTCGGCAATTGGCTCTAGGCGCATGAGCGCCGGTCCCAACGCACCAGCCCCAGCCAGGCAGACCTACCAGCTCTCGCCCCGCGGCGTGAGCTTTCTCATCGTCCTTTTCGCCTTCGCCGTTACCCTCGCCATCCGACACCTGGGATTCCTTCAGTTCCTCGAGTTCCAAACCTACGACTTCCTGATCCGTCACCAGCCCCTCGCCCCCAACAGCGAACCCATCGTCATCGTCGAACTGACCGAGGACGACATCCAGAATCCCTCCCTCGACTGGCCCCTCGACGACCAGAAACTCGCCCAACTGCTCCTCCGCATCCAGGCCGGCCAACCGTCCGTCATCGGCCTCGACATCTGGCGCGACCTTCCCGTGCCCAAAAGCGGCCTCCACTCCAACGAACTCGCCGAAGTCTTCCTCGCCCACCCCAACATCATCGCCATCTACACCCGCGACGGCATTGGCGCCCCTCCCGTGCTCCGCGACCAACCGGAACGCATCGCCTTCAACGACAACCTGCCCCCCGACGTCGAGGTCGACAGCACCATCCCCAAGGTCCGCCGCAGTCTCCTGTTCGAAACCAGCAAGTCCGGCGACACCCTCGATTCCCTCCCCTTTCGACTCGCCCTCACCCACCTCGAAAAGCACGGCATCGTGCCCGCACCCGACCCCGCCAACCCGGAGGGCATGCTCCTCGGCAAAGCCCGACTCCGCCCCTTCCAGTCCAACGACGGCGCCTACGTCGCCGCCCACTCCGGCGGCTGGCAGATGCTCCTCGACTTCAAGTGCCCCAACCAATTCACCCGCTTCCCCGTCACCGCCGTCCTCTCTGGAAAAATCCCGCCTGTCGTCTTCAACGACAAGATCGTGATCGTCGGCGTCAACACCCCCAGCGTTTCCGACGACCGCGTCACACCCACCCAACGAAGCCACCGCGGCATCGAGCTCCAGTCCATCATCGTCAACCAGCTGATCCGCCAGGCCGTCGACGGACATCCCCCCGTCCGGTTCTGGGCCGACTGGATCGAGGACGCCTGGATCCTGGTCTGGTGCCTCGCCGCCGGCCTGATTGGACACACCATCCGGTCGCCCTGGATCTCCGCCTTCACCGCCCTGCTCTGCTTCGCTGGACTGGCAGCCACCGCCTGGATCGCCTTCGGCTTCGGCTGGTGGATCCCCCTGGCCGCCCCCGCCGTCGCCTTCATCCCCGCCGGAGCCCTGGTCACCTCCTACATCTCCTTCCGCGAACAACAGTCCCGCGAACAGCTCATGAAGCTCTTCGCCCGCCAGGTGTCCCCCGACATCGCCCAGGCCCTCTGGGAACAACGCGACCAGTTCCTCGCCGGCCACCGCCCCCGCTCCCAGAAACTCACCGCCACCGTCCTCTTCACCGATCTCGAGGGCTTCTCCGCCACCTCCGAGAAACTCGACCCCGCCGTGCTCATGGACTGGCTCAACGAGTACATGGAGGCCATGGCCAACGAAATCATGGCCCACAAGGGCGTCATCGAGAAATACATCGGCGATGCCATCATGGCCGTGTTCGGCGTGCCCATCCCGCGCACCACCGAAGAGGAACTCCGCACCGACGCCCGAAACGCCGTCCGCTGCGCCATTGCCATGGGCCGCCAGATGCGCCAACTCAACACCCTCTGGCAACAACGCGGGCTCCCCGTCTGCGGCATGCGCATCGGCGTCCATACCGGCAACCTCGTCGCCGGCAGCCTCGGCAGCACCGAACGCCAGGAATACACCGTCATCGGCGACTCCGTGAACACCGCCTCCCGGCTCGAAAGCTACGACAAGGACTGGACCGACCCAGCCACCCCGCATCCCGAGTGCCGCATCCTCATCAGCGAAGCCACCCGCATCCATCTCGCCGACGAATTCCATGTCACCCGCGTCGGCACCCTGCTCTTGAAAAACAAATCCGAGCCGGTCACCATCTACTCTGTCATCGACCGAACCGGACACGGACACGGACCGACCTCCCCATCCTCCTCATGAAAATCCACCTCCGGCTCGTGCTGCTTCTGCTCGCCGCCACGCCCCTCCTCCGCCCTCAGGCCCAGGCGCAGGCGCAGGCGCAGTCCCAGACGAAGGATCCCGCGTCCTCCCAACCTGCCGGCACCAACGCCCTCCGCACTGCCACCAGCGGAGCTTCCACCAACCGGCCTGCCGCCCCCAAATTCCGCCCCGTCACCAAACCCGCCCCCTCGGTCCGGCTCACCGGAGGTTCCCGCGGTACCGGCGAACAACTCGTCAGTCTTGATGTTCTCGCCCCTGCCGATGTCGGCTTCACCACGCGCGAACAGCCGTCCCTGTTCTGGTTCCAGTCCCGCCCCTCCAAGGCCCGACTCGAACTCGCCATTCTCCAGGAAAACCGAGCCGAACCCGTCTTCAGCAGATCCTTCGACCAGGCCGCCAACGCCGGCATCCAGCGACTCGATCTCAAGGGCACCGACGTCAAACTCGTTCCCGGCACCGAGTATCAGTGGGTGGTTGCGCTGGTCACTGATCCCGACAATCGCTCCACCGACCTCGTCGCCAGTGGCTTCATCAAGCGCGTCGAAGCCGGCGCAGACACTCCCCCGGGAGCGGGCTTCTGGTATGACACCGTGGCCGCCCTCTCCGACCGCATCGAAGCCCAGCCTGCCGACGCCGCCCTGCGCGGTTCCCGGGCCGATCTGCTTCGCAACGCCGGCTTGACCACCGCCGCCGCCTTCGACACCGCGGCTCGGCCCTGACTTGTGGAGTGCGGCAGCCCCCTGCCGCTTTTCATCCCGCCCGACGTCCCCCCCGCCGTCCGGGAACCGCGCACAGAGGGACAGGTCTTCTGGCCGGGGCACAAGAATCGACAGCCTCCGTCCGGTTTTCCGGATCCTCGACCAAGGGACAGACTCTTTAGCTCCCGCCCCCCGCGACGGGGGACAGGTCTCTGTGGGAATGCCGCCGGACCTTGGCGGCAAAGCGGCAG
>CAYZAE010000205.1:0-11142 GCA_964476125.1 uncultured Verrucomicrobiota bacterium | reverse complement strand
GTCTTGGGCGGGGTGCGGTTGATTTCGTCGGCGAGCACCATGTTTGCGAACACGGGTCCCGGGACGAAGACCATGCGACGATCGCCGCCGCCGTCCTGGAGGATGTCGGTTCCGGTGATGTCGGCGGGCATGAAGTCGGGGGTGAACTGGATGCGCTGGAACTTGAGGTGAAAGATCTGGGCGATCGATTTCACGAGCAGCGTCTTTGCGAGACCGGGAGCGCCGGTGATGAGGCAGTGTCCGCCGGCGATGAGGGAGACCAGGATCTGCTCGATGATCTCGTTCTGGCCGACGATGGCCTTGGCGAGTTCGGACTCGATGCGGCCCCGGCTGGACATCAGACGTTCCACGGACGCGCGTTCGGAGGCGGTGTCGACGGAACCCGCGGAGGCGGGGATGGGGAGAGGGTTGTAGCTCATCAGTGGGTCATGATGTAGAACACGATATTGATGCCGAGCGGATAGGAAATCTTCTCGGAGAAATGTTCGAAGAAATAATGATTCTCGCCCTCGCGCTCCCAGCCGTCGCCGTTGTCGGTGTTGTGTGTGGCCAGGACCATGATGCGGTTGCGGTCGTCGAGAATGGCGCGGTGATGCACTTCCCGGGCGTCCTCGCGGTCCGGGGGGCCTTCCCAGGTTTGGTGAGTCCACTGGCTTTGGGTACCCACAAACCAGTTTGGGACCTGGCCCTTGGATTGGATCTGGAACGGCCGGCGGTAGAGTTCGTGGTCGAGGGATAGCTCGACGAATTCGCGGTCGGGGAACACCTGTTTCAGGCAGGCCTCGGCGGTGTTCCATTCCCGTTCGCCCCAGAAATCATCGAGCATGAGGAATCCCCCGTTGAGCAGATGATTGCGCAGGGCGGTGGCTTCCTCGGTGGAGAACGAGAGGGCGCCGGCCTCGACGAGATAGAGAAAGGGGTAGGAGGTCAGGTCCGGATCGGTGAGGCGGATGAATCGTCCGTTGGGATCCGCGAGCACGGACGTCATTTGCTGGAGCCGGTAGGAGAGATTCAGGTCGCTGTCCGGGGCGTCGGTGGACCATCCGCCCCGGCCGCCGAAGCCATTGTGGGTATAGCGCACGCGGGCGAAGGTGAAGGCGTCCTGTTCAAACCCGGGCGGGTTGCTCCAAAGCGGCGTTTCGGTGCTGTGATTCTCGACCTCGCGGGCGGTGGTGGCGGATTCGGGAATGTGACTTTCGCCCCCCCAGCCCCCGCGGAATCCGCGGCGCTGCCCGAAAACGGCGGCGGCCGTCAGGAGCAGGAGCGCGGCCAGGATGATACGGGGGCGGAGCATTCCTTGGAGGTGCGGTGTCGGGAGAAACCGATGGGTGGATGAAGTCTATTGGAATCCGGGGGCCGGCGTGGCCGCGGGGGCGGCGGTGGCTGTCGGTGCGTTGGTGGTGGGGGCACTGGTGGATGCGGGGGAGGCGTTGGTGACCGTGCTGGCGGCGTCCATTTTCAGCAGAAGGGCCAGCCCGGCGCGATGACGGGGGGCGTCCTGCAGGGATTCGAGCAGGTGGCGACGGGCGTCCGCCGGTTGTTTTGCGACGAGCAACCGGGCCAGTTCGTAATGCACCTCGGGCGGATTGGGCGGGTCGAGCCGCAGCAGGGTTTGGAAGCTGGAGATGGCGGCGTTGGGGTCGCCGGTGGCCTCGGCGGCGCGGGCGAGGTAGCGGTGGGGGGTGGGGACGAGCGGGTTGACGGCCAGGTAACGCGAGCCGTTGCGCAGCACGGCGGTCCAGTCGCCCCGGGCGGTCTCCAGTTCCATCAGCCGGGCGTAGGCCTCGGGAGCGGCGTCGTCGAGGGCGGCCCACTTTTCCAGGGCGTCGCGTTCCTCGTCCGATTCGCCGAGGGCCCGGTGGACACGGGCCAGCAGGGCCTGGGCGGAATCGGCGCCGGTTTCATTGGGGTAGAGCCGGACCAGTTCGCGGAGGGGGACCTTGGCGGAGCCCCATTCGCGGGCTTCGATCAGCCGCAGGGCCTCGGATTTCAGCTGGTAGAAGTTCGGTTGCTTCGAGGGCGCCAGCGGGAGGTTCTCGGCGAGGGCGGCCACGCCGGGGGGCAGGTTGTCGCGGGAATCCTTGGGATTGGTCCAATCGAGACCGGGTCCGAGCGATTCGGCGACCTTGCGGGCGTAGACGGCGAAGTTCTTTTCAAAATCGTCCATGGGCTCGGTGTGACGGGCGATGGCGTCGTTGATGAACGCGCCTTCGCGAAGCGCGTTGAGGATGTCCACAAGGTTGGAGAACCCGAACCGTTGCACGATGAAGTCGATGACCAGGGAGGATTGGAAATAGGCGAACTGGAGGTGGACGGGGGATTTCGGGGTGAGGAACGCCGCGCTGAGACGGGACACGGGGGTGAGGTCGGTGCCGAGGATCATTTCGCGGTAGCGCGGGGAGATTTGTTCGCCCCAGGACGGGTTGGCCCGGCGTTCCTCGAAGACCGAGATGCCTTCGCTGAGCCAGCGGGGCATTTTGTTGGCGGTCTTCTGGAGGGTGATCACGTGGCAGAACTCGTGCCAGAGGACGGCCTCCCAGTTGACGGGGGTGTTGCGATTGGCGGCGGGGCTGTTGGCGGTGATCACGCGACCAAAACAGACGCCGAGATAGCCCGGGTTGTCGGGCATGCCGAAGGTGCGGACCCCGAAGTCCTTCGGGTTGGGGAAGATTTCGACGATGGTGGGCAGGGAGAGGTCGTGGCCGTAGCGGGGCACGAGGTTGGTGCGGGCGCGTTCGAGCAGGGCCAGGACGCGGTGGCCGTAGAGTCCAGCCTCCTGAGAGCTCATGCGCACGATGAAGTGGGCGTTCGTCAGGGCCACGAAGCCCTTCATGGAATCCTCGAGCGTGGTCAGGTTGAAGGCGGTGACGTCGTAGGCATCGGCGTCATGGACCTGCTGCACCAGTTCCCAGCCTTCCCCCTCCTCGCCGAGCCGGAGGAGGTCGCTGGCGAGCTGGGCTTTGGCGGGAAGATGATTCGGATCATAGCGCAGGGCCTCGCGCTGGAGGGCGGCACCTTCGGCGAAGCGGTATTTCTGGGAGAGCTTGCGGCCGATCAAATGGGGAACGCCCGGGTCCGTGCGCCAGTACCGGACGGCATTCGAGCGGGCGTTGCGTTCGCCGGCGGCGTCGTTGCGCAGATGCGCGATCACGGCGGCGAAGGCCCAGGCGTCGGGTTGGGCGGGGTTGACCGCGTGGATCTCCTTCAGCGTCTGGGTCGCGGTGTCGTAATCCTCGGCGTCGATCCGGTGTTCGACGAGAAGCAGCATGCTGGGGATGTGCCGGGGATTGGTCTTGAGGGCGGCTTCCAGGGACTTGGCCATCTCCTTGCGCTCGCCATCGAGAAAGGCGCGGGCCCGTCCGGCGAGCAGGTCGGGGTCGGTGGGAAACTTTTTGATTCCCTCATCGAACTGCCGGGCGGCCAGGGCGGAGTCGTGCTTGGCGAGGGCCAGTTCCCCGGCGGCAAGATAGGAATCGCGCAGATTGGGTACGGCCTTGCGGGCGGCGAGATAGATGCGGTCGAGGACTTCCTTCGGATCGGCGCCGAGCAGGACCATGGCGCGTCCGACGGCCATGAGATCGGAGGGATCGCGGTAATAGCCGGGGCGCTGCGAGGCGTTCTCGGCGATGGAGGTCACCATGTCCGCGGCGTCGGCGGGACGACCGTTGCGCAGGAGCACTTCCCGGCCGATCCAGCGGATGGGCAGACTGCGGGGGGAACGGGCGAGGGCGTTGGTGAAGGCGCGCTGGGCTTCCGGGTAACGGCCGACGGTGAGCAGGGATTCGATGAGGATCAGGTGCCAGTCATCGGACCGGGGGCGTTCCGCGAGAGCGGTGGTGGCGAGTTCGATGGCTTCCTGGTACTCGCCGGACAGGATTTTCTTGCGGGCTTCGGCGGGATCGGCGGCCTGGCTGGGCAGGAGGGAGAGAAAAAGGACGAGGACCAGCGACGCCCGCAGGAGGATGGACGGGTTGATGAATCCGGCGGGGACGTATCGGCGGTTCCCTGGCCGGACGGTGCTGGCTTCGGTGGGGTCCATCACGGGCTACTCTTGGCCTCAGTTGGTCAAGGCCACAAGCGGGAGGTTGGAGGAATCGGCACGCTTGAGGGACGCATGGGACCGGGGCAAGGTTTCATCGTGATTGCCGGAGTGACCCAAAGGATTGACCGCAAGCCCGATTGGACCCTGTCCCAGGCCGTGTCGCTGTCGAGGTCCCTGTTGCTGTTCCTCATGCTGATCGGGGCCGGAACCGGATGTGTCTCCCGGAAAGCCGGCCCGGTCTCCCGGCCGTTCCCGGAGTATTCGGAGCCCGACACGGCCATTGCGTCGGCGGTGGCGGAGGCTGCGCGGTCGAATCGAGACGTGTTGCTGGTGTTTGGCGCCAACTGGTGTTCCGACTCGCGGGCGATGATGTCCCGACTCACCACCGACTCCCGGTTGGTGCCCTGGGTGGCGGAACATTGGGTCCTGACGCCGATCGACGTGGGGGAGCGCGGTGGACCGAAGTGGGATGCTGAGGTTGTCCGCCGTTATGGCCGGCCGTTTGCGGAGCGTGGGATTCCAGCCTTGGTGGTGCTGGATGAGCAGGGACGCCAGATCACGAGCCGGGAGAACAATCCCCTGAAGGACACCGATCACCGTCGGCCGAGCCGGATCCGGAAGTTTCTGGAATCCACGTTGGGAAGGTGAGATCGGAGATCGGAGATCGGAGTTCGGAGAGGGGAGAACAAAGACGGCAGCTGCGAGACGGGTGCGGGGACGGGGACGGGGAACGAGAAGGCCGAAAGGAAACTGGCGGAGAGGGGGGGATTCGAACCCCCGGTGAGGTATAAGCCCACTCACGCTTTCCAGGCGTGCGCCTTAAACCACTCAGCCACCTCTCCACCGAAAGCGGGGCAAGTGTGGGCTTGGGCCGGGGTCCCGTGCAAAGAGAATCTTCGGGTTGACTCAGGTTTGGATGAAGTAGCTGAGGTTCTCGAGTTCGATGGCGAGGTTGACGTGGTTGACGATGGCGTCGTCGGGGGCGTGGATGACGATGGGGGCGAAGTTGAGCACGCCTCCGATCCCGGCGGCGAAGAGTTGGTTGGCGACTTCCTGGGCGACGGCGGCGGGCACGCAGAGAATGGCCATGCGCACGTGTCGTTGGTGGATGAATTCGGCCAGTTTCTCCATCGGGTAGATGGGCAGCGGGGAGCGGAGCCGCTGCTTGGAGGAATCCATGTCGAAGGCCGCGATGATCTCGAAACCCTCCTGGGCGAACCCTCCGTAGGACAGCAGTGCCGAGCCGAGTTTGCCGACCCCGACGAGGATGACGGGCTGGAGGCTATGGTTTCCCAGCACGTCCGAGATGGTGCGGGCCAGCTGGGTCACCTCGTAGCCGAGGCCGCGCGTGCCGAACTGCCCGAAGTGCGCGAGGTCCTTGCGCAGTTGCGTCGGTTTGACCCCGGCGGCGCGGGCCAGGGCCTCGCTGGAAACGGTCACGATGCCGTTGTTTTTGAGCCGGTTGAGGCAGCGGAAATACACGGAGAGCCGATAGACCGTCTTGCGCGGGATCGTGCTGCGATCGGGGTTTTTCATTCGCGGCTGCGGGCGATGAGTTCAGCCGCGACATCCAGCGCTTCCCGGCCCGACCGACCTCCGGGGGGAGGTTGATAGGCATTCAGCATGAGGGCGAAGACTAGCCGGTGTCCGGCCGCGTTGGTGACGCAGCCCGAAAGCGTGTTCACGTAACGCAGGGAACCGGTCTTGGCCCGAAGATTTCCCTCCGCCGGGGTTCGGCGGAGACGCGTACGGAGCGTGCCATCGACGCCTGCCACCGGGAGTCCGCCGAAGAAAATCTCCCGTTGGGAATGCCCATCCATGGACCTCAACAATTGCACCAAAGCGGCCGGCGTCACGAGCGAACTTCGGGAAAGTCCGGAGCCATCGTCGATCTGCACCTCGGCCGGGGAAATGCCCGCCCGATCGAGGAAACGGCGCAGTCCCCGCAGGCCGCGACTTTCCAGGTCCTCGTCCGGGCTTTTCGCAGGTTCCAACTCGCCGCACCGGAGCAGGAGGAGCTGGGCGTAGAGGTTCTGCGAGGGTTTGAGCATTGCGGGGACGAGTTCCGCGATGGGGCGGGATTCGACGGCGATGCGAGGAGGGAAGGGCGATGGGGCGGGGAGACCGCTTGCTTCCCCGGGTCCGTGCCGCCATCCGTCGCGCACCCGGATTCCGCCCATTTCCAACTGCCGATGGAGGCGGCTGGCGAAATATCCGCCCGGCTCGGGCACGGGCACGGCGTCCTTCCACACCGCATCGCCCGCAGCGATGCGTCCGGAAATTCGGACCTCGCGGGTGCCGGGAAGACGTCGGACTTCAACCGACGAGGGAGTGCGCGGAGCTCCCGTGCGGAGTTCGGAGGTGTCGAAGCGGAGGTAATCGGTCGTGGGTCGGGTCACGAGGCGGACGGGGTCACCCTCCGAGGCGCCGGGTGTAAGTTCCAGGTCGACCACGTTGTCATCGACCGTCAGTGCGCTGACCTCGGCGCCGTAGTAGTAACGGAGGTCGTCCCAGGTCCAACCGGTTCCGATCGTGGATCCCCCAAACAGGGAGTCATCAGCGACCACCGCCCCTTCGATGCGTCGGATCCCGGCGCGGGTCAGGGCCTCGACGAAGGGCTGGAGGGGATCCAAGTCGGAGTCGGGTGGGAGAAATCGTGCGGCCCGGGAGAAGTCGCCCCGGCCCAGGACGACCAGATCCCCCAGGAGGGAGCCGTCGGGGCGGACGACTCCGCGTGGGATGAGGTCGGTGCGGATCCGGTGAGCGGGCCCGAGTTGGTCGAGGGCGAGGGCTGCGGTGAACAGTTTTCCGCAGGACGCCGGTTTGAGCAGTTTGTGGGCGTTGGTCTCGAAGAGGGTGGCATCGTTCTCGAGACGTGCGATGCGGATTCCCCAGGTGGCCGCCGTGAACTCCGGCTGGGCGAGGTGGTCCTGGAGTTGTCGGGAGAGGGGTCCGGGAAGGGCGGAGGCATCCGACGCGGGACCTTCTGCGGCGAAAGTCTGGGTCAGCCGGGAGAGCGATGAACCAAGGAGGAGAAAGGCCAGCGCGAAAGGCAGGCCCGAGGGAGGCTGGCGGTTTCGGGCGCGTTGAACCCCGCTGGGGAGGGGTGCGGAGGCATGTTGTACTCCGGACTCGCGGACCGACCGGGGTTCGCCGGCAGTCGCCCTCACGGCTGGCTGGTGATGCGATGCCAGTCGAGGCCGCACCATTCGGCGTAGGCGGCGAAGGCGCGTTCGTTCTGGATCAGCACGGCGCGGACCACGCTGGAGTCATCGGCCCGGCCGGTGTTGGGGATGAGGTCGGGAATGACATCGACCTTTTTGTGGGCGTAGGTCAGGGCGAACACGGCCTGGGCGGCGGCGTAGAGCGGGAGATCCAGGTAGACCCGTTCGGCGTAGTCCTCGACGGCGTCGGCCAGGAACTCGAGTTGGTCGACGAGATGGGGGAATTGCGGGGCGGCGATCTGGGTGAACTCGAGTTTCCAGGCGGGGAGCTGACGGGCGACGCGGGCGAGCATGGAGGAGGTCACGCGGGCGGCACCTTGGTTCACGTAGGCGGCGAATTCTGACATGGGGCGACGATAGGGACGGGGTCGGGGCGGAGCCAACGGATTTTCGAGTGTCGAGGATTCGCCGGGATGCGGCCCGGGGCGCGCCACGGGGAGGGAGTTTGAAGACGAAGAGGCTGGCGACGCAAAGCGCCAGCCAGCCTCATCGAGGTTTGGGTTCGGTCGGGAACTGGAAGCTACTTCTTCTTCTTCGCGGCTTTCTTAGCGGCCTTCTTCTTGGCTGGCATCTGCGTTCACCCCCGATCACAAGTGAGGCTGGCGCCTAGGTTACCCTGCGGGCTGCCGGGGGGGCGTGCGGTTGAAGGGGTGCGACCACAGCCGCCGGAGGAAACCTCCGAACGAACGCACTCCGCTGTCCACGCGGCAATCATTGCAGGCTTGTTGCTTCTCATACCGGAATCTCATCCCCGAGTTCACGTGAAATTTTCGTTCGCGCGCGTTTTTTCGGCGGTTAACGTCGCGGCCCGTGTCAGCCGAAACACAACTCTCGCCGATGATGGCGCAATATCGCCGGATCAAGGGCGGGTTGCCGAAGGATGTCCTGCTGCTGTTCCGACTGGGTGATTTCTACGAGATGTTTTTCGAGGACGCCCAGCGGAGCGCGGCGATCCTGAATCTCGCGCTGACCAAGCGGCAGGATGTGCCGATGTGCGGCCTTCCGTTCCATGCCGCCCAGGGTTACATCGCGCGGCTGCTCAAGGCGGGTCACAAGGTGGCCGTATGCGACCAGACCGAGGAGGCGAAGCCCGGCAAACTGGTGAAACGCGAGGTCACGCAGATCCTGAGTCCGGGCACGCATTTCGACGACCGCATGCTCACCGCCGAAAGGAACAACTTTCTGGCGTCGGTCTTCGCCTCCGGCGGCCGCTTCGGCCTGGCTCTCGTCGATCTCACCACCTGTTCCTTCCGGGTGACGGAGTTTCCCGACGCCGACGGCCTGGAGGCGGAACTCGAACGGGTGCGACCGGCCGAGCTGATTTTTCCCGATTCCGACACCGCCCTCGGTTCACGCCTCGCCGAGCGGGCGGGGGCTGTGCACGGGCATGAGGCCTGGGCGTTCGGTCCGGAGACCGCGTCCTTCACCTTGCAGGAACTGTTCGGGGTGGCGTCGCTGGACGGCTTCGGTCTCCGCAACCGGGCCGCGGCGACCGGTGCCGCGGGAGGGGTGGTGCATTACCTGACCCAGCATCTGCGGCGCGATCTCGCGCAGGTCACCGGCCTGGTGTTCTACGAGACCTCCCAGTTCCTCCATATCGATGCCGCGTCGCTGCGGAACCTGGAGGTGCTGGAACCGCTTCACCGGGACGTGCCCGGGGCGCGATCCCTGTATTCGGCGCTTCAGAAAACCTCGACCCCGATGGGGGCGCGGCTGCTCCGGGACTGGCTGAGCCAGCCGCTGGCGGAAGTGTTGGCCATCCGGCGTCGGCAGGGGGCCGTGGCCGCATTTCTCTCCCATCACGAACGCCTTGAGGCCTTCCGAATCCTGCTTCGCGAAGTCCGGGACATCGAACGAACGTTGGGCCGGCTGGGTGCCGGTTCAGGCAGCGGCCGGGATCTGGTGTCGATGGGGCTCGGACTCTCCCAGATTCCGCGGCTCCGCGATCTGGTGTTCGAGGCGGACGCCGAGGGGTTGGGGAGGAATACCGATGGTGAGGGCGGCGACGGCGTCGGGGGCGAAGCAGGGGCGCAGCGCGGATGGCTGGGGGAACTCGCCGAACAACTGGAGCCCGAGCCGGCGCTGGTGGAACTGATTGGTCGGGCCATTGTGGACGAACCGCCGGCGGGGTTGCGGGAGGGCGGGGTGATCCGGGACGGATTCCACGCCGAGCTCGATGAACTGCGGCGGGCCCAGCGGGACGGCCAGCAGTGGATCGCGCAGTTGCAGCAGCAGGAGATTGAGCGGACCGGGATTCCCTCGTTGAAGGTCCGGTTCAATTCGGTGTTCGGCTATTACATCGAAATCACCAAGGCCAACCTCGACCGGGTTCCGCCCGAGTATCATCGGAAGCAGACCGTGGCGAACGGGGAACGCTTCATCACCCCGGCCCTGAAAGAGATGGAATCGAAGATTCTCGGGGCCGAGGAGCGCGGACTGAAGCTGGAGGCCGCGATCTTCCAGGAAGTGCGCGAGGCGGTTCTCGAACGCTCGCGAACCCTGCAGCGCACAGCGTCGGCGCTGGCCCAGCTGGATGTGCTGGCCGGCTTCGCCGAGATCGCCCGGATGTCGAATCACACCTGTCCCGAAATCACCGAGGACGGCGTCCTCTGGATCGCGGATGGCCGGCATCCGGTCCTGGATCAATCCGCGACCGGGGAGGGATTCGTGCCGAACGACACCGATCTGGACACGGCGGGGGGCCAGATTGCGTTGATCACCGGGCCGAACATGGCGGGCAAGAGCACGTACATCCGTCAGGTGGCGTTGCTGGCGTTGATGGCCCATGCCGGGGCGTATCTGCCCGCCCGCGAAGCGCGGATCGGACTGGTCGACCGCCTGTTCACGCGGATCGGGGCCAGTGACAACCTGGCCCGGGGCCAATCGACCTTCATGGTCGAGATGAGCGAGACCGCGAACATCCTGAACAATGCCACGCGGCGCAGCCTGGTGATCCTGGACGAGATCGGCCGGGGCACGAGCACCTTCGACGGCTTGAGCCTGGCGTGGTCGATTGTGGAGCATCTGCATCACGCCCTGGGGGCGCGGACGCTGTTCGCCACCCACTATCACGAACTCACCGAACTGTCGGCGCGCCTGCCCCGACTTCGTAATTTCAACGTCGCGGTGCGCGAGTGGAACGACCAGATCGTCTTTCTGCACAAGATCGTTCCCGGTGGCACTGACAAGAGCTATGGCATCCAGGTCGCCCGCCTCGCCGGCGTGCCCCGGCCTGTGGTGGAGCGCGCGAAGCACATCCTGCGCATTCTCGAGGAGGCGGAGCTCGATCTGCAACGCGTGGCCACGGCCGAGGCCGAGGCGGAAGCGGAGGCCGGGACGGGAACGCAAAACGCCACGTCCTCCGGGCCGGCTTCCGGCACCCCAGCGCCCACGCCCCCCAAACGCAGCCCCCGTCATCGCGCGGAACGCGACAAGCTCCGACAGCTCCCGCCGTCGTCCCAGCTCGACCTGTTCAGCTAGGGCGCCAGGCGATCGATGTGGGCCGCGAGGGCAAGATCCCGGCCCGTCAGCCCTCCGGCATCGTGGGTCGTAAGGACCAGCGTCACCCGGTTCCAACGGATGTCGATGTCCGGGTGGTGTCCCGCCTTCTCGGCCGCCCGCGCAACGGCGTTCACAAACTTCATGGCCGCCGGGAAGTCCTCGAATTCGAGGGTGCGGACGATCTTGCGTCCACGTCGCGACCAGTGGGGGATGGATTTCAGCGCGGTGCGAAGAAAGGTGGTGGGGAGGATTTCCATTCCCCGGAAGAGAGCACTGGCGTCGGGGCTGGCAAGGCGGGCGGACGAGGAACCGCGGGGAGACTTAGAGCCCGTCTGAAAAGTCAGTGGGGATCCTGTTTTCGCGGAAAAGGCCGGA
>CAYZAE010000204.1:8287-11179 GCA_964476125.1 uncultured Verrucomicrobiota bacterium | reverse complement strand
TCCAAGCCCCAGACCCCAGACCCCAGACCCCAGACGCCATCCCCCCGACCTCCCCTCTCCCCTCTCCCCACTCCGAACTCCGCACCGACGCACGACGCACGACGCACGACCCACGACCCACGACCCATTGAACCTTTTCTCGCCTCAGGCATTCCACTGGTCGTCAATGCACGACGTGGCGGGAATCCAGGAACTTCCAGTGTCAGCCGCGCGAACCGGGGATCCGGACGCCTGGGACACCCTGTTCCGCCGCTACCAACTCCCGCTCTTCACCTTCGTCATGGACCTCGTCCGCCACGAACAAACCGCCCTCGACCTGGTCCAGGACACCTTCCTGGCCGCCGTCCGCAACCTGGGCGGGCTCCGGGACGACTCCCGGTTCGGCTCCTGGCTGTTCGGAATTGCCCATCAACGGGTGGTCCAGCACTGGCGCCGGAGCGGTCGAAGCCCCTTCAGCGACGCCCCCCTCCCGGAATCCGAACCCGACCTGGAACCCGCCCCCGATCTCCGCCTCGTCGATGAGGAGGACCGCGCGACCCTGCTCCGGGCGGTCGATTCCCTTTCCCCCGATCATCGCAGTGTCGTCCTGCTGCATTACCTTGAGGACTTCCCCCTGGCCGAGATCGCCACCATCACCGGAGCCACCCTCGGGACGGTGAAATCCCGACTCCACTACGCCCGACGCGAACTCCGCCGCCAACTCGCCCCCGATTCGTTCCTTCCATGAAAACTCCCCGCGAAGTGCTCCTCCAGCGCCGGTCCGCCGTTCAACCGCGGCTTGATGCCGTCCGCGCCGCCGTCCTGGCCACGCTCCCACCGGCCCAACGATCGCGGCCCCTTGACCACCGGCCGTGGTGGCAGGTCGCCGTCTGGGAAATCTTTGGATCGGCACGGACGGCCTGGGCCGGGATTGGCGTGCTGGGACTCGCCGCCCTTGGTCTTGAGTTCGCCGCGCCGTCTTCGGGCTTCCATCCGGAACCCGGCATCCGCCCCGCTTCGCGCGTCGCAATCGTGCAAGTGATTGAGGAACGCACCCGAATTCTTGCCGAACTCGGGCCCATCGAAGGAGGGCCCACCGCCGAATCGCATCGAACTCCGCGCGTTCAAGCTCCCTCCGTGGTCCCCCCCCGCAAACCCGAGGCCCGGCGGTCCTTCCCGGATTGGACCACTCGTCTCGTTTGACCGGATCGCTCGCCCCGCGGACACCTCTTCGAACTCTCACTACCGACATGAACTCCACCCCCCTCTCCCCCGATCCATCGCCAACCGGGGATCACCCGCGCCCGCTTTGGCGTTTCCTGCGGGTCGCCACCCTGGTCACCGCGTTCATGGGGGTGGTCCTTGCGCTGGGTTATGGCATCGAAAACTACCGAGGCTGGCGCGAGTGGAATCAGGAGCGGACACAATTGCTCGCCCGCGGCGTGCCGATCGACCGCGCCCAATTGATCCCGCCGCCGCTCCCGGATGAAAAAAACTTCGCTGAGATCCCCCTGTTCCGCGGACTCATGGAATACACCAAAGCGGCGGAAGGCCTGCGCTGGACGCATCCGGAGGTGTTCAAAAACCTCACCGGGACGATGTTCGTTTACGGGGTACACTCGTCGGTGGTCCACCCGGAACCCAACCGGCACTGGTGGAAGGCGGAATCAACGGATCTCGCCGCGTGGCAAACGGTCCTGCGCGAATCCTTTGGCAAACAACAGGCCAACCCGCCCGGACCACGTCCCGCCGGGACGGAGGGCGGCGCTGCAAAGCGCCCCATCCGCCTGCCCGAGATCGTCCCTTCCCCCGCACAGGATGTGCTCGCCGCCATGGAGACCTTTCGCCCGGAATTCGAGACTATCGCCGCCGGGGTCCGTGAACGCCCCGAGGCGCGCTTCAACATCCATTACGACGAGGATTACCTGGCGCTGCTCCCCCACCTGGCCGTGCTCAAGAAATCCGTGCTCCAGTTTTCGCTCCGCGCCTCCGCCCGCCTCGCCGCCGGCCAACCCCAGGGTGCCGTCGAAGACATCCGAACCGCCCTACGCCTCTCCGAACTGCTGCGCGGGGAACCGTTCCTCATTTCGCAATTGGTTCGGCTCTCCTGCCTGAACCTCTCGCTTCAACCCCTCTGGGAAGCCCAGACCGGCCACCAACTCGATGCGGCCTCCCTGGCCTCCCTCCAGGCGGACCTCAGCCGCCTGGATCCCTCAAGGGAATTCCGGTTGTCCCTGGACTACGAACGCGCCCTCGCCATCCAACTGACCGAACGCATGGCGTCTTCCCTATCGGAACGCCGTCGCTACCTGTTGCTCCTCGAATCCCTGGCCGAGAGCGGCATCCCAGTGGCTCCCCCGCTGTTCGAGGCCTACGTTCTGGTCGCACCCCGGGGGTGGCTTTATGCGAGCCTCGCCGAAACCAGCCGCACCGTGTCCTCCCTCACCGATTCACCGATGACCGAACTGCCTCGATTGCTTCAGAACCTGGAGGTTCTCCGCAACTCAGCCCCCTCCGCACGACTCCTCCTTCACCGGATCCTCCTCGGTCCCGTGCTGACGACCGGACTCTTCAACGACCACATCGTCCAGAGCGCACGAACCATGGCCAACCTCCGCCTGGCCGCCACCGCCTGCGCGCTCGAACGTCATTTCCTCCGCACCCGGCAATACCCGGAAAACCTCGGACAACTGGTCCCCACGGAACTCGACGCCCTCCCCCTCGACCCGGTCTCCGCCCAACCGCTACGTTATCAGCGCGAGAACTCGAACGCCTTCCGGCTCTGGTCCGTAGGCCCCGACAGCCGCGATGACGACGGCAAACTCGTGCATCCAGCTCCCGAAGTGCCCGGCTCCGGCGACTGGATCTGGCGCACACGCTGAAGCCGCAGGTACGATCCGGTGGTACCGAGAC
>CAYZAE010000204.1:0-8187 GCA_964476125.1 uncultured Verrucomicrobiota bacterium | reverse complement strand
GAGGCAATGGGGTCGCGTCTAAATTGTTGATTATTGGCGGGCGTCGCGGAGCGACAGAAGGAAGGTAGCCGTGGGCAACGCCCACGGTTTGCGTGAATTTGGCGATCTGCGTCGCGGAGCGACGCCCGAATTCCTCGGCGCCCCCGCAGAGGTCGCCCTGCCCACCGGCAACTTCGGGTGCAACGCCGACAACAAAAAACCGCCGCGGTAGGCGGCGGTTTTTTGGGAATAATTCGAGCCGGGCCTCTTGCGGAAGCGGCCTCGAAATCAAGAGATCACAGAGCCTGGGTGGTCTTGCTCCAGAGCCACTGTACGTCCCTGTTGTTGCTCTGATTTCCGGGAACGAAGCTCGCGCGCTTCACCGGGATGCGGGTGCGCGGGTCGACCCACTTCTTGATGATCGAATGACCATCGGCGAAGGCGAAACCACAGGCGCCGTTGTGATAGCTGGCGGGACAATCCGGAAGCACCGCGCCGGCCAGGTTGGGAGCCGGCTTCATGTCGACGCAGAAAAAGCCGTCGTTCATGCTGTCCGGCTGTTCGTCCACGAACACCCAGGTGTCCGCCGGCGAGATCAAATCCGACTCACGCAGGAACATCCGCCACGGCGGGCTGTTGCCGAACCAGGTGGCCCTGCCGTCGTGCATGCCCATCCAGGCGCTGATCGAATTGCTGCGCACCCGCTGACGCACCGGGTTGCCACGGGTCGGGAAGATGTCGGCCGGACACTTGTAAACCGCGGCCGCCTTGCCGACGTAGTTCCAAAGCGTGCCCCTCGCGAGCGTGTTGGTGATATCCCAGTTGTCGCGGTTGCTGCCGTTCCAATCCAGAATGCCATAAACCCAGGCGGTCTGATTCGGGTTGTCCGAGTAGGCGGGGGGAATTTTGCCGCCCTGGTCGTCGACATAAAGCTGCCAGGCGAGCTGCAGCTGCTTGGTGTTGTTCATGCACAGGATGCCCTGACCCTTGGTCTTCGCCTTGCTCAAGGCGGGAAGGAGCATGCTGGCAAGGATCGCGATGATCGCGATGACGACGAGGAGCTCAATGAGGGTGAACCCCAGGGAGCCACGTGATTTCGATACGGAAACACCGGGCGCCCGCAGAGGATGGAGTCGGTTGTCGATGTCTCGAACAGGACCGTTCCACGAGGCTGCGAGACGAGGGAGAATCGGCTTCATGGTTTTGAAACTGACGAGAGCAGATGAGGCGATTTGAGCGGGGTTTACAAGGACTTTTGAGGAATCGGCCAATGCGAATTTCACGAGGGACTTGCTACCCGGCCCGGCCCGGAATGATGGCCCCGGTCGCCACCCCACCCTCCCCGGGAAAAACTGAGCTGCGCCCCATCCATTCCTTCGCCACACTTTCCGCGTCGCCATGATCCGCACCCTAGCCGCCGCACTCCTTACCCTGGCCACCTTCGCGGGCACCCTCCCCAAGACCCGCGCCGAACTCCCCACCACCGGGATCTTCTCCCAGACCAACCTCGTCGCCTGGTGCATCGTGCCCTTCGACACCCGCAAGCGCACCCCCGCGCAACGCGCCGAGATGCTCGCGTCCCTGGGGATCCATCGACTCGCCTACGACTGGCGCAACGAACACATCCCGACCTTCGACACCGAGGTCGCTGAACTGGCCAAACGCCGGATCGAACTGACCGCCTGGTGGTTTCCCTCCAACCTCGGCGCGGAGGCGCGCGCCATTCTGGATTGTCTCACCCGCCACAAACTCAGCCCCCAACTCTGGGTCACTCTCGGCACCGAACCGGAACCCGACCCCGCCCGGCTGGAACGGAAGATCACCGACACCGTCCAAACGCTCGCCCCGATCTGCGCCGAAGCCGCCCGCATCGGTTCCACCGTCGGCCTCTACAACCACCTCGGCTGGTTCGGCGAACCCACCAACCAACTGACCCTCCTCCGCCGCCTTCGCGACGCCGGCCACACCAACGCCGGCATCGTCTACAACTTCCACCACGGCCACGCCCAGATCGACCGGTTCCCGGAACTGCTGGCGGCCATGAAACCCCACCTGCTCGCCATCAACCTCAACGGCATGGTCCGTAATGGCGATCAACAGGGGAAAAAAATCATCCCGCTCGGCTCCGGCGACCTCGAACTCAGCCTTCTCCAAACCCTCCAAAAAAGCGGCTGGCACGGACCCGTCGGCATTCTCGGCCACACCGAGGAGGACGCCGAAGTGAAGCTGCGCAAGGAACTGTCCGGACTCGCGAAACTCGCACCCCTGCTCGGCGAACCACAACCCGCCCAACCCGCCCGCCAGGTGAACCGCGATGAACCCTGGAAACAACAGGAGGGCGACTGGGTCGACGACCGCTGGAACCGCACCACCCTCGCCCGCTGGCAGGCCTACTACCTCCCCACCCCCACCGGCACCGTCCGCAAAGGACTCGCCATTCGCGTCGGCGACGACTCCGAAGGCGCCGTCTGCTACGACACCGCCACCGGCAACTGGCGCCTCGCCTGGACCGGCGGATTCCTGAAATTCGATCCCGCCCGCTTCGGCCTCATCAACCCGCCCCGACCCGACGGCCCCACCCACTTCGCCGTGGCCGAAAAGCTCGGCTGGTCCGGCGGCGCCTACCGCTGGCACCGCTTCGCCATCCAGGACGAACGGGTCGCCCTCGAATACTCCGTCGGCGGACTCCGCATCCGCGAATCCCCCTGGGCCGCACGGGTCGGCGACAACGTGATCTTCTCCCGCGACCTCGAAATCGCCCCTTCCGACTCCGTCCAGGCATCACTGACCCTCTTCGAAGGCAGCACCACCCAGGTCGTCGACGGCGACGTCAACCGCAGCCCCTGGTTTGGTTTCCAGAACGGCGACGAACTGACGGCCGTCCTCCTCGACCTGCAACCCGGACTGCAAATTTCCCGGCCCGGTCTCCAGACCGTCGAGCTCACCATCCTCCCGCGGGATCGGCCCCTCAAAACCCGCCTGCTCTTCTACCACGGGAAACGCGCCGGAATGGACACCATCCTCGGCTCCGTCCGCAAGATCGGCCGGTTCCCCCCGTTCGACCGCATCTTCACCAACGGACCCGCCCCGGCATCGGCACCGATCGTGGTGAAAGGACAGCTGGGCTCCCCCAACGACGCCTATGCCATCGACACTCTCCCGGTCCCCTACGACAACCCGACGCACTCCATGATGTTCTGCTCGGGCGTGGGCTTCTTCGACAACGGCGACGCCGCCGTCGCCACCATTCACGGGGACGTATGGCGGGTCGGCGGGCTCGACGACAAACTGGAGCGAGTCGAATGGCGCCGCATCGCCACCGGCCTGTTCCAACCCCTCGGCCTCACCGTCGTCTCCAATGTTCCCGTCGTCCTTTGCCGCGATCACCTGACCCGTCTCCACGACCACAACGGCGACGGGGTCACCGACGAATACGAATCGCTCAGCGCCGGCATCGAAACCTCCGGAGGCGGCCACGACTACGTCACCAGCCTCTCCCGCGACGACGCCGGCAACTTCTACTATGTCGATCCCAAGGGCGCCCATCGGATCTCCCCCGACGGCTCCCGCCACCACACCCTCGCCCGTGGCTTCCGCAATCCCAACGGCATGGGAGTCAGTCCCGACGGAAAAATCGTACTCGTCGCACCGCAACAGGGGGAATGGACGCCCTCCTCCGTGATCCATGAACTGAGGCAGGACGGCTGGTACGGCTACGGCGGACCCAAGGTCACCCCCGACCGCCCCCTCGGCTACGACCTGCCGCTCTGCTGGATCCCCCATCGCATCGACAACTCCAGCGGCAGCCAGGTCTGGGCCACCTCCGACCGTTTCGGTCCGCTCTCCTCCCAGATTCTCCACCTGTCCTGGGGCCGCTGCTCCATGCTGCTCACCCTCCGGGACGTCGTCGATGGGGTCGCCCAAGGCGCCGTGGTTCCGCTCAAGGGACGGTTCCTATCCGGGCCCACGCGCGGCGCGTTCAGTCCCCGCGACGGCCAACTCTACGTCGTGGGCTGCCAGGGCTGGCAAACCGCCGGGGCCAAGGACGGATCGTTCCAGCGGGTTCGTTGGACCGGTAAAAGGCTCGCCCTGCCCGTCGGCTGGAAAGCCGCCACCGGCCGCCTCCAGATCTCCTTCAACGAACCGCTCGACCGCGAAACCGTCGTGGATCCCGGCAGCTACTCGGTGGAAGCCTGGAACTACCGCTACGCCGCCCAGTACGGCTCCAAGGATTGGTCGATCAAGAATGCCAACCAGGAAGGGCACGACACCTGGACCGTGAAATGCGCACAGCTCGGAGCCGACGGTCGCACCGTGACTCTCGAGATCCCCGAACTCGGCCCGGCCATGCAGTTCGCCGTGAAGTTCAACCTCGACACCGCCGCCCGCACCCCCGCCGCCGGGGAACTCTACGGCACGATCCACAAGCTCCGGAAGGAACTCCCGTAACGGAGCCCGCTGCGCGGGGGGATCGGAGTTCGGAGTTGGGAGTTCGGAGTGGGGAGATGACCGCCGCGGTCAAAGCCACGCGAAGGAGCGAACTTGGACTTGGGACTGCGGCGGCATGACGCCGCTTTCGATCCACGCTCCCCTTCGCTCCCGACGCAGGAACACCCACCCCGCTCCTTCCGCGCTCCCCCGTCGGCTCCAAAGCGGCGTCATGCCGCCGCACTCCATACTCCCCACCCTCCGCTCTTGGGACTGCGGTGACATGTCACCGCTTTGGATCCAACGGGGGGCTGGGGAACAGACGCAGGGGAGCGTTCCAGCGTCAGGGAGAGACGTGTCGGCGAACCAAAAGCGGCGTCATGCCGCCGCACTCAAAAGACTCTTTACCCCGTCCCGCGTCCGAGCGCCGCCAACCGCTCCAGCGCGCGGGCGCACAGTTCGTTCGCACGCGCCGCCGTCCCGGCCTCCGAATAGCACCGGAACTCCGGCGCGTTCCCCGACGGCCGCAGGTGCAGGACCTCGTCATTGGCGAAGGTCACCCGAACCCCATCGGTCCGATCGATGGCCACCGGCGATGCCCCCACGAGCGCCGCGAACAGCGTCCCCAATCGACGGAGGTTCTCCGCCAGATCCGGTCCTTCGAATTCGGCCAGGATGCGGCGGCTGTTCTCCGTGGGAAAATCCTTCAGCCGATCGCTGGCAGTGAATCGCGCAGGCAGGGACGACACCAACTCACTGACGGAACCGCCGCGCTGGCGGGCCTGGAGGAGCACGCCCAACATCACGATCACTGCATCGCGGGTCGGCAGGGCCCGCAGCTTCCCACCGGCGATCTCAAGATCCGACTGGATCAGAAACCCGCCGTTCGCCTCGTAACCCACCACTCGACGACGCCCCGCCGCTGCCGCCTCCAGCATCGAAGCCACCACGAACGGCGACCCGATGCGCGTGCGGCGCACCTCCGGGAACCAGCCGCATTTCTCCACCGCGGTGTTCGAACTGACCGGCGTGGTCACCGAATCCGCCTCCAGAAATCGCGCACAAAGCACCCCCGCCACGTCGCCCCGAAGCCACTCTCCCCGCTCATCCGCCACCAGGGGACGGTCACTGTCGCCATCCGCCGAAACCAGGGCGTCGAACCGCCCCCCCGCCGCCCATTCCCGCGCCAACGCCACGTCCTCCGGACGCACCGCCTCGGTGTCCACCGGAATGAACTTCTCCGAACGCCCGAGCGGTTCCACCACCGCTCCCAAGCCACGCAGGATCTCCACCAGCACATCCCGTCCCACCGCCGAATGCTGGTACACCCCGATCCGCATGCCCCCGAAGGCCCCGGCGGGAAAGACATTCAGATAGCGCCGGACGTAGGCCGCACCGAGGGAGGCATCGACGGACCGAGCCGGAGTCTCGCGATCCCGAAACCAACCCGCGTCATCGAACCGGAACCTATCCAGCGACACCACCTCCGCCATCATGCCCGCCTCGTCGTCCTTGAGAATCTCCCCGGTCGGCTTGTTGAACTTGATGCCATTGCGGTCGTCGGGAATGTGGCTGCCCGTCACCATGATCGACGGAATGCCACGCTCCAACCCGCACAACGCCACCGCCGGCGACGGCACCTTGCCGCCGTTCAAGACCTGGTAACCCAGGGATTCGATCCCCCGAAATACCGCCTCCATGATGCGGTCCGTGCTCGGCCGGAAATCCCCCGCCACCGCCACGGAAGTCCCGGACTCCGCCAACTGGCCGCGGTGCCGCAGGTATTGGAGAAAACCCACGGTGTACGCGAAGCACACCTGGTCGGTCATGTCGGACGCCAACCCCCGCGCCCCGCTGGTGCCGAACTTCACACCGCTCCGACCCATCAGTTCCGATACGGTCAGTTTCATTTAAATGGTCTGCGCCAGAAACCCGCCGTCCACCACGATGTCCGTCCCCGTGACAAAGCCGCTGGCCCGAACGCTGGCCAGAAACACCACCGCCCCCACCAACTCCGGGGCATCCCCGAATCGTCCCATCGGGGTGTGGCCCAGAATCGCCTGCGCCCGGGGCGTCGGACTGCCATCCGCGTTGAAAAGCAGACGCCGGTTCTGTTCCGCGGGGAAGAACCCCGGCGTGATGGCATTCACACGAACCCCGGCCGCCGCCCATTCGCGGGCCAGGAATCGCGTGAGGCTCAACACCGCCGCCTTCGACGCGGAGTAGGCCACCACCCTCGACAACGGAATCCGGGCCGAAGCACTGGCCACGTTAATGATGCTGCCCCTCCCCTGCTTCGCCATCGGCGGACCAAACACCTGGCACGGCAGAACCACGCCTCCCGCAAGGTTCAGATCGAAGTTGGCCCTCCAATCATCCAGCGTGATGGATTCAAACGGCCGCTCCGGTGTCACCGTCACCTTCGGATCATTGCCACCCGCCGCATTCACCAGAATCGTCGGCGACCCGAGCCGCTCCACAATCGCCGCACGCGCCGCCTCCAGGGATTCGCGACTCATCGCGTCCGCCGGAAAGAAATCCGCCTGCCCCCCTGCCTCCCGGATCGCCGCCACCCGCTGAAGTCCGCGCTCCGCGTTGCGCCCCAGCACCGCCACCTTCGCCCCGGCACCCGCCAACCCGTCGGCGATCGCCCCCCCCAAAACTCCCGTGGCCCCAATCACCACCGCCACGTCGCCCGTCAGATCAAACAATCGGCTCATCGTGGAGCCAGCATGTCCGGAAAGAAGCCCCGGCAGAAGCGCGTTTTCACAGGTGCCGGGAAGGCAATGCACGAAGGGAGGGCGCGATCCCCGTCAGACAAAAAACGGATTCACCGCCTTCTGCTCCGCCACCGTCGTCAGGGGACCGTGCCCGGGACAAATCAACGTCGGCCCGGGCAGGCTGAAGATCTGCTCGCGGATCTTCGCCTTCGCCAGCGTCCCCTTCCCCGGCGCCCCGCCGATGGATCCCGCAAAGATGGCGTCCCCGACAATCGCCGCGTTCGGCGCATCCTCCGGAAACGTCCCCAGCACGTAGGTGACCCCGTCCTCGGCATGGCCCGGCGTCTCACGATTGGTGATCCGCAGGCTGCCCAGGTGCACGAAATCATTGGCGCGATTCCGATGCTGGGGCGGCGCGGACTTCGAATTGGTGTGGAGCTTCAGCTTCGGATACCGCTGTCGGATCGGTTCGAGGGCCGCCACATGATCCCCGTGGGAATGCGTGATGAACAAGTGCTGCAAATTCAGGCTCTCCGCGTCGATCAACGCAAAGATCGGCGCGGCATCGAAACCGGTGTCGAACAACGCCGCCTCCCGCGTCACCTCGTCCCAGAGCAGGTAGGCGTTCACCGACATTCCATCCCCGGAAGTCGTGAGGGTCCGAAGTTCCCGCCACACCGAAAGATCCACCGGCGCAGGCGACCAACCCTCCGCCAGCCGACGCAGCTTGGCTGCCGAAACATCCAAACGCCGCCCCAGCGACTCCCAGTCCAAACCGACGGGAACCACACCCTCGCTCTCGAATCGGGTCAATTGCTCGGTCGTGATCCGGCCCGCCGCCGCGGAATCCTCCGCCGGCACGTCCAACATCATCCGCGCCTTCCGAACGACATCCCCCGCGTGATCTTCAAGCGTCATGCCGGGCACTCTAAAGGCCCCCCACCCCCAAACGCCAGTCGCCGGTCGCCGGTCGCCGGTCGCCGGTCGCCAGTCGCCAGTCGCCAGACGCAAGACCCCAGAGGCCGGTCGCCAGACCCCAGACCCCAGACCCCAGACCCCA
>CAYZAE010000203.1:8228-11307 GCA_964476125.1 uncultured Verrucomicrobiota bacterium | reverse complement strand
CGAAATGCAGCCGGTGGGTGACCGATGCGCACCGCGGCCAGGCCGAGGAGGGCGTCGTCCAGGTTCGTGACGGCCAGGCCGAATGGAGCCTGCCCGCGGAAAGTTACACGACCCTGATCGGAACCCTCGCGGGGGAGACCCCCTGACCACGAGTTCCCCAGGGGGTTGGCAAGCCCACCCGCCACCCCACCCCGATCTCAGCCCCACTCCCCCCACATCCGATCTCCGAACTCCGATCTCCGATGTCCGATCCCCAGCGGCGCGATTACTCCCCGACGCGAATGATCAGCGCCGTGGTGTTGTCGCGCCCGCTGCGGGCGATGGATTCCTCCACCAGTCGGATGGCCGGATTCACGTCCGGCCGGTTGAACTCGGGAGAGCGGAGGAGATCCTCGAGTTGGGCGTCGTACAGCCCTTCGAACAATCCATCCGTACAGAGCAGAAACGCGTCGCCCGGACGGTAGGGCACGGTGCCGACCTGGGGATCGACGAACTGGTTGCCGCCGCCCAGGGCCTTTTGGAGCATGTTCCGGCGCGGATGCGCACGCGCCTCGCGCTCGTTCAACTTGCCGTTGCGGAACATCCAGCCCACGTAGGTGTCGTCGTGGGTCAACTGACGGATCCCCGATTGCCGGGCGGGGAGATGATAAATCCGGCTGTCGCCGATGTGCGCGAAACAAAGAAGACCCGGCTTGAACCAGCAGAGGCTCAGGGTCGTCTCCATGCCCCGGCATTCCTCGTAGCTCTGTCCCAGATAAACCAGGGCCCGATGGACCTGGGAAAACAGCTCCTCGAGCACGTCCACGAATCCATCGTCCAGGCCAGCCGCCGCCTGTTGGTACGACTTCGGCAGCAGGGTGGTGATCTTCTCCACCGCGATCTGGCTCGCGTACTCGCCCGCCATCGCCCCCCCCATGCCGTCGCTCACCGCAAAAGCGAAATCATGCTGCGCCGTCGGAGCCTGCCCCACCGCACCCAGTCGCCGGACTTCCCGGCCATCGAACTGGAGGCCGAGAAAGGAATCCTCGTTGTTGGGACGCACCTTCCCGCGGTCGGTGCGACCGAACCATTGCAGGTGAAGGGGGGTGGGAGGCGGAACCATCCCGTCCAGAAATGGGGGGCTGCCAGGACGACCGTCGGTTTGCATGGAGGATTTTCTTCTCTACTCGAACCCCGGAAGGATCGTCGCGAACTCGAAATCAATCACACAAAAGCGTCCATCCGACTGGCGATAGGTCACGTTGCGGCGGTCCGGATCATCATGGCGCACCCCGTACGCCTCCAGTTCCGCGAACAACTCCTTCGTCCGCGCCTCATCCAGGTGCTGCACCCTCATCCCGCAGTTGCTGGTGATGATCTGCGGCTTGTCCGGGTCCGACCCCAGCAGCTTCGGCACGAACCCGCACCCCCGCGCCTCCAGATGGCGGAGCAGCCGCACCTCGTTGGCAAACCGCGTCTGCGCATCCGGCCCATGGTAGGTTTTCAGCACCCGCCCATCGAAACTTACCTGGACCGTCGACCGCAGCGTGTCTTTAACCTGCAGCATCTCGACCGGAGGCTGGCCCCATCAGGCACCCCGGTCAATCGATCCATGATGATCAATTCCCGTCAGCTTGACCAAAAAGGCACAGCGCTTTTGCCGATCGGACGGGTCCCGACCGGGGATTTGAACCCGGGAATAAGTATATTTTCCTACGGCGCTTGCGAGTTTCGTTCCGGGGCTGGCCTTCTGGCCGGGGTCTATGGCACTCTTCGTGCTTCCGAAACACCGGTCATTAACCTCTAGGCAAGACCGGAAAATCGGCACGAAATCAACGCGCTCGTTCATCCTGCATCCAAGGCCATGGCGAAATACAAACTCGAATACATCTGGCTCGACGGCTACGAACCTGTTCCGAACCTTCGCGGCAAGACGCAGATCAAGGAGTTCAGCAGCTTCCCCAAACTCGAGGAACTGCCCATGTGGGGCTTCGACGGCAGCTCCACCCGGCAGGCCGAAGGCCGGAGCTCGGACTGCCTGCTCAAACCGGTCGCCGTCTACCCCGATTCGACCAAGAAGAACGGCGTGCTCGTCATGTGCGAGGTCATGATGCCCGATGGCAAGACCCCGCATGCGAGCAACTCCCGCGCGACCATCCTCGACGATCCCGATGCCTGGTTCGGGTTCGAGCAGGAATATTTCCTCTACAAGGACGGTGTTCCCCTGGGCTTCCCCAAGGGCGGCGGCTTCCCGCCCCCGCAGGGCAAGTACTACACCGGCGTGGGCTATGACGCCGTGGGCTGCATCGCCCGCGAAATCGTCGACGCCCACCTCGACCTCTGCCTCGACGCCGGCATCAACCACGAAGGCATCAACGCCGAGGTCGCCAAAGGCCAGTGGGAATTCCAGATCTTCGGCAAGGGCTCCAAGAACGCCGCCGACCAGGTCTGGATCGCCCGCTACCTGCTCATGCGCCTCTGCGAAAAGTACGGCGTGGACGTGAACTTCCACTGCAAGCCCCTCGGCGTGGACGTCGATTGGAACGGCTCCGGCATGCACTCCAACTTCTCGACCCAGCACCTGCGCGAAGTTGGCGGCAAGGAGTACTTCGAAGCCCTCATGGCGGCCTTCGACAAGTACAAGAACGAGCACATCGCCGTGTACGGCCCGGACAACCATCTCCGTCTGACCGGCCTGCACGAAACGCAGTCGATCGACAAGTTCAACTACGGCGTGGCCAACCGCGGCGCCTCCATCCGCGTGCCCCATAGCTTCGTGAACAACGGCTACAAGGGCTACCTTGAGGATCGCCGCCCCAACTCCCAGGGCGACCCCTACAAGATCGCCAGCCGCATCCTCCAGACCATCGCCACGGTTCCCCTCAAGTAACCAGCGAAGGTTCCCAAATCTCAGGGCCGGCAGCCAACCACGGCTGCCGGCCCTTTCCATTTCCCCGGTTCCCCACCTCCGATCTCCGACCCCGCCCCCTGCCGCTTTCCGCACCGCTCGACGTCCCCCAGCCTCTCCCTCCCCGGACCGCCCCCTGGCCGTCCCCCCGCCCCCGTCGAGCGATGCGCCCGACGCCGACAAGACGGTCGC
>CAYZAE010000203.1:0-8218 GCA_964476125.1 uncultured Verrucomicrobiota bacterium | reverse complement strand
CCCGCAGTACGGCGGCAGCCCTCTCCCGCATTCCACGCCGCTCGACGTCCCCCCGCCTACCCCTTCACGGACCGCCCAAGGGCAGTCCCCCGCCACAGTCCCTCCCCTCGCCACGCCAAAGCGGCAGAGGGCTGCCGCACTCCACAACTCACCGCCTTTGGACTGCGGCAGCCCTCTGCCGCTTTCGACACCGTTCGACGTCCACCGCCTCTCCCTCCACGGACCGCTCCTTGGCAGTCCCCGCGCTCACAGTCCCTCCCCTCGCCGCGCCAAAGCGGCAGAGGGCT
Organism: uncultured Verrucomicrobiota bacterium; assembly: GCA_964476125.1. Lineage (GTDB taxonomy): Bacteria > Verrucomicrobiota > Verrucomicrobiia > Limisphaerales > CAIMTB01 > CAIMTB01. The sequence continues at coordinate 7,931 of CAYZAE010000203.1, read as the reverse complement.
GCCGCACTCCAGAAGGTTCCCCATTGAAGGCCCCGTGGACTACGGCACCATGCTCCTGTGATCCGCGAAGCACCCACCCGTTTCGATCCCAGGTTCGCGACACTTCGCCCGCGACTTCTCCTGCTCCTGCTCCTGCTCCTTTTCCTGCTTCCCCCCGCCCCCGCCCTTCTCCGACCCGCTCAGGGCGCGGATTCCGTGATTCTCTCGGAATTCATGGCCGCCAACACGCGCACGCGGGTCGATGATCACCGCGAGTTCTCCGACTGGATCGAACTGCGGAACGTCGGAAATGCTCCGGTGGATCTCGCGGGCTGGACCTTGAGCGCCAGCACCCGCAAGCCAACGGCTTGGCCCCTGCCCGCCACCAACCTTCCTCCCGACGGTCTGATCCTGATCTGGGCCAGCGGACGGGACCAACGCAACCCGGCCCACCCGCTGCACACGGACTTCCGACTCGACCGCGACGGCGATTATCTGGCGCTCCGCCGACCCGACGGAACCACCGCCTCCGAGTTCGCCCCGAAATACCCCCGTCAGTGGCCGGATGCCTCCTTCGGATTCCTGCCCGGCTCCACCCAGGCCGTCCTCTTCACCAGCCCCACCCCGGGTCGACCCAACGAATCCACGCGCACCCGCCCCGGCCCCTTCATCACCGGGGTCAGCCACAGTCCCACGCAACCCAAGCCCGGCGAAAACGTGATCGTCACGGCCACCCTGGCCACGGCGGCGAGCGAAAAGACCCGGGTCACGTTGTTCTGGCGAATCATGTTCCAGGGAGAGGAATCCATCGAAATGAGCCCTTCCGGCAAGGGACGCTGGACCGCCCTGCTCCCGCTGGATCGCACCGCCGCCGGCCAGATGGTCCGCTGGCGGATCGCGGCCCAGGACGAGTCCCAGGGCCGGTCGCAATACCCGCCCGCCACCGATCCCAAGCGCACTTCCCGCTACCTCGGACTGCTGGTCACCCCCGGCCCCCTCGACACCCCGCTGCCCGTCTACCACCTCTTTCTCGCCCCCAAAGACCTCGAACGGGCCGAGTCCGAGCAAGGCGCCTACGGCTGCCTCCAGCACGACGGCGAGTTCTACGACAACGTCTTCGTCAAAGTCCGAGGCAATTCCACGGCCTTCTTTCCCAAGAAATCCCATCGCCTGGAATTCCCCGTCGACCATCCGCTCCGCCATGCCGGCCCAGGAAAACGCATCCGGCACACGTCCTTCATGGCCGAGTTCCTCGACCCCACCTACCTCCGTCAACACCTCTCCTTCTGGCTCCAGGCGAAAACCGGCTCCGCCGCCCCCTTCCACGATCCCGTCCGGATCCAGCTCAACGGGGAATTCTGGCAGCTCGCCATGCACTCCGAGGTGCTGGGCGAGGACCTGCTCGAACGCCACGGACTCGACCCCAACGGCTCGCTCTACAAGGCCGTCGGAACCCTCACCACCGACTTCAGCAGCACCGGCGGATTCGAAAAGAAGACCCGACGCAAGGAAGGCGTCGAGGACTACCTCGAACTCGCCCAGGCCCTCGACGACGACCAGAGCGTCGCCGCCCGCCGACGTGCGCTCTTCGATCGGATGAACCTGCCCGCCACCATCAACTACCTCGCCGTCGCCCGGCTCACCCAGGAGGACGACGACATCTGGGCGAACATGTCGCTTTACCACGACAACGTCGGCACCGACGAATGGCGTCCGATCCCCTTCGACATGAATGTTTCCTGGGGTTTGAGCTTCGCCCACGGCGGCATCCTCGCCACCGAGGACCGCTTCCGCAGCCACCCGTTCTTCGGCGCCTCAAACTCCGGCATGACCCAGGGACACAACCGCCTTTACGACGCCGTGGTCGCCGTGCCGGAAACCCGCCAGATGCTTCTCCGCCGCATGCGGACCGTGCTCGACCAGTGGTGGCAACCCCCGGGCACCCCGATGGAACAGCGCCTGATCGAACAGCACATCGCGGTCATGGCCCGCCTCATGTCCAAGGACGCCGCCCTCGATCGCGAGCGCTGGAACGGACCCCGTTCACGGCGCAACCCCGGAGCGACAGGCGGGCTGATGGAGGCCGGGATCCAGGACTTGATCCAGCAGTTCATCGAGCCCCGACGCCGCCACTTCTATGTCACCCACGCTGCCTCCAGCGCCGGTCTTTTCCGAGGCATCGGCATCACCGCCAGCCACGTTGCCGGCATCCCGGGCCCCCAGACCGCTTCGCCACGCCTCGACATCGTCCGGGCCGTCACCCACCCCACCCAGCCCGAACTCGACCACGTCATTCTCACCAACCCCAACCCCGACGCCGTCGATCTCTCCGGCTGGCAACTCCAGGGCCGGGTGACCTACACCTTCCCGTCGGGAACCGTCCTTCCGACCAAGGGCAAACTCCACGTCGCCGCCGATCTCCGCGCCTTCCGCACCCGGCTCCCATCGCCCCCTTCCGATCCGTTCCGATTCGTTGTCGGCAATTTCCAGGGCCGCCTCACCGGCGACAAGCCGCTCACCCTCCTCGACGCCCGGTCCCAGCGCATCGCCGGGCTGGCGCCTTAGGAGTGGGTCGTGCGTCGTGGGTGGTGAGTCGCCAGAAAGCTTCCATTCCACTCTTCCCTCCTCCCGACTCACCGCCTCCAACGACCCACGACCCACGACCAACTCCCCTTTGGGCTTGGCCCTGCCCCCGCCACCGCGAATCCTCACCGCCATGTCCGAGAGGATGGTGACCGATGTCCTGAACAAAGCTGACGCGCAGTTGGAGGTGACCCTGCGCCCGTCCGCTTTCACCGATTTCACCGGACAGGCCAAGGTCAAGGAACGGCTTGAAATCGCCGTCGAAGCCGCGCTCCGGCGCAAGGAACCGCTCGACCACCTCCTGCTCTGCGGCCCCCCCGGCCTGGGCAAGACCACCATCGCCAACATCATCGCCCGCGCCATGGGCGCCAACCTCCGCGCCACCTCCGGCCCCACCATCGAAAAAGCCGGCGACCTCGCCGGGCTCCTCACCAATCTCGAGGAGGGCGATGTGCTGTTCATCGACGAAATCCATCGGCTGCAAAAAACCATCGAGGAATACCTCTACCCGGCGATGGAGGACTTCAAACTCGACATCATCATCGACCAGGGACCCAACGCGCGTTCCGTCCGACTCAACCTCCCCCGGTTCACCCTCGTCGGCGCCACCACCCGCAGCGGCCTGTTGAGTTCTCCCCTCCTCACCCGCTTCGGCATGCGCGAACGGCTCGACTACTACACCGCCGAACAGCTCCAGAAAATCGTCCTCCGCGCCGCCAGCATTCTCAACGTGCCCATCGAGAACGCCGGCGCCTTCGAGATCGCCCGCCGCAGCCGCGGCACCCCCCGCATCGCCAACAACGTGCTCCGCCGCGTTCGCGACTACGCCGAGGTCCGCCATGACGGGCGCATCACCAAAAACGTCGCCGACGCCGCCCTCGCCATGCTCGAAATCGACGAGCACGGCCTCGACGAAATGGACAAACGCATTCTCGAAACCGTCCTGGTCAAATTCCACGGCGGGCCCGTCGGCGTGAACTCCCTGGCCGTCGCCGTCGGCGAGGAACCCGACACCATCGAGGAGGTCTACGAACCCTACCTCATCATGGAAGGCTACCTCCACCGCACCCCCCAGGGCCGCGTCGCCACCGAACTCGCCTGGAACCGCCTCGGACTCCGCCCCCCAAAATCGGCGAATACGCCGATTTGAGTAGGGAGTCGGGAGAGGGGAGTGCGGAGCGGAGGGGAAGACCGCTCCGCGGATACCTCAGTTGGGAGCCGATTCTCTTACGCAGACGCCCCTACCCGCGTGCGGCTCAGCCTCCCCTCTCCCGCCTCCCCTCTCCCGCCTCCCGACTCCCGACTCCCATCTCCCCACTCCCTCCACCCGCCTCCTTTGCGCAATCGACTTGAGTGTGGTTGGCTAGGCCACCCCGATGCGTTGGGGCCAGCCATCGAACATGAGTCGCAGCCAACCCGCAAAGCGCCCTGCCAGGGTTCTCCTCCTTCTCGCCTGGATCGCCCTGTTCGGGCTGCTCGGAAGGTTCCAGCCTGCCCTACGCTCGCCCAGCCAGGTTTCTCCCTCCCAACCCGCTAAGATTCCCCCCACCACGGCGGCTCTTGAACCCCACCCCGCCACCTCCTCTTCGCCGGCGTCCCCATCGCCCGCAGCCAGGCCCCCTTCTCCGCAGATGGTTCAGGCCGCGCAACGATCCCTGGACGCCCTCCCCCGCCCACCCCACCCCACGCTCGAACCCGATTTCGCGGGATTCCTCGACTGGTCGCGTCGCCGTCTGGCGGGGGATCCAACGCTGGAGGAATCGCAGGGACTGGAACTCGCCCGCCGTCGGCGCGACGACCTGCTGGACCTCATCCGGTCCAATCCCCGCCGGGCCCTCGAACTCGCCCTGCCCGCCGAGGTCCGGAACCTCCTTCCCGCCTCGGTGGCGGAGCTGGTGGAACATTCCGTGGCCGGCACCGGCGACCTGGAGGTGCTCTGCGCCCTGCCGGAGCCGGGCCAGGCCCTGACATCCCCCGCCGTCCAGCGCTTCGCGGTCTTCGGCGAGGAACGCTACGAAGCCTTCGTCTATGGCCGGCGCCTCCGTGAACCCACGCTCCGCAATGCCTCGCTTCACGGCATCGCGCTGGACGGACTGATGGCAGTGGAGGAAAGCCCTGTCCGTTTCCTCTCCGCCGCCGACGCCAGCGCCCGCCTCAAGACGGCTCCCGACACGACCTGCGTGCTGGGCCGGGATCACCCGGCAGCCACCGCCGAAGTGCTGGGGCTCGAGGCCTTCGGAAACGTGTCGCTGGCCTGCTGCCCGCAACACGCCTCCGCTTACGAGGCGCAACTCGCCGGATTCGGATCCACCCTCTCCGCCGCCGGCGCCTCCCTCGTGGCCGCCTCCGCCGCCACCGAAGGCACCAAGCGGCTGCTCTTCATCCGCGTGGATTTCTCGGATCTCATCGGCGAATCGTTCTCCAGCAACCGCACCGTCGTGCTGGTCCGTGAACTCGACCGGTTCTACCGGGAGAATTCCTACGGACGCTCAGGCTTTTTTGAAATCGGCGATGGATCCGCGGTCACCCCCGTGTTCCGCATGCCCCGCACCGCCGCCGCCTACGGCAGGCTCAACGCCGCACTTCTCCGCAACGACGCCCTGGCCGCCGCCCGCGCCGCCGGCTTCAACACCGCCGCCTACGATTACGACCTGACCTGCATGGGGAGCGTCCCCGGATTCGGCTGGGCCGGTCTCGGCTTCGTCGGCGGCCCCGGCTCCTGGATCCGCGCCACCTCGTCCACCGGCGTCGTCGCCCACGAACTCGGCCACAACTACGGACTCCTGCACGCCAACTTCTGGGACACCAACGGCGAATCAGTCGGCGGGGCGGGTTCGAGCATCGAGTACGGCGACAAGTTCGACACCATGGGCGCCGCCAATGCCGGGAACTACCACTTCAACGCCCGCTACAAACGCCTGCTGGGCTGGCTCAAGGAAGGCGAGTTCACCGTCGCCACTACCAACGGGACCTATCGCCTCCACGCCCACGACCAGACCAACGCCGTGAATGGCAGTCGCGGGCTCCAGATCTTCGCCAACGCCCGCACCAACTACTGGCTGGAGTTCCGCCAACGCTTCACCAACAACGTCTGGCTCATGAACGGAGCCGGGCTCCGCTGGACAGGCCGCGGCAACGAGGAAAGCAACCTGCTCGATACCACCCCCGGTTCCGCCCGCGAAAAGGATGACGCCGCCCTCGTGCTCGGCCGGACCTTCTCCGATCCCGTCGCAGGCCTCCATGTCACCCCCATCGCCCGCGGATCCTCCGTCCCCGCCTGGCTCGATATCGTCGTGCAACGCGGCTCCTTCCCCGGGAACCGCCCTCCCGTCCTGCGCCTCACCACCTCCGCCACCAGCGGCACCACCGCCACGACCTTCCAACTCGCCGCCGAAGCCTCCGACGTCGACGGCGACCCGCTCGCCTTCTCCTGGAATTTCGGAGACGACACCGTCGGCCCCAACCAAGCCCGCACCTCCCACCGCTGGACCTCCGCCGGCGATTATGCCGTTCGCTGCATCGTCTCCGATCTGCGCGGCGGCACCGCCCAGGCCACCCTCCTGATTCGTGTCGATTCCCCCTCCACCTTCGTCCTGCGCGGCCGCGTCACCGCCTACGGCGAACCCGCCCCCGGCGTGCGCATCAATGCCGGTTCCGGACGACTCGCAGTGACGGACGCGGACGGCACCTACGTGCTCCCCGGACTCTCCCGCGGCAGCCTGAGCCTGACTGCCACCGCTGCCGGCAACCGGTTTGTCCCCGCCAATTTCACGAACCCGATCAACCTCACAGCCTCCCGCAACCAGCTCGATTTCGTGATCGCCGACGACACCGCCGCCCAGTCCATCACCGTGATCCCCGCCGGATCCCAGTGGCGCTACTGGGACCGCGGAACCGAACCTTCCGGCGACTGGCGGACCGCCGGGTTCGATGATTCAGCCTGGAATCAGGGGCCCGCAATTCTCGGGTACGGCGGCGACAAGGAAACAACCGTCGTCAGCTTCGGCGACAACTCCGCCCGGAAACACATCACCACCTGGTTCCGACGAAACTTCGTGATCGATGATCCCGGCAGGATTTCCGCCGCCCGCATCGGTCTGCTGCGCGACGACGGCGCCCTCGTCCACCTGAACGGACGGGAGATCCACCGACTCAACCTCCCCGCCGGGACCATCACTCCGCAGACCCTGGCCTCAGCCACCGTCGCCGGGACGGACGAACTCACCTACTACGATCTCGACGTCGCCCCGTCCCTGCTTGCCGCAGGAACCAACGTCCTCGCCGTTGAGATCCATCAGGCCTCCCTCAACAGCACGGACATTGCCTTCGACCTGCGGCTGGTGACCGACATCACCCGGCAACTCGATCCCGGCATCCGCCTGACGCGGCCTCTGCCCCAGGACATCTTCTCCGCCCCAAGCCGCGTCGTGATGACCGCCGCCTTCGTGGCTCCCGGCAATACCACCCTGCGCCGGGTCGAGTTCCTGGCGGATGGCCGGACGGTCGCCATCGCCACCACCCGCCCACTCGCCGCCATCTGGAGTGATGTCCCCGCCGGCCCCCACACCCTCCACGCCAGGGCCCACCTCGACAACGGCACTTTCCTCGACTCCGCCCCGGTCGAAATCCAGGTGAACGACCCCGACCTCACCCCCACCTTGATCGCCCGTCAGTCCGTCTGGCGTTACCTCGACACCGGCATCGCCCCCGCCGACACCTGGCGCGACGTTGGGTTCGAGGACCGGAACTGGCCTGCCGGCCAGGCCCGGCTCGGGTACGGCGAGGACGGCGAGTTTACCACCCTAAGTTTCGGCCCGGATCCCTCCCAAAAATTCATCACCTCCTGGTTCCGCCACACCTTTTATCTGTCCGAAGCCGGCACGGTGACCAATCTGGTCTGCCGACTCCAGCGGGACGACGGCGCCGTCGTCTACCTCAACGGAACCGAGGTCGTCCGCCTCGGGCTCCCCGACGGTCCAATCTCCCCCTCCCAACTCGCCGAGGGTGAGCTCTCCAGTGATGGCGAACAGGCCTGGAACGAACGCTCCGTCAGTCCCGCCGCACTCCGCGAAGGGCTCAATGTCGTCGCCGTCGAGATGCATCAATCCAGCGCCTCCAGCAGCGATCTCGGATTCGATCTCGAACTCGCCGCCCGCCGCGCCAGGATCACCCCGCCCCCCCGCATCGAGGTCCGACTCGACGTGGGAAGCATCGTGCTGCAATGGCCGGCCTCCGCCGCGCCCCCCGCATGGCGTCTCGAATCCGCCCCCTCCCCCGCCCCCGACGCCCCCTGGCAAACCAGCAACGCCGCTCCAACTCTGAACGGCGCACACTTCGAGAGCCGCTTCCCCACCTCCGACATCCCCCAG
>CAYZAE010000202.1:0-11450 GCA_964476125.1 uncultured Verrucomicrobiota bacterium | reverse complement strand
ACCGGGTTGTCCTCACGTCCCAAGGACAGGACCTGCTCAACGCGATCTATCCCCATTACTACCGGGCAGCCGACGCGGTCTGGGCGACTCTTCCGGAAACGCGGGCCTCAGCCCTGTTGGTCGAACTCCAGGAACTCGCGCAGAACGCCGTGCGCGTCGCAGGTGGCAGCGAGGGCCCCCACACCGACACCAAGACCGAGCCATCGTCGCCGCCTCCCCACCCCTTCTTGTCGAGCCCGGTGGATCCTCCCATCGCGGCCTCGATCGAAGCTGGCGCCCCGCTTCAAAGCGCAGGCCGCAGCGCACGCCAGCGCCGTCCTCGAGCCCGAATTCCCGTGGAGGCAATGCCGATGGAATCTGAGCCGCTGAGAACCTCCGACCTTTGACGATAGAACCCATCTCGCGAGCCCCTTCGACCATGAAGACGCTACTCCTCTGGATCGCCCGATTGTTCTTCCGCCTGCGGGCCTACAACACCGAGTCGCTCCGGGCCCCCGGCCCCGTGCTGCTCCTCCCCAACCACGCCTCGTGGCTGGACTGGATGTTTCTCGGGATCTACCTCGACGACGACTGGAAGTTCGTCACCTCGAACGAAACAGCCCAGACCAGCTGGCTGCACCGGAAGATGATGATCAACCGGCGCACCTTCCCCATCGACGTCGCCTCGCCCTACGCCGTGAAGCGCATGGCGGAGTTCCTCGAAAAGGGCGGTCGTCTCGTCCTCTTCCCGGAAGGACGACTGTCCCAGACCGGGGCGCTGATGAAGCTCTTCGACGGCACGGGCTTCCTGATCTTCAAGACCCGGGCCAAGGTCATCACCGCCTACCTCCGCGGCGCCCACCGCGTTCCCTTCTCCCCCAACCCCAGCTGGCACCGGCTGTTCACCCCGGTCTCCGTGCACTTCAGCAACGCCCTCGTCGCCCCCCATCCCGGCAACGTCAGCACCAGCGAAGCCCGCGTCCGGCTCACCGCCTGGTTGCGCGATCACATGGTCCGCCAGCAGTTCGACGCCGAGATGGAATTCGCCCCCAACCACATCCTCGACGCCATCGTCGAAATCGGCCGCCGCATCCCCGGCTTCGAAGTGCTGCGCGACGCCACCCAGCAATCGCTCACCTACCGCAAACTGCTCGTGGGCGCTGAACTCATGGCCGAGGAATGGCGACAACGGCTGAACCCTTCCTCGACCCGCGTCGGCGTGCTCCTGCCCAACGTCAACGCCACCCCGGTCGCCATGCTCAGTCTCTGGGCCGCCGGCCGCGTCCCCGCCATGCTCAACTTCTCCACCGGCCCCGCCGTGATGCTGAAATGCTGCGAGCTCGCCGGACTGAAACAAATCCTCACCTCCCGCCTCTTCCTCCAAAAGGCCAAGATCGATCCCAAACCGTTCGGCGACGCCGGCATCGAACTGATCTATCTCGATGACGTCCGCGAACGAATCACCGACAGCCGCCGCCGAAACGCCTTCCTGCGCTCCCTCATCTTCCGCCATGACGCCATCGCGGAACGACGTCCGCGAAGCACCGACGACACCGCCGTGATCCTGTTCACCAGCGGTTCCGAAGGACTGCCGAAGGGCGTCGAACTCACCCATCGCAACCTGCTCGCCAACCTGCGCCAGATCCTCTCGGTCATGGACATCACGGACCAGGACCGGTTCTTCAACGCCCTGCCGCTCTTCCACAGCTTCGGCATCATGGCCGGCGTCGTGGCCCCGCTGGTCCGCGGCGTCCACTGCTTCCTCTACCCCTCCCCACTGCACTACCGGATCGTGCCCGCCCTGGTCTACGACACCAACAGCACCATCCTCTTCGGCACCCCGACCTTCCTCAACGGCTACGCCCGCAAGGCGCATCCCTACGACTTCCGCTCCGTCCGACTCATGGTGGCCGGGGCCGAAAAACTCCAGGACGCCACCTTCCAGACCTACACCCGCAAGTTCGGCGTCCGCATTCTCGAAGGCTACGGCGCCACCGAATGCAGCCCGGTCGTCTGCATCAACTCCCTGCTCGAACCCCGCACCGGTTCCGTCGGCCGTTTCCTCCCGGGCGTGGAATGGAAGATCGAAACCCTGGACGGCGTGCCCGAGGGCGGACGCCTGTTCGTCCGCGGACCCAACATCATGAAGGGCTACCTCAATGCCGACGCCAACGAGAAGTTCCTCGCCCTGGGAGGCTGGTACGACACCGGGGACATCGTGAAGGTCGACGCGGAAGGCTATGCCCATGTGCTGGGACGCCTGAAGCGCTTCGCCAAAATCAGTGGCGAAATGGTCAGCCTCACCGCCGTCGAGGACGCCCTCGCCGGCGCCTTCCCCCAGTTCGGTCAGCGCTGCCAGGTCGCCGTCGTGGCTGTCCCCGACGAGGACAAGGGCGAGAAACTCATCGCCGCATCGAACGAATCGAAACTCCTGCTTGAGGACCTGCGCGCCGTGATCAAGGGGAAGGGATTCAGCAATCTTTGCGTGCCCCGCGAACTCCGGTTCGTGAAGGAAATCCCCAAGCTGGGCACCGGCAAAACCAATCACCGCGAACTCACCCGCGTGCTCCTCGAATCGCCGCCCGCGGAATGACCCGCCTGGAAACAGCCTGAGCGGTGCGCCATGACTCCGACTCAAGAATCGATCCCCCCGGAAAATCCCGGGCGCCCGGCCCCAAGGCTTCGCCGCCGAACGATCCTTTGCCGAGTGGCCCTCGGTTTGGCGATCGCCTTGATCCTCGGGCTCCCCCTGGTTCGCCAAGCCCTGTTTCGGGGCCCGCTGCAAACCACCACCGCGCTCCCGGATTCCCCGATCATCGATCTCCATTGCCACGCCGCCGGCATAGGCGCCGGCGACAGCGGCTGCTACGTTTCCCCCGCCCTCCGCTCCAACGTCCGCTTTCGCATCTACCTCCAGGCCTTCGGCGTCACCGAAGCGGAATTGCAGCAACAGGGGGACAGGCTCTTGCTCGACCGTCTTTCGAAAACCCTCACCGGATCCCGCCACGTGAAGGCCGCCGTCGTGCTCGCTCTCGACGGCGCCGTGGATGCCCAGGGCCAACTCGACCTCCGGCGCACCGAGGTTTACGTGCCGAACGAATTCATCGCCGAAGGCGCCCGCCGCCACTCCAACCTCCTCTTCGGCGCCTCCATCAACCCCAACCGTCCCGACGCCCTTCAACGCCTCGACGACTGCGCCCGCCAGGGAGCCGTGCTGGTGAAGTGGATTCCGTCGATCATGGACATCGATCCGGCGGACCCGCGGCACATCCCTTTCTACCGAAGGATGCGGGAATTGGGGATCCCGCTCCTCTCGCACACCGGTCTGGAACGATCCTTCACCGCCTCACGTGACGAACTGGCCGATCCCTCCAGGCTTCAGTTGCCGCTGGAACAGGGAGTGACCGTCATCGCGGCCCATGCCGCCGGAGGCCGAGTCGCCCCGGGTCGTAAGGACTTCCAGGAACTGCGCGAGCTGATGCGCAGATTCCCGAATCTGCTCGCCGACCTTTCCGCCCTCACCCAAATCAACAAACCCGGCGCTCTCGAAACCACCCTCGCCGATCCCCTGCTCCGCGAACGCGTGGTCTATGGATCCGACTTCCCGCTCATCAACACGGCGCTGGTCTCCGCCTGGTACTTCACCCTGAACCTCCCCCTCGCGCGTTCCCGTGAAATCCAGGCCCTCCCCAATCCCTGGGATCGCGATATCACCCTCAAACAGTCCCTCGGTGTCCCCAGGGAAGTCTTCGCCCGCTCCGCCTCACTCCTCCGCTCATCCCGTTAACCCGTTACCGCCTCCGGCCGACCTCCCTCCCGAAACAGCCACGAAACGACCGGGAGCTTCCCTCTTCAATCCGATCCATCCAAATCCCCCCGCCGATCCTTCACGGCACCGAAGTCGCGAAATCGACCACAACTTCCTTCGCCCCCTCGGACACCGGTTCCTCGCTGCGCCGTCCCCCGTTCCAACGCACCCGGATTGTCCCAGGCCCGGACGGCCGGGCGAACACCAGCGTCGACGAATCCTGCGATCGATACCCCCCTCCCGCATGGACCTCACGCACCGGCCCCTCCTTGCCCCCCTGCCGCAACCGCAATTGCGCCCCGATACCGCTGCGATTTCCAGGTGGCCCGATCAACCGGACGCGCACTCCCGGCGGCGCACCCCGGTTGCGAAGAAGTCGCACCGGAGCCGCGTGCTGCGCCACGGCAAGATCCATCCGGCCGTCCCCATCGAAATCGGCCGCCGCAACCCCGCGCTGCTCCCCCGAAAGCGCGATGCCGCTGGCCGCGATCGGGACGGCACCAAAACCACCCTTTCCGTCACCGCGCAATAGAAGGCCACGCCCGGCATCCAGCCGGCCGCATTCGCGATCGGTCGCAAAGCAATTCTGCCCTAGAAAAACGTCCTCCGAGCCATCGTTGTCGAAATCAGCCACCGCGACCCCGAATACGGGCGACAACTGTGCCGCCATCGGCAGGGCCTGCACCTCGAACCCATTCCCCCGATTCAGCAGCACCACGGATTCCAAACACACTGCCTCCAGCGTGCGCATCGGCCCCTTCGCGTCACCGAGCAACTCCGACAAACTATTCGTGGCATACGATGCATGCGTCGACACCCTCGAGGCCAGCCAGGGCAGGGCCCTGCACAACGCCAGATAACCACTCCACGGAACCTCCTTCCCAAGAATCGGATCCCGGTGAGTCAGGATCTCCTTCCACCCCCCGGGCCCGTCCGCGTCGCCGAAATTAATGCGCAGCCCCCCCGCGATGAATTCCTGATACGGGGTGTTTCGTCCCCAGTTCCCCACCACCAGATCCATACGACCGTCGCCGTCGAAATCGCCCGCTGCCACGCCCGTCCACCAACCGGTCAACCCGGACAACACCCGGACAGCGGCGGCGGCCCCTGATACGCCACCCACCGTCAACCCGGGATCCCAGGCGGACAGCCGGCCCCGTTCGTTGCGAAGGATCCGAAGCGGTCCCCATTCGCAGGCCAAGATCAACTCCGGCCAGCCATCCCCCGTCAAATCGCTCCATACAGCACCATTCACGAGACCGACATCCGCAAGCAAACCCGCCGCCTCCGGATCAACCCCCAGACGGCCCTCCCGCTGGCGAAACAATTGCGACCGCGAGGCCATAGGATATCGACCGGATTCTGCCTGCCCGCCAACGAACAACTCGAGAACCCCATCCCCGTCCATGTCCGCAGCAGCCACGGGCCCCACGCTGCCCCCCACCCCAAAACCCGCCACCGCCTGAAGGTTCGAACGTGAATGCGCATACACCGCAAGGCTCACCGGAAGCTCTTCCGACAGGCCATACCCTGAAACACCCGCCGCCACCACACCCCGCCCCCGCCCCGTCATCCAGCCCACCAGGGCCGTGCGAGCACCGCGCGACGCCACCGACAAGGCGTTGGTCGGGGCCTTCACAAAAGCTCCCCGGCCGTCGTTCAGCCGAATCTGCGTCGGCCTCGCCAGCGGGGTGGCCAGCACGAGGTCGTCCAGTCCGTCGTCATTCAAATCCATCCAACTGACCCCCGGACCCTCGTGACCGAGTCGCCGCGGAAGCTGAAGCGGCCGGAGCCTCACAGGCTCCCCGGCAGATGGCGCGGCATCCCCCAACTCCACCCCCCCATCCACCGATTCGAACAACGGAGAAACCCCGGAAGCTGACGCTCCCAGCGGATGTCCAGGACCCACGGCCGGAAACGAGGAGAACCAGGAACCACCCTCTCCGGACAGCGGCTGAACCAACTTCGCAGCGGGTTCGGGCAGGGCCGGTTCCACCACCACCAAGGAACGTTGCGAAGACGCGCTCGTCATGCGACTCCGCCGCCCCGAACGCCAGAATACCTCGATCTCCACCGGCTCATTCCCCCGCCCCACCGCGAAAGTCCGCGACGGATCATCCCCGGAAAGATATCGCCCTCCCGAAACCACCTCCTGGGATTGCAGGGGAAGACCAGGCGCCCGCACCACAATACGGGCGCCAATCCCCGCCGTGTTCGGCGGAAGGCCCCTCAATCGCACCGAAACCCGGGGCGCGGCAGCATCATTGCGAAACACGAACGCCGGCGATTCGAGATTGTTCAACACAACCTCCGAATCCCCATCACCATCCAAATCCGCCAGGACCATGCCGGTGGAAATGCCAACCCAATCAAAACCCCAGGCAGCCCCGCGCTCCTCAAAGGTGAGATCCCCCCGGTTGCGGAACGCACGCTTGGCAACCCGCAGCGGCGGAATCTGACGAAACAAGGCCGCTCGCTCCGCAGCGTTCCGCGGAAGTCCCGACCGAGCAAGGCGAGCCTGAACGTCCGAATTCAAATGATCCCGCGCGTGCCCATTGGCCACGAGAAGATCAGGGTAACCGTCCAGATCGATATCCAAAAAGGCCGCCCCCCAGCTCCAGTCGCTCGCCTGAACCCCGGCGTAATTCGCGACCTCCGCGAAATGCCCCGCCCCAAGATTGAGGAAAAGCGTGTTCCGCATCACCGACGTCACCCGAGCCACTTCCCCCGCGTGCCATCCCCACCCAAGCCCAGGCAACCCCGGACCCTCCACGTTGTCCCGCTGCGTATGCCTCCTCTCACGAGTGACCCCCAACATTTCCGCCACGAAAAACTCATCCAGGCCGTCGCCGTCGAGGTCCGCAAAATCCACCGCCATCGAAGCCCAACTCTGCTTCCTCAATGCCGTCGCCGGTGCGGCCCGAAACCTCCCGCTTCCGTCATTCAACCACACCCGATCCGGCGAATGAAAATCGTTGCACACATAAAGATCCGGAGCTCCGTCCCCGTTGATATCCCGAAACATCGCCGAAAGGCCCCAGTCCCTCGGAGAACCTGTCAATGCCACCCCTCGATCGTCGACAAATGAACCTCCCTCCCAGGAGACCGCCTCGAACCGTCCCCCACCCAGATTCCGGTACAGAACATCCGGCTCCCCAAGCTCGTTCAACACAGCGCCCCCCTCCTCGTTCGCGTCGGCCGCATACCGATCACGCCACACCTCGTCCACCTCATACCGGCCCGAACGCCGATGAATCGTCACCACCCTCGGCTCATCCCGGGACGTGGTCGGACGATAGTTCACCACATAAACATCCAAATCCCCGTCGCCGTCGAAATCCGCCACCGCCAACGACCTTGCCCCACTGTCACGAGCCATCCCCGTCCCCGCCATCTCCCGAAAACGCCCCCGACCGTCCTCATTGACAAACAACCTCGTCCCCACCCCAAGACCATTCACCAACAAGTCCAGATCGCCATCACCATCGATATCCACCAACACGACCCCTGTGGACACCTGACCCGCACACCGGACCCCGGCCTTCTCCGTGACATCCTCGAATCGAAGCCCTCCCAGATTCCGATAGAGCCGGTTGTTCCCCTCCACACTGCCAAAATAGAGATCGCATAGGCCGTCCCCATCCACATCCCCAGCCGCCACCCCGGAACCGTCCTCAATCAACCGATTCCTCGCCAACGCCTCCAGGCTGACGCGATGGGTGAAATCGATCCCGGTGTCGACTGACTCCAATCGGGTGAAACCGGATCGATGGATGGAACCTACCGCGTCCCCCCCCGCGCATCCCAATGCCATAACCACCTCCGCCCCCACCGCCACACTCCCCGCCAGAAGGCTTCCCACCCGCAATTCAAAGCATTTTTTTCCTAGCCAAATTCCAAAGCGAACCAAGGAACTCCTTGACACGGAATTAGCCCCAATGATCCATTTCATTGAAGCCCTGAGAGTCCAACAAAACATTCCTGCTCTCAAGACTACGTTCCTGCGCTCTGGGATGGTTCCATCGCCCAGGAACCCGTTGCCAGCGCAGGAATAGAATCCTTGCCAAGGCCTGCCGCTCGCTGCGGCCTGCCCTGGATTATTGGATTCTTGCTGAATCCCTTGGGGCATTCGGAAAGGCCCGAAGGCCACCAACAGGCCCAAATTCAACGTTCCCCAGCACCAACCAAACCAACCAATCCAACCCACCAGCAAATCTCCATCGTGAAACTACCCAAACACCACCCAAGCCTGCTCGCAGCCATCGCGGGGCTGGCACTGCTATCCCCGGACACCACCCGGGCCGCAGAGGCCGTCATCTCAAACCCCGCCGCCACCACCATCGGCGTCGTCACCGGCGGCGATCCCGGCGAAGGACTCGACCTCTCAGGCACCTTCGTCTACGGCATCGCCGTCGGTGCCGACCCGGATCTGAACGTCAAGATCGGGGACGTGACGTTCCTCGGCCAGCAGATCGGCGATGAAGTCCCCGGCGCAACTCTCGAAGCCGGCAACCGGATTCTGAATTGGTACAACGTCAACTACGGCGACAGCCAGGCGGATGCAGACCTCAAGGCCGCCACCAGCAGCATCCGCTGGAGCCAGGCGGGAAGCGCCATCCCCCAGATCACCCTCACCCTCGAGAACCTGGAAGTCGGCGTTCAGTACAAGTTCCAGATGGTCTTTGGCGAACAGTGCTGCAATCGCGGCTTCGACGTGCTGTTCGACGACGCCCTGGTGGTCAAAGACTTCAACCCAGGCGTGGCGCACGAACGCATTGGTGAAGGGACCAAAACCGCCCTCATCACCCACACCTATACCGCCAAGGCCAAGACCGTCGTCCTCCGCTTCGACGGCACCGATGCCAGCACGGACTACCCCGATCGCAACGCGATCCTGAACGCAGTGACGGTCGAGAAACTCGCGCCGGCCGTCGACACCGACAAGGACGGCATGCCGGACAGCTGGGAGACGGAAAAGGGATTCAACCCCAACGATCCGAGCGACGCCGCCCTGGACTTCGACAAGGACGGAGTGTCGAACCTCGATGAGTTCAAAGCAGGCACGGACCCGATCGACACGACCAAACCCACCGTCGTTTCGGCCACCGCCACCGAATCCTTCAACAGAGTCAACATCACCTTCTCGGAGGAACTCGATCCCGCCTCCGCCACCACGACCGCGAACTACACGTTCAGCCCGGCGCTCAACGTGGTCTCGGCCACCTATCAAAAGAAGGTGGTCACCCTGACCACGGCCGCCCAAACCCCGGGCGCCATCGCCTACACCGTCAACGTCGCAGGCGTGAAGGACACCTCGAAAAACGACGTGCCCGCTGGAAGCAAGGCGGTCTTCTACTCCTACCTGCTGGGCAAGGAAGGCGCGCTCAAGATCTCCGTCTGGCGCAGCATCCCGGGAACCCCGGTCCAGGGCCTCTACGAAGATCCGCGCTACCCGGCCTCCCCCGATGCCACCGGCGCCGTGTTCTCCTTCAACAGCCGCGAGTATCTCCCCACCGACTCCCTTGAAAACTACGGCGCCACCATCGAGGGCTACATCACCCCCACGGAATCCGGAAGCTACGACTTCTTCCTCCGCAGCGATGACGCCTCGGAACTCTACCTGAGCACCGATGACAAGCCCGAGAACGTCGCCCTCATCGCCGAGGAAACCGGCTGCTGCAAAGCCTTCCTCGAACCCGGCGCCCCCACCACCACGGGCTCCCCGATCGCCCTGACCGCCGGCCGCAAATACTTCGTTCGAGTGGTCTACAAGGAAGGCGGCGGCGGCGACTACGCCCAGGTCGCCTGGCGCAAAACCACCGACACCACCGGCGCGGGTTCGCTCCGGCCCATCCCTGGACAATTCCTCTCGTCCGCCACCGACCTCCCCGGAGCCCCCGAAGGAGCCTTCACCACCCGGATCCCGGCCCCCAACGCCAAGGGTGTCTCCCCGGCCACCCGCATCACCATCGCCCACCGCGATGGCAAGACGCCGTGGACCGCCGACAACGTCAGCCTTAAACTCAACGGCGTCGCCGTCCCCGCCACCATCACCAAGGTGGGCACCGTCCTGACTCTCGACTACGCCCCGCCCACGCTCCTGCCCAGCGGCTCGGTCAACACCATCAGCCTCGGCTACCGTGACCCCGGCGGAAACCCGGCCACCCTCGAGTCGACCTTCACCGTGCAGGCCTACGCCGGCCCCACCCGCGACAAGGTCGGCAGCTATCCCGCGATCCTCGCCGGCAAGGCCGTCTACACCGAGGACAAGGGCGGCGCCACCGGCAAGGCCGGCGACTACGCCATCAACCTCACCCGGTCCGGCGGACCGGTCGTCACCTTCGATTCCAAATTCCTCGAAGCCGCCAACTCCGCCACCGCCGCCGACGAACTGACCGTCGCGTTCTGGCAGAAGAAACTCGATATCGCCGACAGCTCCGCGTTCACGCTGAACTCGCCGACGACCCCGAACCAGCGCGGCTTCCATGCCCACGTGCCCTGGAGCAACCAGCAGATCTACTTCGACACCGTGGGCTGCTGCGATGGCACCACCCAACGCATCAATGGACCCATCAGCGACTTCCCGGATTACACCGGCGACGCCAGCTGGTGGACCAACCAGTGGCACTTCTTCACCTTCACCAAGAAGGGCAGCGCCAAGAACATCTACATCAACGGGAAATTGTTCCTGTCCGGCGATAACACCGCCAAGCTTCCCACCGACCACAACGCCTTCTACATGGGCTCCGGCGGCGGCGGCGCGGAACTCAGCCGCGCGATCATCGACGACTTCTCGGTCTACTCGAAGGCCCTGACCGAGGCCGACGTCGCCAACCTCGCCAAGGGCACCCTGCCCTCCGCGCTCCCGGCCTCCAAGGGCCTGATCGCCTACTGGGACTTCAATGACTACACCCCGCCGGCTCCGCCGACCTCACCGATCCTCAACGGTCTCGTCGCTCATTGGTCCTTCGACGGACACCTCTACGACTCCGTGAAGGACTTCGACGGCACCGCTCGCGGCAGGAACCCGGTCGCGTTTGTCGACGGCATGAACGGCTTCGGCAAGGCGCTCAAGCTCGATGGAACCGACCAGTTCGTCGAAATCACCGGCGGCAACGAGAACGATCTCGAGTTCCCCGGCAAGAGCATGTCCATCGCCGGCTGGTTCAAGGTCGATGCCTTTGACACCTCCTGGCAGGCCATCCTCGCCAAGGGCGAAGGCTCGAACTACCGCGTCGCGCGCCGCGACGCAACTGGCACCATTGCCTACGCCGGCGGCGTCGGGGAAGGCGCCAATGACGTCCCCGCTGTCAATGACGGCAACTGGCACCACTTCGTCGCCGTCAGCGACCACACCGGCGCCGCCTTCGGCACCGCCATCTACGTCGACGGCGTCCGTCGTGGTGTCAACGCCACCAAACCCGTCCTCGCCGCCAACGACAAACGCCTGTTCATCGGCGAGAACCCCGAGGCCCGCAACCGCGAGTTCAAGGGCCTTCTCGATGACATCGCCATCTGGAATCGCGTGGTGACACCCGAGGAAGTCGCCACCCTCTACAAGGCAGGTCAGGGCACCGCCATCACCACCCTCCCCGGCGCGACACCTCCAATCGTCGCCACCTTCGCCCGCACCGCCACCGGCATCACCATCCAGTGGTCGCCT
>CAYZAE010000201.1:0-11477 GCA_964476125.1 uncultured Verrucomicrobiota bacterium | reverse complement strand
GACTGGAGAAACGAGGGCGGAATGAGAACAGACAGCGCGACGGGCGCGGAGGTGAGGGCGCCGGCGGCGTTGCTCACGCGCACGGAATACGCGGCGGCGTCGGAGGGTTGAACCGCGGCGAAGGCGAGCGAGGCGAGCGTCGCACCGTCGAGGGGCGAACCGTCTTTGAACCATTGGAAGGCCAGCGGCGGGGAGCCGTCGGCGCGGACCTCGAAGGTGGCGGGTTGTCCCTGGACAACCGTGAGTGGCGCGGGTGTTTGGAGGAGCGAGGGCGGAATGAGAACAGACAGCGCGACGGGCGCGGAGGTGAGGGCGCCGGCGGCGTTGCTCACGCGCACGGAATACGCGGCGGCGTCGGAGGGTTGAACCGCGGCGAAGGCGAGCGAGGCGAGCGTCGCACCGTCGAGGGGCGAACCGTCTTTGAACCATTGGAAGGCCAGCGGCGGGGAGCCGTCGACGCGGACCTCGAACGCGGCGGGTTGTCCCTGGACGACCGTGAGTGGCGCGGGTGATTGGAGCAGAATGGGCGGTGACGGAGGGGCGACGGTGGTCAGGCGATAGTTGAGATGGGCGGAGCCGCGGGCGCCATTCACGCCGTCGACGACCATGAGGTAGGGCCGTCCGGCCACGGTTTCAAAGGAAAGCCTGCTGGTGAGCCCGTCGGGGCCGCTGTTGTTGTCGCAGGCGACGGGCACGAGGCTGGAGAAACCGGTCAGCGGTTCCTCGTAGGTGTAGACCGCGAGCACGGTGTCGAAGCTGCTGCCCTGGGTGTCGAGGACGAGCGAGCCGCTGGCCGGAGCCTGGTAGGCGAGCCAGTAGGAGGCGCCACCGGAAACACCGCAGTGCGCCGGTTCATCCGGTTCTCGTGCGGCGTAGAGCGTGTTGAAGATCTGCACGCCGTTATAGCCGCGGCTGACGCCGATGGCCGCGAGGCGGCGGGAGTTCGCCGTCGAAGGCCGGGCCAGCGCGCCACGTCCCTCCGGATCATCGCCCCGACCGATCAGAGGGGAATCGATGGCATCGAAAAGTTTGTCGCGGGCGAGGGTGGCGATTTCACCCTCGGAATTGATCTGGAGCTCGATGGGTGTGGAAAAGAACCGGACTGAATCCGCGGTGATGCGAAGCTGGTACCGGCCGACGTTCCCCGCGTGGAAGCTGGGAATCGTGAGGGTGGCTCCCGAGTCCACACCGAACAGTTCATTGCCGTTGAAGAACCAGGCCAGCTTCACGTCGTCGCCCGCCTGAATATCCACCGTCAGCACCACGGGATCCCCGGTGCGGAGCGCCCGGTCCGGAGGCACCTGAAGGATCACCGGCGGGGGACGCTCCAGCGCGAGCAGATCCCAGCGCAGCCGGATCTCTCCGCTGGCCCCGCGGAAACCGTCCACTGCGATCTCATACGTCTGTCCGGCCCTGACCCCGAACTGGACCATGCTGTCCAGACCGCTGCCGTTGTCGTCGGCGCGGGCGACGTCCCGGAGGCGGTCCAGCGCGGGCTTGTCCGGGTTGCCCGCATCGAGGCTGTAAACGGAAAGCAGGGTGTCGAAGGAACTGCCGGTGGTTTCGAAGGTGGCAATGCCGGACGCCGGAGCGGTCCAGGACATCCAGACGGAGCGTCCGCCAACCTTGCCGCCGTGGCGGGGTTCGAAGGGTTCGACTGAGGCGCCCGAATTGTTGCCGCGGGCGGAGCCGGAACTGTCGTTGGAAGAAGGCCGGTCGGCGAAGAGATCCGCGAGATCGGGCGTGGCGGCGAAGCTTGCAGGGCAGAAGCCTGCGGCCATCCAAGCCAGAACCAGGGTCTGGAGAATTCGAACGAACGGTGGCATTCCCTGGTGATTCATCGCGGCGACAGCCGATCAGTCAGTCCTAACATTTGCGGAAGTATCCAGCAAACCGGGTGTGGCCGGCAGATGGGGGGCATGGACTCTCGTCCGTGCCCCCTCAGCCCTTTCGATTTCGGGTCAGGCCTAGAACTTGCCGGAGAGAATCAGCACGCCAGCGGGAGTGATGATCTTCACCTCGGAGCCCGCCTTGATTACGGGCACCACCTGGCGGCGAAGGGTGTTCAGGTTCAGCCGGCCGCGGCCCAGGGCGTCGAGCTTGATCTCGCCGGCCATCACGTTGTCCACGGCGACCACCAGTGCGGTGCCCGCGTGGCGGAGTGCGGCCTCGATCTCGATCTGGAATTCGCGCTCGGCGCGGCGTTCCGCGTACTTTGCGGTGCCCTTGAAGCCGGTGACTCCGGCGCTCGCCGCGAGACGGATCTTGAGGTCGCCCTCCTTGGCCTGCGCCTGGTGCGCGGGGGCGAGGAGCCCGACGAGCATGAGAACGAAGGTGAAGAAGGACAGGATGCGGGTGTTCATGGGATGCATAGGTCTTGGATTCGAGTCGGTTGGTGTTGAATCGGACGATCTCGGAACGCTTCCGTCACCGTCCTGCCTTCCTATTGCAAGCCTCATGCCAGCGGTGGCCGTTCCGGTGTTCCGCCCGGCGCAGTTCTTCGTTTGCCGGCATGCCGCGGACCGGAAATGGGCCGCAAGTATTGGGAATTTCGCGCGGACCGGGTTCCGCGAAGAAGTCTCGGGAAATCCGAGGTGCGGAAGGTTTGGGAACCCTGGGCAGGTGCCAGCGGAACAGCGGCGTTCCGGCAGGTGTTCCGGAAACTGTTCCGCTGCCGGAACAGTCATGCGCGGTCAGTCCGCCGAAGGCGGCGGGCGAAGCTCCGGCCACTTCTCCAGGCGACGCAGCAAAGCCTGCGGGGAAAGCCCGAGCTTGGCGGCCGCGCGGCGGATCCCACCCCGGCACTCCACCAGCGTCGAACGGATCAGGCGATACTCCTGCGACTCCAGGGGACTCAGGGAGGAACGTTCCGGAGGGAGGATCTCCTCGGTCGCGGGTGCTGTTGCTAACGGCCTGGGGGCCTGCTGCGGGAGGGAGGGAGGCCGAACCGGCGCCGGAACGCCTGAACCCCGGGCTGCCAGCCAGGTGCGGTCGAGATCCAGCCAGCGCGATTCCGGGCCCGTGCGAAGCAGGGAGCGTTCGAGGATGTTGCGCAGTTCGCGGACGTTGCCGGGAAACGGGTGCCTCTGCAGCGCGAGCCCATCCTCGGGTTTCACCAGGGGCGCCGGGACGCCGTACTTCGACGCCAGATCCGCCAGCACGCGCTCAGTCAGGGCCGCGATGTCCTCGGGCCGTTCCCGCAGCGGAGGGATTGCGATCGTGATCACCTCGATGCGGAAGAGGAGGTCCTCGCGAAACCGGCCGGCGGCGACATCTGCGCGCAAGTCCCGGTTGGTGGCTGTGATCACGCGTCCGGAGAATTGCCGCGATTCCGTGCCACCCAGGGTCCGGAACTCGCGATTCTCCAGGAACCGAAGGAGCTTCGCCTGCTGGGCCAGGGGCACTTCACCGATCTCATCCAGAAACAGGGTCCCCCCCTGCGCAGCGGCAACCAGTCCGGTTCGCTTCCGATCCGCCCCTGTGTATGCCCCGCGTTCCGCGCCAAAAAGTTCGGCCTCGAACATCTCCCCAGGAACAGCCGCGCAGTTGATCGCCACGTACGGTGCCGTCTCCGACGCCTCCCCGTAAGTCAGGCGGTGCAGGGTCCGCACCGCGACGTCCTTGCCCACCCCCGATTCGCCCACCACCAAAACCGACGCTCCCGGATGCCGGGCCGCCTGCTGAAGTTGTCGGAAGACGGCTTGCATGGACGCGGATTCACCCAGCGAGGTCGCCGGAGCGCTTCCGGGCTCCCGTCGCGCGAGCCGCAGCAACGCCCGCTGCAGGCTTCGCTCCAGGACCGCGGTGTCCACCGGCTTGGTGAGATAATCCAGCAGCCCGTTCCGCGTCAGCGAAATGGCCTCCGTCAGATCGGAAGCCCCCGTGATCATGATCGCCGGCGCGTCCGGATTGCGGCGACGGAGTTCATCGAAGAAATCATACACCTTCCCGTCCGGAAGATGGTTGTCGAGGAGCAGGAGATCGAAGGACCGGCTCTCCAGCGTGTGCCGGGCATCCGCCACGGTGGCGCAATGACACGGCTCACCGCCCACCCCGCGCACAAGCTGCATCACCAGCGGCGCGAAGGATTCGTCATCCTCGAGAATCAGGCAGGAAAACGTCCTGGGAGTCCGACTGGTTGCGTCCTGGGTCGCCATGAAAACACCGTGAAAACCGGAGCCGCCGGCAGTCCCTGCAGGATCGGTGGCTCAAGCGAAACCCTGCCGGGGCAGGCGCTTGGGAACAAGCGTGTTTCTGGGACGCCGCCTCCTAGGCGGACCGTTTCCGCGCCGTCATGAATCCGCGGTCCGCCACCGTGGAACGAAACGGACCCGGCTCGAAACCAACCTCCGCCAGAACCGCTCCATACTCCGCCGCCGAATAACACCGTCCCTGCGTGATGTTCGCCAGCAATGCCGAGTACTCAGCCACCGCGATGGGGCCATCTTTCGCATCGTCCAGAAACGCATCGTGAATGATCACCAGACCGCCGGGGCTCAGCGACTCGGCGGCGCGGACAAGGATCCGCCGGACTTCCGGAAGGTCCCAGTCGTGGAGGACATTCGAAAGCAGCACGGCGTCGGCGGCCGGCCAGGGGTCGCGGAACATGTCGCCCGTCGCCACATCGATGCGTTCCGAAAGCCCGTGGCGCGCGATCTCGCGCCGGGCGATGGCATCCACCGGGGACTGTTCAAGCACCGTGGCGCGGAGGTCGGCATGCACCGCGACCAGGGCCGCCGAATAGATCCCTGAACCACCCGCCACATCCAGCAGATGCGCCCGCGAGGGAAGGGAAGGGGCAAGCGCCGCCGCCAGGGCCTGGCCCA
This sequence comes from uncultured Verrucomicrobiota bacterium, assembly GCA_964476125.1. Classification (GTDB taxonomy): domain Bacteria; phylum Verrucomicrobiota; class Verrucomicrobiia; order Limisphaerales; family CAIMTB01; genus CAIMTB01. The sequence continues at coordinate 6,651 of CAYZAE010000201.1, read as the reverse complement.
GCACAAGGCCACGGCAATTCATCAGGTCCGTGAAACTGCGCGCGAAATCCTCCGACTGCATCGAGGCGTGCCAGTCCTTGCCGTCCGCCTTCGCCTGCCAGTTCGCCGGCTTGCCGGAACGCAGCACCTCCAGAAAGCCCTTCACGATCGGGGTGTCGCGGATGGGCTGGTAGTACGGTCCAAGAAACCAGGGGGAATCGGTCACCAGATACTCGCCGGCCACGGGCGTGAGGCGGTGGCCGCCGGCGGCGTCCGTCGCGAGCAGTCCGTTTGCCCGGCACAACGTCAGCAGGACATCCGCAGGCCGCGACGCGAATCCGAGCGCGGAACAAAGGGCCGCCGTGTCGGCACCCGGATGGCGATCCAGCCACGTGAACAAATCAAAATGGAGAATCGCCGCCGCCAGCAGCTCGGCCGCGTACTGGCGATCGCGATAGTGCAGGAGCCGGGACGGATCCGAATGCGGCGGGGAACGAAGGACGGGATTCATGGGATGTCCCGACATCATGGAGAGGGACCGGGTCTGCTTCACGTCAGTTCGCTTTCCCGGAACCCCCCGTTCGTGGTAGTTCGAGTCCAAGACCCATGAACGCTCCCTCCCAGTCCTCCTCCACCCGCCGTGACTTTCTCGGGACTGCCGGTGCCGTCGCCAGCGCCGCAATGCTCGCGCCACGCACGGTCTTCGGCGCGGCCGCCAACAGCAAGGTGACCGTGGGATTGATCGGCTGCGGCGGCCGGGGACGTTGGATCGCGGATCTGTTCTACAAGCACGGCGGCTACGAGATCGTCGGCGTTCACGACTATTTCGCCGAGAAGTCCACCGCCGCCGGCGCTCAATTCAACGTGCCCGAGGCCAGGCGATTTTCGGGCCTCGACGGACACAAACGGCTGCTGGAGCAGAAACTCGACGCCGTCATGATCGAGAGCCCGCCCTACTTCCACCCGCAGCAGGCCGCCGACGCCGTCGAGGCCGGGCGCCATGTCTACCTGGCAAAACCAGTCGCGGTCGATGTGCCGGGATGTGTCTCGGTCGAGGAATCGGGGCGGCGGGCCACCGCAAAGAAGCTCTGCTTCCACGTCGATTTCCAGACCCGCGCCCACCCCGCCTATCAGGAAGTCGCCCGGTGGGTTCACGGCGGAAAAATCGGCCGGATCGTCGCCGTGGAATCGAATTACCAGACCAGCACCATGTTCGCCGGCATGGGCGAGCAACTGGCCAAGGACCCCACCAACGCTGAACTGCGGCTCCGCTGCTGGGCCATCGATCGCGTGCTGTCCGGGGACATCATCACCGAGCAGAACATCCACGCGCAGGACGTCGTCACCTGGATGCTCGATGCGGCCCCGCTCAAGGCGGTCGGCACCGGAGGATTGGCCCGGGGTTTCGGAACCTGCTGGGACCACTTCTCGGTGATCTACACGTTTCCGAATCAGATCATCAACACCTTCAACTCGAAACAGGTCGGGTCCGCCTACGACGACATCCTCTGCCGGGTCTACGGGACCGAGGGGACCGCCGACACCCACTACTTCGGCGACGTCTGGGTGAAATCGAAGAGCGACGGATACAACGGCGGCAAACTGGCCAACCTCTACCTGGAGGGCGCGGTGAACAACATCGCCACGTTCCACCGCAACATCGTCGCCGGCGATGCCTCCAATCCCACCGTCGCCCCCAGTGTGCGAAGCAATCTCACCACCATCCTTGGCCGGACCGCCGCCTATGCCGGAGGCGAAGTGACCTGGGCCGACATGATGAAGCGCGCGGAGAAATGGGATTTCCCGCTCAGCGCCCTCCAGGGCTAGGCCGGAAGCCCCATGAACCCGGTTCCTTGACGCTCCCCCCGCCAACCTTATCCTCGGCGCTCCCGTCGGAGGTCCGCCGGGTCCCAACCTTTGTCGCGCCCCGTGCCGGTTCCCTCGAACCGGAGAGGCCCGCCAAAGGGCATTGAGAAGACATCGAACACTGAACCCGAAACGCCAGTCATGATCACCATCTCCGAAATCCAGGCCCGCGAAATCCTCGACTCCCGCGGCAATCCCACGGTCGAAGTCGACGTCATCCTCGTCGACGGAACCGTCGGCCGCGCGGCAGTGCCGTCGGGCGCATCGACGGGCGAGCACGAGGCGATCGAGCTCCGCGACGGCGACAAGAAGCGTTATCTCGGCAAGGGCGTGCAGAAGGCCGTCAAGAACGTGCTCGATAAGATCGCGCCGGCCATCGAAGGGACCGATTCCCTGGATCAGGTGGCCATCGACCAGGCGATGATCGCGCTCGACGGCACGGAGACGAAGTCGAAGCTCGGCGCGAACGCCATTCTCGCGGTCTCCCTGGCCAACGCCAAGGCCGCCGCCAATGCCCTCGGACAGCCGCTCTTCAAGTATCTCGGCGGGCCCAATGCCAAGGTTCTCCCCGTCCCGATGGCCAACGTCATCAACGGCGGCGCCCATTCCGATGCCCCCATCGATTTCCAGGAATTCATGGTGATGCCCCACGGCCTCCCGACCTTCAGCGAAGGTCTCCGCGCCATCACCGAAATCTTCCACGCCCTCAAGGCCGTCCTGAAAAAGAAGGGCCTCAGCACCGCCGTCGGTGACGAAGGCGGTTTCGCCCCCAAACTCGACAGCACCGAAGGCGCCCTCGACGCCATCGCCCTGGCCGTCAAGGACGCCGGCTACAAGCTCGGCAAGGAAATCTTCCTCGCCCTCGATGTCGCCAGCTCCGAGTTCTACAACAAGGACGGCACCTACACCTTCAAGAAGAGCAGCGGCAAAACCCTCTCCGGCGAGGAGCTGGTCAATTTCTACGTCAAACTCTGCAACGACTACCCCATCGTCAGCATCGAAGACGGCTGCGCTGAAGGCGACTGGAAGAACTGGAAGCTGCTGACGGACAAGCTCGGCTCCAAGGTGCAGCTGGTCGGCGACGATCTGTTCGTCACCAACGTGAAGTTCCTCCAGAAGGGCATCGATACCGCCACCGCCAACGCCATCCTCGTGAAGGTCAACCAGATCGGGTCCCTCACCGAGACGCTGGACGCCGTTCAGCTCGCCCAGTACAGCGGCTACAAGGCCGTGCTCAGCCATCGCTCCGGCGAAACCGAGGACGCCACCATCGCCGACATCGCCGTCGCCACGAACTGCGGCCAGATCAAGACCGGCTCCCTCAGCCGCACCGACCGCACCGCCAAGTACAACCAACTCCTCCGCATCGAGCAAATGCTCGGCCGGAACGCCGTGTACGCCGGCCGCAGCGCCCTGCCCAAGACACGCTGAACCCGATAGCCGGGCTGTTTCGAACACAGAACAGCCCATGCTCTCATGGCCCGGAGATCGTATCCTCGATCTTCGGGCCTTTTCGTATCGAAATGTTTCCTCAGGCAACACGCATCTTTCGATTGGCCGAACCGCCGGGCGGAGTCCTACCGTAAGCACCATGATGCGTCTGTGGCAGTTCGTCGGGTTGGGACTCCTGGTGAGCGGGTCGGCCCTGGCCGCGAAGTTCACCCCTCTGGAAACCCGCACCAACGATACGATTTTCTTTTCCTACGCCCAGTCACCCGACGGCCAATGGATCGCCGGCGGCTCCCAGGCTCGACGCGATGCCGCAAACACCAACCAACCTCCTTCGGGCGGCTCGGTGGTCTTGTGGCGAACCCAGGATGGCCACCGCGAATCAGTCCTTGGCGACCACGCAGCCACCGTCAACTGGATGCAGTTTTCCGAAGACAGCAAGACTCTGGTCAGCGGCAGCGGCACCTCCGGGTTGCTGAAAGTCTGGTCGATTCCGGATCGCTCCCTCCGCTATACCCTCCGCCTTCAGGAACCGCTCATCGCCTCCTCGACTCTCGGTTCCCAGTTGGTCTGCGCCCTTTCGCCGGATGGCAAACGCTTGGCCGCGGCCGGTGCCGTGGTCAAACCCGTGGGCATCAGCCAAACCTCCGAAGCCGCCACGCTCATGGTGTGGGATCTCACCACGGGCCGGGTCCTTTGGACCTTGCCGCAGTGCGGCGTCGGCACCTTGGCATTCACCCCGGATGGACAGACACTCCTGGCCTACACGCGAAAAATCGTGTGGGAGGAGCTCCGTGGATTTCATTCGGCAAGGATTGCCGATGAACGACTGATGTCCTGGAACGCCTCCAATGGCGCCACCAACTTCATGTCTCCCATCCCCGGCATGAACCCAAGCCACCTGGTGGTTTCCGCCAAGTCAGGTGCCGTGCTCGCACTCTCCGGAGACCGCAACACCTGGTATGATTTGAAAACTGGATCGGTCTCTCGGGAACAGCCCATCCAATTGCGGCGCTCGTTGCATGTGGCCGCGATGAACCGTGATGAAGATCAGCTGCTAGTGATCGATTTTTCTGCCGAGAACATGCATCGGGTTCGCATCGCGGACGGTGTCACCTCCATCGCCGGCAGCTTCAAAGGACACACCAATCGGGTGATGTTTGCCGCCGTCTCCAGCGACCTCAAACGCATTGCTGGCACTCGCTCCAACCGTCCGGTGATCGTCGATCTCGAAGCCCCTTGAAGATCCTGTTCTGAGGATCACGGATCCGTCGTCCGGGAGTGGTTGAGGCCAACAACGAATCCACTGGTCCCGATCGGGTCAAATCCGGACTCCAATGTCGGAGCGCCTGGTTTGAGCCCCTCGTTCAACCTTATCGAGCAGGCCGTGCCACCCACCGCACCGACCCATCGGTGGGATCATATCTCAGGAATTGTCCGGGAGGTGCCTCGGGCACCCGTGCCAGAAATCCTGCCTGCACCAACTCCTGCAATTGGGCCGGGTAGCGATCTTCGGCGGCGTGAAACTGCTGCAACGCCGACAGAACTGGAGCCAAGTTGACGGTCTTTTCGGCTGCTTTCTTCCCCGCAGCAGTGGCTCCCAGATAATCCACCGGAGCCAATAAGGGATTGGATGCAGGCGGGCCGGCTTGGGCGGGTCCCTCGGCAGGATCTGAGCGCCCACAACCCGCCAAAACGGCCGCCACAAAAAATATTCCCAGGCAACTCAATCTCATCAATGACGACTCCAAAGAGGCTGCTCTAAAAAATCAAGAGAAGGCTCCACCCCGGACGTTCAAAACGCTTTCAGTTCCAGCCCGACCTTTCCATGAGCCCGACCTGAAATGGCTATCTGCCCAATCCAATTGCTCGGACCGCTCCGATTTTGTGGCCACGATTGAAACTGCGTCACCGGTCGACTCACGGACTCGAGTTTATCGGGCCCTCTGATTGCGGCGCGCGCGGGTCCAGCCACAGCTCAGCAAAGCGCTCCAGTTCGACGAGTGCTGGCTCCCACCCGGTGTGGAGGGGCATGGAGAACCGGAAGAATTGCTTCCGAGCTCCGACGGTGTACGGCTGCTGGACGAGCCGCCGAACCGAGACCCACCGCATGGTGAGAGTCCGACTGACCTCCTGGAGGTAGGAGCTCAGGGTGACTGGTTCATCATTTTGGTTGGGTGGATTCCCGAATTGGATGTCATCCCAACGGCCATCGAGGCAGGCCGCCCAAAGAGTGATCTCAGGCGTGGGAAGATCTGGATGCCGGAGGACACGGCATTGGAAAGGAATTCGCCGGCCCGCCAAGCTGAGAAATACTTGGGAAGGTTCGCCAAAGCGGACAGTCCGGAACCCTTGGCCAGCCCAGCAAATTTCGGGAGTATGCCCGAATAGGTTGCCCCCATTCCCCTGCCCCGCCTGCCATTGGGCCTCAAACACGGAAATCCGGTTGGAATGGCTATCGAAGAAATGTCCATTGAAGAGATTGGTGGTGGCCAAGGTTTCTGCAATCCGCGAGCCCAAGGGGACCGGCTGAAATTGATGACCTTGGATTTGGTGGCGGGCGGTCAAGAACAGAGGGTCGTGGGGTGGCCGTGTCTGCGATCGAATCCAGAGTCCGGTGCCCAGGACCGCCACGCCAAACAGCGCCAACGTGACGAAGATCGAGTACGGAACTCTGGGAACACCGGCCGGAGATAGGGGCGGATGCGCTGGGGATGCCATTCCCTGAGGGGATCGGCAGGTTGCGAGCTGAGGTTGAGTGAAGATCCCAGTCGGAACTTGGAACAGCTGAACCGTTGCCAGAGGCTCGTCTTGTCGGGCATTTTGACTGGACGCAGCAGCTGCCACTCAGGCTCGACCGAATGGTTGTTACCGACACATGTCCCTGACCCTTGATTCAAAGATCTACGTCGCCGGCCACCACGGTCTGGCCGGAAGCGCCATCTGGCGGAGTCTGGAACGGCAGGGATATCGCAACCTCATCGGCAAGCGCTCCCGCGAGTTGGACCTTTGCGACTCCCAAGCGGTCGACGTTTTTTTTTCCAGCGTCCGGCCAGAATACGTCTTTCTGGCAGCCGCCCAGGTCGGCGGCATTAAGGCCAACAACAACTTCCCGGGCGAGTTCCTCTTCAAGAACCTGGCCATCCAGAATTATGTCATCGACGCGGCTCGACGGCACGGCGTCCGAAAGCTTCTCTTTCTGGGCAGTTCCTGCATTTACCCTCGACTTGCGCCTCAGCCCCTGAGGGAGGAATACCTGCTGACTGGCCCGTTGGAACCCACCAACCAGTGGTACGCCATCGCCAAGATCGCGGGCATCAAGCTCTGCCAGGCCTACCGCCGCCAGTACGGTTGCGA
>CAYZAE010000200.1:2352-11528 GCA_964476125.1 uncultured Verrucomicrobiota bacterium | reverse complement strand
ACCCTAGACGCCAGACCCTAGACGCCCGACGCAAAACGCCAGACCCTACCCCCTCACACGACCCACGACAAACGACGCACTCCCCACTCCAGTGTCTTCCCCCTACGAACTCGTTCCACTCCGCGGCGGTGCCTGGGGCATCCGGTCCCTTGAGTACGGCGAGGTCTGCCATCCCGGAGTGGGACCCCGGATCGAGGCGGAGGCGTTGTACGTGCGCGGACTCGATCTCCCGGGCCGGCTGACGTCGCACGCAGGGGGCTGCGGGATGGATTCCGATCGCCCGTTTGTCATCTGGGACATCGGACTTGGAGGCGCTGCGAATGCCACCGCCGTCATCGAAGCCGCGGCGGCGCATTCTGTCGCCATCCGGATCCTGAGTTTCGACCGCACCCTCGGTCAGCTCGCCTTTGCGCTGCAGCACGCCGGGCAACTGGACTGCTTCGGCGCCTTGACCGAGGCCGCAAGCGCCCTGGTAAAGCACGGGGTCTGCTCGTTCCGTCACGGCAAGGCCGCCGTCGAATGGTCCTGTGTTCTGGGCGATTTCACCGCCCTGATCGGCGCTGATGCGGCCGCGGCGTGGCCGGCTCCCCACGCAATCCTGTTCGATCCGCACTCGCCCGGAGCCAATCCGGAAATGTGGACGCTTCCGCTGTTCCGATCCCTGCACGCGCGTCTGGATCCGGAACAGCCCTGTTCGCTCGCCACCTACTCACGGAGCACCGCAGTCCGGGCGGGCCTGCTGCGGGCCGGGTTTTTCGTCGGCGCCGGTGGAGGGACCGACACCAAGGAAGACACCACCGTGGCCGCCAATCGCCGTGAACTGCTCGCCCGTCCCCTCGACACCCGCTGGCTGGACCGCGCCCGACGTTCCCACGCCGCCGAACCCTGGACCTCCCCACCCCACGCCGCACGGCCCCTGTCCCCCGAATCCTGGGAACAACTGCGCAACCACCCTCAGTTCGCGGGGTTTCATGGGCCGAACTGACCTGTCCGGTTTGTCCGAATGGCGGCAGTCTCGGGATGAAATGAATGCGGCCACCACGACGCCCGACCGCGATCTGGTTCGCTCCTACGCCCGCGAGGGATCGGAGACGGCCTTTCGCGCCCTGGTCGGCCGCCACGTGAACCTGGTCTTCGCCACCGCCTATCGACAGGTCGGGGACACCGGCCTCGCCGAGGAGATCACCCAGAACGTGTTCGTCAGCCTGGCCCGCAAGGCACCGCGACTCGCGGGTCACGAGACCATCGCCGGCTGGCTGCATCGCAGCGCCATTCTCGAATCCAAGGCCCGTTTCCGCGCCGAAATGCGCCGACGCCGTCGTGAGGAAGTCGCCGCCGCCCTCGCGGAATCGCAATCACCGGGACGCGACCCCGTGGAGGATCTCAGTCCCCTGCTCGACGAAGCCCTGCTCCAGCTCCGGGAAAACGACCGGCTCGCGCTCGTCCTACGGTTCCTGGAGGAACGAAGTCTGCGCGAGGTCGGAAGCGTCCTGGGCATCGACGAGGACGCCGCCCGGAAACGGGTGACCCGCGCCCTGGCCCGGGTGGCGGAGTTTTTCCGAAGCCGCGGTTTTGCCCTTCCCGCCACCGGCGGCGCCGCGTTGATCGGCCAGGCCGCCAAGGCCGCACCCGCCGGACTCGCCGCGGCCGCCTCATCCGCCGGCCTGGCCGCCGGCGGCACCACCTCCGGACTCGGTCTCGTTCTGCTCCAACTCATGAGCCTCACCAAAACCCAAACCACCCTGGTCTGCGGTCTTCTCATCGCCGCGCCACTCGCCTGGCAATCCGCAGCCCTCGGCAACGCCCGACGGGACGCCGCATCGCTCCAGCGCGAACTTTCAGAGCTCTCCACCCAGAGGACCGGCGCCGAGGAGGAACTCACACGACTGGGCAATTCCCTGCTCCAGGCCCGCAACGAAACCGCCGGCGTCCGGGCCCGTATGGCCCGCCAGGGGGAGCAACGCCCCCAGGCAACCCCGGCTCCCACAGCCCCAAGTTCGTATCGCTGGGACGACAACTCCCCGCTCGTGCGGATCCCGAAGGACATGCTGGCGGGCATCGATGTCCAGGGAAATGCCAACCAACGGGGCGAACTGTCGCCGGAAATCCGAGGAATTCTTCAACTGACCGACGGGGAAACCCGGAACGTCCAGTCAGCCATCGACCGTTTCTTCGAGGCCTACCAGAAGGTGCTCACGAAAACCGCCCGTCCCGTCGAACCCACCCCGCAGGAGTTGCAAGGCTTCCCGCGCGATCAGGTGCTGGCCTTCGAATTTCAGGGACTCGAGGAACCCGCCCGCGCCCTCCGCGATGAACTGTTCGCCGACCTTGGGGCCGCGCTGGACGCCGATCGTCTCAAACTCCTTCGGGCGTCGCTGGAAGGCTGGATGGGCGCCTCCGACGAGGAGTACGGCCTCCGCTCCAGCCAGGCGATCCGCTTCATCGACCACCGGTTTCGCGTCACCAACCTGGGCGACCCGCTGCTCCTCGAACCGGAACAGCGCCTCGGCTTCGGCATTGCCATTCCGAATCGCGGCTCGTTCAACGCCAACCAACCCGCGGCCGATCTCCCCGATTTCGTTCGACCCCTCGTCCAACCCTGGCTCGACGCCGCACGCCAAAACACCCCCACTCAACCCCCGTCCCCTTCGAACCCCGCCACGCCAGCCAGTTCCGCCAGCCAAACGTCCCCCGCGACACCAGCGACTCCCGCCACGCCATGAAACAACTCCTGGTCATCACCACCGCCCTGCTGCTCGGCAGCCTCGTGCTCTGGCGCGGACGTCAGGAATCCACCGGACTTCGGGCGACTGCGACGGCACTGCAGCAACGCATTCTGACGGCCTCGAACGAACTGGCCACCGCCCAGACTCGCGCCGAATCCCTCCGCCAGGATCTCGAACGCGAAACCGCCGAACGCGGCAGGCTCCTCGCTGAACTCGCGGATCTCGGTCGGCGCGCACCCCAGGCTCCCGCCGCCCCGGAATCCGCCTTGGCCGTGCCCCCCGCCAACCTGCCCGCCTGGGACCCCGATTCCCCTTACGTCTGGCTCGAGAAATCGCTCCTGCCCCGACTGCACTTCAACGGGTTCCTGCCCGATGGCTCGCTTGATCCGGAGGTGGCGAAAGTCCTGACCCTGGAGGAAGCCGACCAGAGGAAGCTCGGAGAATCCTTGAAGCGCATCGTCGCGGAACATCGTCGCGAGGAAATGACCCACGCCCGGGTGGTGGAGGAGCACCTGCCCGATGTCGCCAACAAGGAGGGCCCCAAATTCACCCTGCGGATCGAACCCATGACGGAGATCTCAACCCGCCTGCGAGCCGAATTCGAGGCCGCCCTCGTCCAACACCTCGGAGAGCAACGCGCCCAATTCCTCAAGGATGCCTCCGTCAGCTGGCTCTCCGATGTCTTCCAAGAGTACCAGACCGAATCCGGAACGGTCTCGTTCGTCATCCTCCCCAATGGCCAATTCTCCATGGCCCGACGAAACGGCACGGGAACCATGTCCGCCAGCGGTTCAGGCGATTTCAGGGTCTACATTCCCGAACACCTGCACCACCTGATCCCCGCCGACTTCGCCCAAGCCGCAAAGAAACCCGAGAACCCATGACGCTGCCCGGTCAGACGCGCTCGACGTAGTTCTCAAGTTCGCCAATGCCGCTGATCGAAATCCGCACGCCGTCCCCCGCCTCCAGGGTGAATTCGTTCGGCGGCACCACTCCGGTGCCGGTGAGCAGGATCGCGCCGTTCGGGAACCGCTGACTGCGGAACAGCCACTGCGCCAATTCCGCGAAGCCGCGCTTGATCCGGGCAATCTCGGTCTCCCCGGAGAACACCACCGCGCCGCCCCGCGAAATCTCAACCTTCACGGTCCAGGTCCGGGCTTCCTCCTCCGAAACGCCCACCACCAGGCTCGGACCCAGGGCACAGGAACGCTCGTAGATCTTGGCCTGGGGCAGATAGAGGAGGTTCTCCCCCTCGATGTCCCGGGAACTCATGTCGTTCCCCACCGTGTACCCCACCAATTCCCCCCGCGAATTCAGCACCAGCGCCAACTCAGGCTCCGGCACGTTCCACTTGGCGTCAGTCCGGATGCCCACCGCCTCGCCAGGACCCGACACCTTCTCGGGCATGGATTTGAAAAAGATCTCGGGCCGCGGCGCCTCGTACACGTGGTTGTAGGCGCGAGCACTGAAATCGCTCTCCTCCATGCGCGCCGTCTTGCTGCGCAGATAGGTCACGCCCGCCGCCCAGATCTCCTGGCGATCCACCGGCGACATCAACCGCACTCCCGCCAACAGCACCCGCGGCAGGCCGCGCTGCGACAGCTCCGCCAGACGCTCGGGAAGCTTCGGATCCTCCAGCAACTCGGTCAGCGAACCGACTCCTGCGGCGCTCAGATCCAGAATCCCCGTCGGCTCCAGGATCCCGATCCCAATCTTCGTGGACTGATCCGCGGTTCGAAATCGACAGAGGCGCATGGATGAAAGGGCTGTTGGAGTTGAGGATTCAGGATTTTTCGGCAGCCCCACCCGCATCAGGGGAAGGACCGGGCGAGGGTTCGGCCGCTGCCGGGGGAACGAGGCCCGCGGCCACCGGATCCACCGAGGGCAGATCAACCTGGGGAACCGGCGCATCCGGAGGCGCCGTGGACAACCCGGGATCGACCGTCGCCAAAGCCTCGGGTTTCTGGACCGGAATCCGGCGCAGTTCCTCCGCCGCCGGGAGATCCTCCAAAGCCCGCAGTCCGAAATACTCGAGAAACGCCGGGGTGGTGCCGTAGGTCACCGGCCGGCCAATGACCTCCGCCCGCCCCACCGCCTCCACCAATCCACGCTCCAGCAGGGTCTGCATCACGCCATCCACGCTCACACCACGGATCTGTTCGATCTCAGCCCGGGTGGCCGGTTGCCGGTAGGCGATAATGGTGAGGGTTTCGATGCCCGGCTGACTCAACCGCGGCGGACGCGCCTTGCGGCCCAGCAACGCCCGGAGCCACGGCGCGTACCGCGCCTCACTCACGAACTGCCACGCCCCCGCCACGCACCACAGTCGATAACTTCGCCCCGCCGCCTCGTGCTCGGCTTGCAGCGTCTGCAGCACCGGCGCCAGATCCGACTCCTTCACCTTTCGATAGGCCGCCGCCTCCGGCGCCGTCTCATCCTGCGAAGCCTGCACCAGGAAATCCTTCAGCTCCTTCGTGGTCAGCGCCTTCTGGGCCGAGAAAAGCAGCGATTCGACGATGAACTTCAATTCCAGCGGCGCCGGTCCGGCAAGCGCCGCCGCAACCGCCTCGGGAGGCGCACCCGCCGCCGCTGGCGTCGCGGCTTCACCCACCCACTCCCCGGCATCCACGGCGGAAGGTTCCGTGGCAGGCGCGGATACAGACTCCGTCTCGGAGATCCCTGCCGAAGCCTCCGCCTCGACCGGAATCGATTCGCCGTCCACGGGGGTCCCAAGACCCGACGTCTCCCCCGCAGCCTCGGCCGGTTCGGGAGAAGGCGCCGTGGCGGGATCTTGCACCGCCGACGCTTCCGGTGTCCCGGCAGGATTGGTTTCAGGGGCGGTCACGGCCGCGGATTCACCCGCGGACTCCGCCGGCACCAGGGACGCGGCATCCGGGGAGTCGGTCGGCGGGACCGGGGCTTCCTGGCTTCGGGAGGGACGGGACCTGCGACGGCTCATGGTCAATTCCAGCGGGATTCAGGGGAGGCGTCCGTCGGGGGTTCACCCGGCGACATCGGTGCCGTTGGATCGGGGGAATCGGTGGACGAGACCTCCGGAGGCGGCGACCCGGATGCGGTTGTGGAAGTAAGCTCCTCCGACGCGGACGCAGGAGCAGCGGGGATCCCCTGGGGTTCGGCGGCGGGTGTTTCGATGGCCTGGGCGGAATCCATCGCCACTTCCGTGCTCGCTCCGGATCCGGAGGCTGCCGGAGGCGCATTCGGATCCGGGATCGGCGGGGCCGATTCGATCAGGATGTCGGAAAACGGTTCGGGCTGGGAGGCCACGATCATGCGCAACCGGATCAGTTCCAGAATCGCCAGGAAGGTGCAGACCACTTCGGAACGGTTGCTCGCATCGTTGAACAGGTCGAAGAACCGGACCTGGGCGCGCTCGCGAACCGCGCCAAGCAGCATCTCGATCTTTTCGCTGACGCTCCAGCGGTCCTCGAACACGTCCCGGGATTCCCCGCCCCGGTTCGAGAACCGCTTCATCACTGCGGTCACCGCGGACAAAAGATCGAAAATCGAGGCGTCCGAACGGCGGGGCGTGTTGTCCTCCGGCAAATCGATCCGGCCGGGAATACGAGGATAGGTGTTCTCGACCCGGACCTCGTACTCCTGCAGACGCCCGGCGGCATCCTTGAACTTCCGGTATTCCACCAACTGCCGGATCAGCTCCCAGCGCGGATCCTCGGCCTCCTCCTCCTCGCCCCCCTGCCCCTCGGGACGCTGATCGCGCGGGAGAAGCTCCCGGCTCTTGATCAACATCAGCGTGGCCGCCATGACCACGAACTCGCCCGCGATATCCAGGTCGAGCTCCCGCATCAGGTTCAGGTAATCAATGAACTCGGTCGCGATCTTCGTGAGGTTGACCTCGTAGATGTCCACCTCCTCCTTCCGGATGAGATGAAGCAACAGATCGAGCGGGCCTTCGAAGACCTCGAATCTGACACGGTATTCGGACATGCATACCGGCCGGAATCCGGCTCGGGAGGCGCACAATAGAAACCTCCCCGGAAACTTGGCAACGACGGACACTCGGCGATTCGGACCACCACCACTCCGCTCTGGCTTTCCCGCCGTGTATTGCTATGAGGACGGCATGCGTTCGTCGCGTTTGCTTTCCCGGATTTTTGTCCTCCTCGGGGTCGGCCTCGCCAGCCTGGCCAGCAGTGCCGCACCCACGCTGGTTTCCGTCCAGCCCGCCAACAACGCCACCGGCGTGGCCCTCACCAGCCCCCTGGTCTTCGTGTTCAGCGAAACCATGGCCGAAGTCGACGCCTTCCCCAGCTTTCCTCCTTTCCTCGTCGGCAACTTCGAAGTCACGCCGGAGGACGTCGGCAACAGCTACGGCTGCGAGTGGAGCGCCGACTTCAAGACCCTGACCTGCACGCCCTCCGAAGACCTGCCCGCGAGCACCAAGGTCTCCTGGAAGCTCAACCCGGCCGGAACAATCCTGCCCTTCACCAGCGCCAGCGGCAGTCCGCTGGCTGCGGCCACCGGCTCGTTCACCACCGGCGCCTCCAGCGGCGGCGGCGGCGGCGGTGGTGGCGGAAGCGCCACAGCCCCCAAACTGGTGTCCGCCACCCCCGCCAACGGTGCCTCCGACGTCCCGGTCGCCTCGACCGTGGTGTTCGTCTTCGATCAGGCCATGAAGCCGAACCCGCAGCTCGGCGGCGTACCCCCGTTCGTCAAGGGAGCTGTGTCCTGGTCCGGCACGGGCCTTGACGCCAGCAAGTTCTCCTACGTGTGGAGCGCCGATTCGAAATCCGTCACCGCCACTTACAGCACCAGCCTCCCGGGCAACACGACCCTCACCTGGACTCTCAATCCCGCTGGCGCCCTGTTTCAGGTGACCAACCAAAAGGACGAAGCCGTGGCCACCACCACCGGAAGCTTCACCACCGGACAAGGTTCCGGGGGCGGGGGCGGCGGCGGGAATCCCGGTTGCAATGAAAACCCGACCCCTAATGGCTGGGGTAGCTACGGGGTCACCAAATCCGGCTCCTACGTCCAGACCTCCGGGGCCGAACCCGCCCCAGCCGCCGAGGACCCCTTCCAGTTTGGCGTTTTCGTCACTTCGCCGGCCGCCGGCCCTGCCATCACCTCCGGCTCCCTCACCCTTCCCGGCGGCACCCTCAAGACACTCGAAGCGGCTCCCTTTGGCGGATTCCTGTTCTACAGCGAAACACCCGCCACCTCGGCCGCCCTCGAGGCCGCAGCTCCCGCCGGTAACTACACGCTCCGCCTCCAACCCTCCGGTCAGGCTGAACGCTCCCTCGCCATGACCATTCCGGCCAACAACCCGCCCATCCCGACCGTGGCCAATTACCCGGAAACCCAGGCCGTCAATCCGGCCGCCGACTTCACCCTCCGCTGGGGGGCCTTCACCGGTGCCGGCAACAACGACTACATCTCCCTTACCATTCACGACACCACCAACGTGGTCTTCGCCGCCCCGGACCTTTGCGTTCCGCGCGAACTGCCGGTCACCGCCACTTCCATCGTCATCCCGGCCAACACGCTCCGATCCGGCAAGGTCTACGACGCGCGGCTCAGCTTCGGCCGGGGCTTCTATTCCTCCACCAATGCCATCCCGAACATGTCTGGGTTCGGGTCGGTTGGACGCGAAACGGCCTTCACCCTCAACACCGGCGGCGCCACTCCCCCCGCCGTAGCCGCCCGCTTCACCGCCTGGGAAGTCCTTCCCAATGGCCGCCCCCGCTTCACCTTCACCGGAAGCGCCGGTCGGGCCTACACCCTCCAACGCGCCTCCGCGAAAACCCTGCCCCTTGCCTGGACCAACGCCGGCACCGCCACCCCCAACGCTCAGGGAACCGCCACCTTCGAAGACACCACGGTCACCCCGTCCGCCGCGCTGCTCTACCGCGCCGTCGCTCCCTGATTCAGTCCCCATCCGAACCCGCCATCCGGGCCCCTCTCCAGCCCGGGTGGTCACCCCAACCCATCGCCCTCCAAACAGAGGGACAGGTCTTTGGTCTTCCGAGTCGTGACGGCGTCCCACCGCTATTCGGGTCCTCCCAGCTTTAGGGGTCGCTCGGAAGTCGCGGAGCGACAGAACGATGGTAGCGGGGGGCTTCAGCCCCTCGATGAGGTGCGATTTGCCCATGCGTCGCGGCGCGACGCAGGAACCGGTCGCCTCGCGCGTTTCCAAGAGCCTGTCCCTCAGTAGCCCTCACCCAGAGAGGCACAGGCCGTTTGCCTTCCTCAGTTGCCCTCCGATAGAGGGACAGGCTCTTTGCCCGCTCCCGATCGGGGGCGCCGGCGTCTCGCCGGCGCGTTCCTAGGGCTGAACGTTATTTTGCCGGCGAGACGCCGGCGCTCCCAGTCCTCCCTGCTGCGGATGCTCCGTCTCCTGGACTTTCACCTTCGGCGGCCGGCCAGGCCATGTGGCTCGAACCAAAAGCCTGTCCCCCTGTGCACAGCGCC
>CAYZAE010000200.1:0-2252 GCA_964476125.1 uncultured Verrucomicrobiota bacterium | reverse complement strand
GGCCGGCCAGGCCATGTGGCTCGAACCAAAAGCCTGTCCCCCTGTGCACAGCGCCCCCCGACCAGAGGCGAACAGAGGGACAGGTCTTTGGTCTTCCGAGTCGTGACGGCGTCCCACCGCTATTCGGGTCCTCCCAGCTTTAGGGGTCGCTCGGAAGTCGCGGAGCGACAGAACGATGGTAGCGGGGGGCTTCAGCCCCTCGATGAGGTGCGATTTGCCCATGCGTCGCGGCGCGACGCAGGAACCGGTCGCCTCGCGCGTTTCCAAGAGCCTGTCCCTCAGTAGCCCTCACCCAGAGAGGCACAGGCCGTTTGCCTTCCTCAGTTGCCCTCCGATAGAGGGACAGGCTCTTTGCCCGGCCCCGATCCGAACACCACCCGAGACACCCGGCCAGGTCGGGTCTCCACCCGCACAGATTTCCCGAGGTCCGAACCCATCCCGACAACCTGCACCTGCCAAGCGCCTTCGGGCACCCGGTCGAACCGGATTCTGCCGGAGGCATCGGCACGCACCGAGGCCTCGAAACGAACCGCCCTCGAACCGACCGCCGGATTCTGCGGTACCAGCGAAACTATTTTCCCCGCCGCAGATTCCCCATCTCCGGAAATCTCACCTTCGATGGTCGCCCAGGCCGTGAGGCGAACAATGGTGTCCTTGGCCATCCAAGCCGGGGAAACCGCCCAACCGCTCGGGTGAACGAAGACCAGCGACTCCGTCTGCGCCGGCCGTTCGATCACATAATCTCCGTCCCGACCGGCTACCCCCCTCGGCCCCGTGGTCTTTTCGAACTCCAAGCGTTGATCCGACCCCAACCGCAGTCCGGCTCCCGGAGTCTTCAGCGTGATCCACGCCCCCACTGCCGACCTCCCCTCCGGGGTCTCCACCCAGCCACGGATGGTCTCCGAATCGCGAAGCCGGAACTCGAACGACCGGCCCGCCTCCGCGATCGACCGAGGTCCCTGCCCCTGCGCCACATAGCCGTCCGCTAAAATCGTTATCGTGAAAGCCTCCTGAATCGAGATGCGAAGTTCCCAATCGAACGTTCCATCCCGTCCGTCGCCGAGCAATGTCACCCCCGATCGTCCCACCTCCCCCATCATCACCCGAAACGCCGACACCGGTTCGCCTCTCGCCTCATCCAACACGCGCCCCGTCAACCGAACCCACTGCTCCTTCGGAGTCGTGCGACTCGGATCATCGCTGCCCGGCCCATGCTCCCATGGCTCGCTTAACCGGACTCGAACATGGATGGCCGAATCCACCACGCCGGGCACGCAGGGTGCCAGCAGTCGATGCCTTCGCATCTGAATCGACGGATCCATGCCTGGTTGGATCGAGGACAAGTACACGCCGTCGGAATCGGTAGGAAATGAGTGCGGACCTTCGAGAAGTTCCACCCCCCCCGAATACTCGCCATAGCCCGCAGCCCGGATCCGGAAATCCACCCTCGGATAAGCATTTCGGGCCCCCGCATCCGGTACCTCGAACACCCCAACCGAATCCGTCCGAAGCGTTTCTGATCCCGAACAAACCTCCGCCCCCGCCACCGGCACCCCCTGAGGGTCCACCACCTGCCCGCGTAACGTGTAGCCGCGTCTCGCCGGCTTCAGCACGAACTCCAGGTTCGTCGAGACTTCGCCAGCCCCGATCAGAAACCGGTTCTCCTCCAGATACTCCGGGTGGCCCACGTCAACCTGGCACGTGACGACCCCGTAGGGCCGACGTTCCATCCCGACCGTCGCCGGAACCTCGTGGGCATCGAACCGGCCCGCCGAATCACTTCGGACCTCGATGGAATACTCCTCCATCGCCCGCTCCCCGGGGGGACGCGGAACCCTGCCATGGATCCTAACCATCGCACCGGCCACGGGATCCCCGGCTTCGTTGCGCACCCAGCCCCCGAGTCGGGCGCCCACGGCGAGGCGACAGACTGACGCAATCGATTTCTGACGAAACTCATGAGCCTGCCAGGTAAAGACGGCTGGCACATGCCCGATCGCCGACACCATCACCCGGAGGTCATCGACGGGATCCTGGGGGATCGGGATCCGGCAGCGCCCCTGCGAATCCGAGCGAAAATCCCCTCCCTGGAAAAGATCGCTTCCCCGCCGAAACTCGGTCCGGACCAACGCCTCAATCAGCACCGAGTCCGTTCCCTCGGAAAGCAGCGTTAATTGCAGCTCGCGACCTTCCCTGGGTTCGGAAATCAACCGCGGTTCTGCCCTCAACAAAGCAGGAGGCGCAACGGCAGC
>CAYZAE010000199.1:2329-11531 GCA_964476125.1 uncultured Verrucomicrobiota bacterium | reverse complement strand
GTTCTTGTCGGTGATTGCCTTTGCTTGGGTGCGCGGTCACCGATCGTGAGATTTGTCGCATCCGCGGCCCGCAAGCCGAGCGAGGTGACGAGGAGGGTGAGGGTGATGTACAGGAAGGTCCGAACGGAAATGGGTCCAATGAAAAATCAAGTCAGTGAAAGGTGGTGTTGGTTAGGGGGGGTGAAAAAACAGGCATTCTAAGAGTTTGGTTCAGGGTCATTCCTGTCGAATTCCACCAAGACAGCCTAGGCCAGCCCAAGCCGGTTGGAGCCGGCGCTATTCCACCGTCACCGCGACCAGGAACGGCGCGGCACTCTGCTGGGCGGAAACGAAGTCCAGGCTCACGATTTCTTCCTCGGGCCGTGGATTGTTCCAGGTCACCAGGTAGAGCCGTAGGGTTCTGCTCCTCCACCCCGACATCGGGTCTGGATTCGCCCCACTCCAAGCCACCACGGGTTTTCCTTCACCGGGCGGCGGGGGTTCCCGCCGCCACTCGAGGGCGTCTCGGCCCAGAACCAACGGACGCTCGCTCGTCGCTCCATCCGCGTG
Organism: uncultured Verrucomicrobiota bacterium; assembly: GCA_964476125.1. GTDB lineage: Bacteria > Verrucomicrobiota > Verrucomicrobiia > Limisphaerales > CAIMTB01 > CAIMTB01. The sequence goes on along the minus strand of CAYZAE010000199.1, from coordinate 10,982 downwards.
ATGCACCACGAAGCTGGCGACGCTCGTGCCCTCCGGGAGGTTCCCCCCCTTCTCCGGAGTGTGACCCCAGAGCACTCCGAGGAGAAAACGGAGCCGCCCTCCCTTCGTCGCCACCGGAATCCCGGTGACTCGTTCCGGGAAACGGCCCTCTTGATAGCGGTCGTCACAGATCTGGATGAGTCCTCGGACGTCGAATGGGGTGTCGGCCAGGACGGGCATGCCCGTGGGCAGGCCGGAAAGGTCAATGTCGGATTGCTGATACTGGTTCCAGGTCGCGCGGAGCGTGGCGTTGTAGAACGCCGAAAGGTCGACTTGTCCGGCACCGGCCTTGGGATCGCGCGGAGGGATGCCCATGCGCCGAATGCAGGCGGCGGCCTCATCCCGGAGCTCCAGTTGGCGGCAGATCGCGGCGTGCTTGCTCCAGGCTCGCCCTTGCGTGCGAGTCGGTGCCGCGTTCGTGGTCCGCGAGAGCGCCTCGCGACGATGATACGCCTCCAGGGCCTCCGCAGGGCGCCCCTCGCGTTCGAGCAGGTCGCCCTTCAATTCCCAGGCTTCGGGTTCCTCCGGCGAGAACTGGAGCGCGCGCCGACTGTACCACCCCGCCTCGCCGAGCTTTCGCGGTTTCTCCCCGGGTATCTCGTCCAGAACCGCCTGGCCCAACCGAGCCAGAGCCAGACCATTCTCCGGCGACAACTGAACGGCTTCCCTCAAACTCTCCGGCGTCGCTTCTTCAATCCGGCGGCGGACATACTCAGGCCGGGTGATGGTGGAGAAAGGGGCAATGGTCCGACTGGCGCGATCCGCGAAGAACCACTTGGCCCACCGCGTCCAGACATCGGCCTCGGAACTCGCGACGATGCGGCTCTTCAACGCGGAGAGTTCGGCGAACGGAACGCGACGAGAAACGCCGTTCTCATCGAAGCGCTGGTCGGCGATCGCCTCGGCCGCTTGGAGGACCCATTCGGGAACCGGCAGAGGCACGGTGGGGAAGTCCCAGACCCGCGCCGTTCCGTCGTAGGACGCCGTCACCACCTGCTGCCCGTCCGGACTAAACCGGGCGTAAGACATCTGCGGGCCATCCTGGATCGGCTCACTCAGGGGTTGGCCCGTCTGCGCATCCCAGATCTGCGCGCCCCCATTGTGTGACATCGTCAGCACCCGCAACCCGTCGGGACTGAACTCCGCGGACCTGACGTGATCGCGGTGTTGGAGCGGTTCGGTCAGAGGTTGGCCGGTCAGCGCATCCCAGACCTGCGCCGACCTGTCATTCGATGCCGCCACCACCTGCACTCCATCGGGACCATAACGGGCGAAACCGACACCAACCACAGGGTCGTGTCTGAGCGGTTCGGTCGAGGGTTGGCCGGTCCGCGCATCCCAGACCCGCGCGGGACATTTCCCGTCGGATCCCCCCCCGAGCGTGACCACCCGCAGCCCATCCGGACTAAACTGGGCCCCATAGACGCCAAAACCATCGTGGACCAGCTGAGTCAGGGGTCGGCCTGTCCCCGCATCCCAGATCTGCGCGGAACCTTTGCCGTCGGGTCCCACGCCCACCGTGACCACCCGCAGCCCCTCCGGACTAAACTGGGCGGAGACGACTTCTCCCCCATGTGGGAGCGGTTCGGTCAAGGGTTGACCTGTCCGCGCATCCCAGACCCGCGCGGTGCCGTCCTCGGAAGCCGTGACCACCCGCAGCCCATCCGGACTGAACTCGGCGGAGCGGACCTCCCCCTCATGTCGAAGCGGTTCGGTCAAGGGCTGGCCGGTTAGCGCATCCCAGACGCGAGCGGAGCCGGACTTGCGAACGGGGTTGGGAACTCCCGACCACGCTCCACCGGCGGTCACCACCCGCAACCCATCCGGACTGAACCGAGCCGACGACCCCGATGAATCTCCGAGTAGTGGCGTCAAAGGCAGACCCGTCTGGACATCCCAGACCCGCGCGAAGTCTTGGCGTTGGCCGAGGAGGCGGGTAGCCGTCACGACCTTCAACCCATCGCGACTGAATTCGACGGAATCGATCGAGGCCCAATGCCTGAGGGGTTCATTCAAGGCGTGGCTGGGGTGCGCATCCCAGGCCACCGCGCCTCCCCCTGACACTGCTGCGACGATCCGCTGCCCATCGGAACTCAACTGGGGACGCAGGCCGACGAGCCGGTATCCTATCGGATCGCCCGAGGGTCGGCCCGTCCGCGCGTCCCAGAGCCGCGCACCCTCGAAGTCCACAATAAACACCCATTGCCCATCGGGACTAAACTGTGTCGGGTTTTCAAAAGACCAAGCGAAGACGTCCCGGTCGTGCTGGTGGAGCTGGAGCGGGTCGGTCAAGGGCTGACCGGTCTGCACATCCCAGACGCGCGCGGTGCCTTTCCGGGACGCCGTCACCACCCGCATTCCATCCGGACTGAAGTGCGCGGACACCCCTCCACCCTCGTGTTTCATCGGCTGGCCAAGGGACTGGCCCGTGCGGGCGTCCCAGACTCGTACCATCCTTGAGCCGGAGGTGAGCACCCGCCGCCCGTCCGGACTGAACTCTGCGGAGCTCACGCCTTCTCCAACGTTGAACGGTTCGGTCAAGGGTTGTCCGGTTTGGGCATCCCAGACCCGCACGAATTCCCTGCCGGCCGTCACGACCCGCTTTCCGTCCGGACTAAACCGGCCTGTCTGAAGGTAAGGTGTATCCGCGTGTGGAATGGGGTCAGTTACGGGCAGACCCGTGCGCGCATCCCAAACCCGGGCGGTGTTCGTCGAAAGTGTCAACACCCGTTGCCCGTCGGGGCTGAATTCGGCGGAAAAGACACGAGACTCGTGTTGGAGTGTTTCACCGAGGGCGCGGCCCATTCTGAAATCCCAGAGCCGCACGGTGTTCGTGGATACCGTCAACAGCCGCTGCCCGTCCGGACTCAGTTTGACGCCGGGGAAGGGGGCGTCGACCAGAAGCGGCTTCATCACGGCCTGACCGGTCCAGGCGTCCCAAACCTGCGCCGTATGGTCAAGCGACGTTCGGACCATCCACCGCCCACCCGGACTCAGCATGTTAAGCCTGGCCACGGAGTCGCTCGGGGGTGTCTCGCTCAGGCGAACATGAAGTCCACGTTGCGTCAGGGAGGAGAGCAGCCTGGTCGCCGCCACCGCATTGGAACGATCCCGGCGTGCGGCTTTCACCAGGTAGGCGATGGCGCTGGACGAATCCGCTGCCTCGAAGAGCGCCTCGCTCTTCTGCAGCTCCATCCGGGTCAGGGTTGCATCCGCTCTCTTTTGCGCCGCTCTGGCGTTGTCCCGTTCCGCTTGCGCGGCAAGCCGTTGCTCCTTTTCGGCAACGCCCGATTTTCGCGCGGATTCGCTGGCTCGGGTGGCCAGGATCGCCTGCCAGGTGCTGACGCCAATCCCCGCCACGAGCGAAGCCGCGACCACCGCTGCGGCCGCGAACGCCAGTCGGTTGCGCCCGATAGCCTTCTGCATGCGGTACACCGTGCTCGGCGGCCGGGCGGTGACCGGCTCGTTCGTCAGATGCCGCCGCAGATCGGCGGCCAATCCGTTGGCCGTTTCGTAACGCCGCGTGCGGTCCTTCTCCAGGCACTTCATCACGATCCAGTCCAGGTCCCCCCGGATCTGGTGCACCAGCCTCACCGCGTCCGTCGAACGGTGCTGCGCGATGGTCGTCGAACTCGTGCCCAGCATGCCTCCGAGGCGCGTGCTCGGCCGGACCGGTTCCTGTTCCCGGATCATCGTGCGCATGGCGTCGATGCCCGCCGCCCCCAGTTCCTTCGCGTCGAACGGCGTGGTCCCCGAAAGCAACTCGTACAGCAGAACCCCCAGGCTGTAGATGTCGCTGCGCGTGTCGATGTCCAACCCGCTCATCTCCGCCTGCTCCGGACTCATGTAAGCCGGCGTGCCCATGAACTGGTGGAGTTGGGTGAAAACGGTCGAGTCGGTGAGCCGGCCCTCGATGGCCTTGGCGATGCCGAAGTCGATCACCTTGGGCACGGGCACGCCGTCGTGCAGCGTCACCAGGATGTTCGAGGGCTTGATGTCCCGGTGGATGACCCCCTTCTGGTGCGCGTGCTGGATGGCCTGGCAGACCTGGGTGAAGAGAGCGAGGCGGTCCCGGGTGCCCAGTTTGTTCTGGTCGCAGTAGTCGGTGATGCGGATGCCCCGGACCAGTTCCATCGCGAAGTAGGGTCGGCCGCTCTCCGTCGTCCCGCCGTCCAGCACCTTGGCGATGTTCGGATGATCCATCATCGCCAGCGCTTGGCGCTCCGCCTCGAAGCGGGCGATGACCTGCTGGGTGTCCATGCCCAGCTTGATGACCTTGATCGCCACCTTGCGGCGCACGGGCTCCGTCTGCTCCGCCGCATAGACCACGCCACAGCCGCCCTCGCCGATCTTCTGCCGCAACTTGTAACGCCCGATGGTCCGACCCACGGCTTCGTCCGCGGATGGCGCCGCCATTTCGATCGTGCCCGAAGGGCGCGTTTCGTCCGAGGTCGGGTCCCCCGGCGGACCCGGGCGGGCCGCCGCCGCCGGATCCTCCATGAAGGATCCGGCCGCTTCATGGGCGGCGAGCAGAGCCCGGACGCGCTGCCGCAGGGCGTCGTCGCCGGCACAGGCCGCTTGCACATAGGCGATTCGCTGCTCGCGAGGCAGTAGCAGCGCGGCGTCGAAGAGGGCGCCGACCGAAGGTTTGGGTGGGTTCATGGAGTTCGCTCCGTCAGCAAGCAATACGAAATTCCGCCTTCGAAACTATCAGGGGAAATTCCGGGCCGTAACGTTTCGTGGCAGACTCAGGCCCTGCCTCCATTCCCCGACGCTACGCCCTTCGCGCGCGGTGCCGTTTCCGCAACCTAGGCCGATGGCGCCCGGTCGGGCGGTGATTGGGTTGAGCGTTGCCTCTCAATCTCCTCGTAAAGCCACGCCCGGGCGAAAGCCCAATGACGGTGGGCCGTGGGGATTGAAATGCCCAGCACCCCGGCCACCTCCTCGAACGTCAGGCCGACAAAATACCGTAACTTGGCCAACTGGGCCTTCTGGGGGTCTTCGGCCGCTAATCGGTCGATCGCGTCATGGACCGCCAGTAATTCGTCGTCATCCGCGATGGCGGCGATGTCCAGGTCGGCGAGGTCCACCCGCGCCAACCCGCCTCCATGGCGCGTGGCCTTCTTCCGCCGGGCGGAGTCGATGAGGATATGCCGCATGGCCTCCGCCGCGGCGGCAAAGAAGTGCGCGCGCCCGGCAAACTGCCCGGGTTCGTTGCTGGTCAGCCGCATCCACGCTTCATGCACCAGCGCGGTGGGCTGGAGGGTGTGGCCGGCGGTCAGGCCGGCCATCTTGTGCGCGGCCAGCCGGCGCAATTCGTCGTAAACCAAGGGCAGCAATTGATCCGCCGCCTGAGGGTCGCCGGGCTGGATGGACCCGAGAAGGCGGGTGAAATCGCTCACCTGATGACGCTACTCCGAAGACGTGGCGTGGCGATCCATTTCATGAAGTAGTTCAGGCGAACTGATAAAGCTTCGACAGGAAGAACCTCATTCCGACCTCGTCCCTGGAAAGAAGCCACCTCCACGAATGCACCGGTCCTGGAGGGACAACGGAAGCTCCGGCAATCCATAAGCACTCCCTGGCGGTTCTCGCCCAGGAGACCCCCGTGTTGCCGACCTCCCCGAACCGACGGTGGAAGCAGTTCCCCGGCTTTCTCGGCTTGGGGTGACACTTTCGGGAGATCGAATTTCGTTTGGACTGGTGGAAGGCAACGACGCCTTCCAAAGCCCGACCAGAAACAAACATAATAGAAAGTTTCTCCCATGAACTATTCCCGCAACATTCGCAATGTTCCCACGAAGTTCCTCAGTATCTTCGCCGCGCTGGCGATGATGGCTTCTCCGAAGGCGGGTGCCTGCAAATGGTACGATGTCCCCTGCAAGGCTGAGAAGGCTGCGCGCGCTGCACAGGCTCGCGCAGAACAAATCTGGAAAGAGTCGGAAGCGGCGTTGGCTCCATTGCTGGCCGCTGCGCAAAAGGCGTTGGAAGACGCTGCAAAGGCGACCGAGGAAGCCGCCAGGAAGGCCGCCGAGGAGGTCGCCGCGAGGGCCGTTCAGGCCGCCAAAGAAGCCGCCGCGAGGGCCGTCGAGGCGACGGCGCAGGCTTCCATCGCATGGAACGAGGTCGCCACCTCAACCGAGGTCTCATTGTCGGAGGCCGATCTGAGCGCCATCGCCACCTTGGCTAACCGTACCTACGGGATGACTTACACGGCAGTCGAGAGGGAGTACCGAAGTTCCCTGGCAGCGATTGAGGCCCTGTACGACGCGTTTCTCGAGGCCATTTTCCGAGAAACCGGAAAACTCTTCATCCAAGATAACCGAGACTTTCTCGTCTCGCTTCAGAACAATATGGATAACTTGGATGCGGAAGGTGCCGCGGCGCTAAGGCGGATCGTGCTTGCCCTGTCCACCAAAGGCATTGACGACGAGGCACTCGCCGACATGCGGACGCTGGGCAACAAGCTTGGGCTTGTTACGGATCAGGCGAACTCGATCGTCCCCCGAAGCTCGCAGAATGGATCCTTCGGAGTGGTCATCAGTGGCGGTGCGACATATTATGCCGGGGCTAACACCTCGGTCGCATGCATCATAAACGCATTCGGGGATCCGGAGGCCGCCTTGACGGCGTCATTCGGGGGTTCTCTGGGTTATAAAGCCACCGGATCCATATCCGTGGGCATCGTCTGGTCCCCCAGTTCGGTCGACAACGCTGGTGGTCCGAGTGTCGGCTTCGGCGCCGGATTCGGGCCAGCCGGAGCCGAATTGTCATGGGACGTCGGGCTTGGAATGTCTGGGGCATCCAAAGCTATTCCGAGCTTTACCTTGTCGTTTGGGCAAGGGTTTGGGGTGGATGCCACATTCAATGCCGGCCACACCCTGGTTCTGGCTCGGTATTGAGCACGGGTCGCCCTCGGGGTGATTTCTTAGGCAATCTGCTTCATCGGAGTTAGCCGTCGGATTGTGGATCGGTTTTCGTTGTCGGCTGAATGCGAAACGGGCGCCGGGCGGTCGAAGGGTGCACCCGAAAAGCGACAAAGCCGGAATCGAAGCGATCCGCGGTCCGACGGTTGACCCGTTTTGGAACATGGCGACTTCGGCGTAATCCCCCCAATACGCACTATCCGCGACAAGTTCATGATCCAACCCAAACCATCGGTCGGGGCGATTTTCGATGGCGCCGAACAGGCCGAGCCTGTCCGGCGGCGGGTGGTTCTCAAAGTGATCAAGCTGGGAATGGACACCGAACAGGTTATCGCCCGGTTCCAGGCCGAGCGGCAGGTGAAGGGGTCGATCGGTTCGCCTTAAGCTCAGCGTAGAGCCACGCCCGGGCGTACACCCAATGACGCTTGGCCGTGGACACTGAGATGCCCAGCACCTCGGCCGCCTCCTCGAAGGTCAGACCGGCAAAGTACCGCAACTTGGCCAGTTGGGCTTTTTCCGGATCTTCGGCCGCCAGTCGGTCGATCGCGTCATTGACCGCCAATAACTCATCGTCGTCCGCGATCGCGGCGATTTCCAGATCGGCGATGTCCACCTGTGCCAACCCGCCGCCGTGGCGTGCGGCCTTTTTTCGCCGGGCGGAGTCGATGAGGATATGGCGCATGGCCTCGGCCGCGGCTGCGAAGAAGTGCGTGCGTCCGGCGAACGGCCCGGGTTCATTGCCGGTCAGCCGCATCCAAGCTTCATGCACCAGTGCGGTGGGTTGGAGGGTGTGATCGGGCGGCTGGGAGGCCATCTTGAAGGCCGCGAGTTTGCGCAATTCCTCGTAAACCAGGGGCAGCAATTCATCTGCCGCTTCAGAGTCGCCGGTCTGGAGGGATCCGAGAACACGGGTAAAGTCGCTCACCTGAGGGATGGGGACAGGAATTCGGGGGAGTTCCGGCGGCGCCGTGGGTGCTGCCCAACCCGGTGATTCTGAGCGCTGGCACCAGCTTGAGGCCGCTGGTCAACGAGTTCGGCTTCACCATCTCCTGGGCGGTCGATGGCGCCGTCGTCGTTGTGGAAACGACGAGCAACCTGACCACGCCCACGTGGACCCCGATCAGCACGAACACCATCGGGTACGATGCGACCGTCACCGATCCGCTGAATGGCGCGGCCGCCTTTCGCGATCCGCATTGGAAGAACACCCCATCACGATTCTACCGACTTGTTTCGCGATAACCTCGCTGACGTCCCACTCGGGGTGCGGCGGTACGGTCGTTTCTCAAGCCATCGCGCGCCGGGTGATAGTTTCCGACCCGGAATCTCGTATGGGTGGAAGGAAGCGATGAAATCCAGGAATTCCAATCCAACGAGAATCAGCCTGTTCAAACCATGAACACAACCGTTCCCCCGCACCCGACGACCTCCGCGCGATCGCCGGGTGCCCATCCCATCCTCCTTCCCCGCCGGTATCGCTGCCGGCTGCCGGCCCTGACCGCTCTGGCCCTTGGACTGTTCACGGGGCAGGCACTGGCCGGCGTCGTGGTTGCGAACGGCGGCTTCGAGGTTCCTCCCTTGCCAGTCGACGACTTGATCCGATACAGCGCATCGATTGCCGGCCAGGGTGGGTCGGGATGGGAGTTTCAGAACTACTTCGCCGGCGTCACCGCCAAAGGGAGTGGTTT
>CAYZAE010000199.1:0-2229 GCA_964476125.1 uncultured Verrucomicrobiota bacterium | reverse complement strand
GGCTTGTTCCTCGCCTTCGGCGGCTTGTCGATCATCACGCCACGCCAGACCGCAAGCGGCTTACCCTTCCAGTCCTATACGAGCGACCCGTTGGCGCTCTCCGGTGGAACGCACACATTGAGGTTCAGGTCGGCCGGTCCCCAGGATAGCTCGGCGTCATTCATCGACGGCGTCAGGCTCGCGAGCATCGATGTCAACCAGGCCGGATCCGTGACGGCCGCGTTAGGCACCGTCGTCCTCTACAAAGGTCCCGAGGCGGGCGGGGATGACGTGGCCCTGACGATCTCTCCGGCCGGCCCCTGGACCGCCACCGCGAACGATCCCTGGCTGCACCTCGGCGCCGCCGATCAAAGCGGTTCGGGCAGCGCGACCGTGGCCTTCACGTTGGATGCGAATCCGTCCGCGACGCGAAGGGGCACCCTCATGATCGCCGGCCGAACTCTGACAATCACCCAGTTCGGGGCTCATGCCCTCGGGACGGACGCCCGGCTCGTAGGCCCGGCGGCGGGCGTCGACAGCGTGACGCTTGCATTCGGGGGTGGCGCGAAAGGTTGGACCGCAACCGCGAATGCTCCCTGGTTGCATCTGAAGCCGGGGAATCAGAGCGGCAGCGGCAGCACGAGTGTGGTGTTCGGCTTCGACGCCAATCCCGGCGCGACCCGCGTCGGCACGCTCACCGTGGCCGGCCAGACCCTCACCGTCACCCAGGCCGGTTCCACCTATGTCGCCGCCAGGCCACTGATTACCCTCGCCTCGACCGAGCTTTACGGTGACGCCGGCATTGCGGTGGACGGTTCCGGCAGCGTCTACTTCAGCTCCGCAGGCTACGGCTGGGACAGGGGCGACTCTATTGTTGGTGTGCCTGCCTGGTTGTTGAAATGGGCATCGATCGACGGCCAAGTCAGCCAGGTGATGAGCCTTGACATCAATCCGCGTGTCCTTCGGCAAGGAGCGAGCGTCCTGGTCGTGGACAGCGCGGGCGATTTCTACTTGGGTACATCCTCGAATGGGGGTTCTTCCGGGATCCCGGGGGGAATTCGGCATGGTTGGGTCTGCGCGATTGAAAAGCGTTCGGCGACCGATGGTACGGCCAGTGTCCTGCTTGAGACCGACGGCGGCCACCCGCCACCCCGTATTCATGGCTTTGCTGTCGACGGTCCCGGCAATGTCTATTTCTCGGTAAGTGAAGAAGGAGTCATCAAGAAGAGGAGCGCGGCCACGGCCGAAGTCACGACGCTATTCAAAATGTGGCACGACCACACGTCAGGCGTGGCGGTGGACGGTGCGGGTAATGTCTACATCAGCCTCGATGGCAACAACCTGGTGAGGAAATGGACGGCGGCGGACGACACAGTCGACACGCTGATCGCCTCGGGGCTGAGAAGTCCCCGCGGCCTGGCCGTGGATGGCAGCGGGAACGTCTATATTGCGGACTCCGAGAACCACGCGATCAAGAAGTGGACGGCGGCGGACGGGCGACTCACCACCCTCGTCGCCTTGGGGTTGGAACTTCCCCAGGCCGTGGCGGTGGATGCGAACGGAGGCATCTATTTCACAGTGGGGAATGAGTTTGGGTTCCAATACCGAGTCCTGGCGCTGGCCAATGCGTTTGTCGACCCGGGGCCCATCCTGTTGACAGCGGCCGCCGGGAGGGACGTCCTGCCTGCGGTACTGCCCGCTTCACAGAATCTCCGTGCCCCACAGTTCGCCCCCACCAGCGATCAGTCCTGGCTAACCATCACCGGCGTCGCCGACGGCGTGGTGAGTTACTCGTTCGAAGCCAATGACACATCCGCCGCTCGCACGGCCCATATCAGCCTACTGGGGACAAGCGTCGCCATCACCCAGGTCCCGGCAGGAACCGCGCCCTTCGCGCCGACCTTGATCGGCCCCACCTGGTGGTCCCAGGGCAGGTTCCAACTGATGTTTGAGGGCGCCGCGGGTGCGTCCTACTCGGTGCTGTTCAGCACGAATCCCGCCCTTCCGCTGAGCGAGTGGACCGTCGCGGGCTCAGCCACGGCCGCCATTCCTCGCCCGTTCGCGCGGCTGCTCTCGGGGGCTCCGGCAAAGTCGGCACGGTGGATCGGTGGAACGGTTCCTTTCCAATCGGTTCCGTTCCAGTTCACGGACCGGCCACCCAGCACGTCTCCGAGCGGGTTCTACCGGGTCGTCTCGCCTTAGAGCCCGTCTGAAAAGTGAGTGGGGTCCTGCGGCGAGGGATTTTGGGCG
>CAYZAE010000198.1:7681-11552 GCA_964476125.1 uncultured Verrucomicrobiota bacterium | reverse complement strand
GTGGTCGGGATTGAACCGACGACCTACGGTTTACGAAACCGTTGCTCTGCCACTGAGCTACACTGGCCCACGTCCAAGCACCGCAGCCGTTCAGATTGACCGGCCGGACGCCCGTGACGCGAAGATTAAACCCTCTGCGAACGCCCCGGGTCAAGAAGCGGGTCGCTTCCTCCCAAAACATTCCCGGACTCCACCCAGACCTCGCCTCACGTTGGAAGCCCCTTACCCGTCGCGCGACGAGAATCGAGCCCGCGGAGGTTGGCTCTCCCACCCAAGCCCCTTACCTGACGGGAAACCGGCACTGCCGGGGACTGATTGTGGCCCCGAACCTTCCGGTTCATGGCCCGACGGAGAATCGCCATGACGATTGTCCCTTGATGGGCCGCAGCCCTTTTGTTTGCATCTGGGCCATGAAGATTCTCTCGGGCGTTGCTGTCCTCGTGTCCGCGATCGCGATCTCGGTCGCCACATCGGGCTGTTACAAGACCATGGACAACCGCTCGAAAATGGGGGTGCCGTTCAGCAAGGACAAGATGGGCGGCCAGTATGAGCGGCCGGTGGACCAGGTCCAGGCCGCTGCTCGCAAGGTGTTGCAGTTCAACGGCACGATCATCGCCGATGACATCATCAACCGGGTCATCGTGGGCAAAATCGATACCCGGACGGTGTACGTGAAGCTGACGGAACTCGAACCCGCCCTGACCGGGGTGACGGTCCAGGCGCGCAACAAGAGCGGGAGCGCCGATGTGGATCTCGCGGCGGAGATCGACAAGCAGATCGCCCTCAATCTGAAGTAGGCGGGTTGAAGCCCTGCCCCGCCCGCCCCGCCCCGCCCCGCCCCGCGCCGACCAACGGCCTTCGGTCAGCTGCGGGGTAAATATCCTTCTCCCACCCAGGCGGTCTTCTGTTTGGCTCGCATCTCGAGTTTGATCCGCTCGAGACGTGACTTCGCGTTGGCTTCCAGGGCGGTGTCAGGAAAGAGCTGACCGACTTTCAACAAAGCCGCGCGGGCTGCCGACTCATCCCCAGCCACCCGGATCTGAACGTCAGCAAGAAGATGCAGCCATTTCGCCATGGCCTTCGGAGCTTGATTGGGTTGAGCCAAAAGTTTGTCGAATTCCCCCAGGGCCCAATCCAGGCGCCCCATTCGGTCGGCGTAAAGCAGCGCCAGCTTTTCCCTGGCCTCGGTGTCGAGAGGATGAGCGGAGAGCTGCCGGCGCAGGGCTTCAGCCTCGATCTCGGGATCGGGTTCCGGGGGAGGCGGCTCCGGATGGAGCCGGAGTCCAAGTCGTTGATCGGCGACCGGCACGTGCAGCCGTGCGGGTGAATGCTGTTCCCGACGCCACGAAGCGTCCCCGACATGAGCCAGCCGCTGCGCCGCTTCGTTGGATTCGGGCGTGTTCGGGAACAGACTGATGACTCGTTCCAGCAGGACCCGGGCGGCGGGCGCATCATGGCGGAGATCGAGGTTCCAATCGGCGAGAGCCTGGAGAGCCTTGGCGCGAGTTGAGATGGCCAGTTCCTCGTTGGCGACGATTTCCTCGATGGCCAGTTCGGCGCCGCCCCAGTCCTTGAGATGCCGGCAGCGGATCTCGGCCAGCATGAGATGGCCCTTCACATCGCCGGGGAACAGTTCGAGTTGTTTTTCGATTTCGGCGATTGCCTCGTCGTAGCGGGCCTGTTTCCGGTGGGCTTCCGCGATGGCGTAAAAGGGCTTGGGAGGTTCGGCTTCGGTGCCGCCGTCGTAGAGGTTGGCGAGCGGACTGGCGATGGCCAGACCGATGTTCCGGGCCCAAAGAAGCCCGAGAATTATTCCGAACACGGCCCCCACCGGGACACCGATGACGGGGTGCACGAAGGCGATGGCGAAGACGGCCAGCCCGATGAGCACCAGGCTGATCAGGATCTTCACGATCAGCACGGCCGGGGCGTCGGCGCTGGTCTTGGACCAGCGCCAGACGATCCAACTGATGAGCGACCCGAAGACGAGCACGCTGAGGATTGCGCCGGGATGGAGGGCGAGAAGGGGCATGGTTGGCGTCCGTGGATTGAAATGGGGAGCGGGGACTCCGCAGGGCCCCGTTGGGATGATTCGGAATTACTCCTTGCTGCCGGGGTGGTGCGAGGCGAAAGTTGCATCCGGACAAAGGAGGTCCTTGGTCCGGGTTCTTTTCGATCGCGATAGTGGGGGCGTACTGGTTTCGACCTGGACGAATTCCTGGACGTCGCATGCCGAGGACGATCCGTTGGCCTCGTTAATCATCGGGTCAAAAATCACAAGCCAACCAAGAACTGGCTCTCGCGGCCTAAGTGCCTCGACGTCTCCCGGGCACACCTGCTCACCGGGGAGGACGCTGCAGCAGGTTAGGTGAGAGGCGGAGACTGCGCGTCGCTCACTGAAATAATTTCATGCGGACTACGCGGTACGGATGGCGTCGGAGCTTTACCGTATTGCGGAATACTCGCCTCCGACTAAGCATGTAGAAGCGGCCGGGGAAACGGCCATGGGACGCGGGTTCAACTCCCGCCGCCTCCACCACGCTATCAACGGGTTACTGGAGAACCTCGCCCTATGGCAGGCTCCTCCGGTCCGACCCTCCGGACGCGTCAGCCCCTCCCCCAACGAGCAGGACCATCACCAGGCTCTTCCCGCTGCCCTGGGTGTGCCAGAGGATCCCACCCAACCGCCGGCGCACATGCTCCTGCGCGGCCCGAATGCCGAAGTACTGGTGCACCCGCGGTAGCTTACTGGACGGCGTAGAGCCCGCGTCCGTGTTGATCGGCCTCGGTGCGGAGGCGGTGGACCGCGATGGCGATCTGAGCGTGGGTGTGCCCGCAGCGCTTCAGAAACGCGGTCCAATCCGGTTCCTCGATGTTGCTGTTTCCGTCCCGATGCGCCCGGATCCCAAGGAACCGGTATCCCAGTTCGTCCCGGAACAGCGCGATCACCCGCTCCTGGGTGGCACGCTCGGGCTGGCTGATTTCGGGAGTCGATTCCGCCATGGTCGGCAGGTTAGTTTCTGCGGGTCCGGCGGACGCAAATCGGCTTCATGCCGTGTGTTTCGGGTCTTCGAACCTGCGAAACCCATATCCGTCCGGTACCCCATCGCCTGGGCTTCGGCTAGAAGTTCGACCTTGCCCGGGTGGGACATGACCGTTTCGAAAGTGAAGCTCGAACCCGCAGCGAGGAGCCGTCGCCGAAGTAAGTCCACGGTCGCGGAGCCGAGGTAGGAGTCGACGGCCGCGAACGGAAAGCGGAGGAGCGTGCCGGTCAATACCGGGAAGTCACCGCGGCCACCCGTTTCCCGAACCCTCATCAACTCGGAACCCGAGAAGAACTGCTCAACCTCGATACCGGTCGCCGTAACCCCGAAGGTCGCGAGATTCAGGGATCCCGCTTCGCGAATCTCCCGCTCGATGTCGTCGGGATTCAGGTAGGTACCGAGGAGCCTCGCTGGCAGCACCGATTTGAGCGTGCTTTTACCGGAGCCGTTCGGGCCGGCGAACATCCGCATCCTCGGCACAGACGCGCTCACCGGAGGATCCACTTGGTGCCGGGCACCACCCGCGTCGGCGGCGCGACCCGTTTCATCTCGCGGCGGCGTCCGTCGGGAAAGACCTCATAAATTACGCCACGCACGGACTCCACCACGCTCTCGCCAGTCGCCAGAGCGCGTTCCCGGGCCGCTGCAAACACGGAACCCGACTGCTCGGCCACGGTCGACTCGAGCTTCTCGTCCTGGCGATCTTGTTCGTTCATTTCGGATCCTCGTTCGTTCACCCGATCCCCCATCACCGCTGGGATCAATCGCCGCCCCCAGGCACTCGGGCGATCCCCGACCCCGACATCTTCCCCGACATCTTCCCCGAC
>CAYZAE010000198.1:0-7581 GCA_964476125.1 uncultured Verrucomicrobiota bacterium | reverse complement strand
GCCAACCCAAATCCCCGCGAAGGGGAGGACCGGAAACGGGGTGCCACCACGAAGGACTCGAAGGACACGAAGGAACTACCGCGAGCACGATTCCGTGAGTCCGCCACGCCGACGTCGATGGCAGCGTCTTTCCTGGGCTCGGCCTCACGTCGAGGATGATCCGACGATCCGACAGGATCGCAGAAAGTGGCCGGAGGTGGCGTCGTCCCCGGCGCCACCTCCGGATCTGCCATGCCTGGCGGCATGGGGCCCGATCTCCGGGGGCTCCCGCATTTCGTTCCCCCCACGCCTCCAACTCGGAGATGCGCTCCTGGCGGTCTCCCTTCAAAGAAACCGTTCGACAGTTCGCCGGAATTGGCCAAGTTCAACCCACGCGCATGAACCGTCGTAGGACCCCTCTCACCCACTTCCTCGGCCTCCTTGCCCTGGGGGTGGGACTGCTCCCCGCTCCCAGCACCCTCGCCGCCGCTTCCCGCGTCGATTTCAGTCGCGAGATCCGCCCCATCCTCTCCGACAAATGCTTCGCCTGCCACGGCCCCGACGATCACGAGCGGAAGGGTAAACTGCGCTTCGACCACCGCGATTCCGCCACGCAACCCGCCAAATCCGGCGCCATCGCCATCGTCCCCGGCAAACCCGAGGACAGCGAACTGATCAAGCGGGTCGTCACCCACGATGCCGACGATCTCATGCCTCCGGCCAAGTCCGGCAAAACCGTCACCCCCCGTCAGATCGAACTGCTCCGTCAATGGATCGCCGAGGGTGCCGAGTTCAAGGAACACTGGGCTTTCGTCCCTCCCCAACGGCCGCCCGTCCCGGCTCCAGCCTCCGGCAATCCCGCCCCGGAACATCCCATCGACGCCTTTGTCCGCGAGCGCCTGAAGCCCGAGGGCTTGCAGCCCGCGCCCGAAGCCGATCGGCCAACGCTGGCCCGACGGGTGACCCTTGATCTGACCGGTCTTCCGCCCACCCCTGAAGAGCTCGACGCCTACCTCGCTGACACTTCTCCCAAGGCCTACGAGAAGCTGGTGGACCGTCTGCTGGAGTCCCCCCGGTTCGGCGAACGCATGGCCGTGGAATGGCTGGACGCGGCGCGCTATGCCGATACCCACGGTTACCATCTCGATTCCGGCCGCGACATGACCGCCTGGCGGGACTGGGTAATCCGGGCCTTCAACGACAACAAGCCCTTCGACCAGTTCACCGTCGAGCAGCTCGCCGGGGACCTGCTGCCCGACGCCACCGACGACCAGAAGATCGGCAGCGGTTTCAACCGCAATCACATGATCAACTACGAGGGCGGCGCCATCGCCGAGGAGTATCACTACGCCTACCTCGTCGATCGCGTGAACACCACCAGCACCACCTGGCTCGGCGTCTCCATGGCCTGCGCCCAGTGCCACGATCACAAATACGACCCGCTTTCCCGCTCGGATTTCTACCGGCTGCTCGCCTTCTTCAACAACGTCCCGGAACGCGGTCTCGACGGCAACCGCGGCAATGCCTCCCCGGTGCTCAAGCTCGCCACACCGGAACAGAAGGCTCGCCTCGCCGAATTGCAGAAGGCCGTGGATGCCGGGGAAAAGCGCCTCGCCGGGCCTCTGCCCGACATCGACGCCTCCCAAACCCAATGGGAATCCACCCTCGCCTCAACGCCCGCGTCGCCCTGGAAAATTGTCGAACCCACCTCCGCCCTCTCTTCCGTCAATGCCCGGCTCCGTTCCCTCGACGACAAGTCCCTGCTCGTCTCCGGCGAGAACCCGGCCAAGGACGTCTACACGCTGACCTTCGACCCTCCCGCCTCCCGGCTCACCGCACTTCGTCTTGAGGCGTTGCCCGACGATTCCCTGCCTGGTCGCGGTCCAGGTCGGGCCGGCAATGGCAACTTCGTGCTCTCCACCGTCCGCCTGTCCCATCGTGGGACGCCGATCGCGTTGAAGGAGGCCAAGGCGGAATTCAGTCAGAACGGCTATCCCATCGCCGCAGTGCTCGATGACAACCCGCAATCCGGCTGGGCTGTCGACGGCGGCATCGGCAAGCCCCACCAGGCGGTGTTCGAACTGGCCACACCGCTGGAAACCTCCGGCCCGCTGACCGTTTCCCTTGAGTTCAAGACTTCCTACGCCAACCACGCCCTCGGGCGGTTCCGCCTTTCGGCCACTGACACCCCCGGCCCCCGGGATGTGCGCCCTGTCCCCGAGGAGTTCCGGGCGATCGCCGCCAAACCTGCGGCCGACCGTTCCGACGACGAGAAAGCGCGGCTTCGAAAATACTACCGCGAACAGATTTCCCCTGAACACCGTCAACTCCGCGAGGCCCTGGCGTCGGCCCGCAAGACCCGGGACGAATTCGATGCCGGCATTCCCACCACCATGATCATGGGCGAGTTGGAGAAGCCCCGGGACACGTTCATCCGCATGCGCGGCCAGTACGATCAACTCGGCGACAAGGTTACCGCCGGCGTTCCCGCTGCCCTTCCCCCGCTGCCCACCGGCGCCCCTTCGAACCGACTCGGCCTCGCCCGCTGGCTGGTGTCGCCCGACCAACCGCTCACCGCCCGCGTGATCGTGAACCGCTACTGGCAGATGTTCTTCGGCATCGGCCTCGTTCGGACGGCGGAAGACTTCGGTTCCCAGGGGGAATGGCCGAGCCATCCCGAACTTCTCGACTGGCTGGCCCGCGAGTTCATGGATTCGGGCTGGAACGTCAAGCGCCTCCAGCGCCTGATCCTGACCTCCGCCACCTATCGTCAGTCCGCCCGGGTTTCCGAGGAACTCCACCGGCGCGATCCCGAAAACCGCCTGCTCGCCCGCGGACCGCGCTTCCGGCTCCAGGCGGAATTCATCCGCGACCAGGCTCTCGCGGTCAGCGGCCTGCTCAACCCGGTCATCGGCGGCAAATCCGTCTCCCCCTACCAGCCCCAGGGGCTCTGGGAGGAACTTTCCATGCGTGAAGACTCCCGCAATTTCTCGGCCCAGTTCTTCGTGCAGAGCAAGGGGCCCGACCTGTACCGGCGTTCGATGTACACCTTCTGGAAACGCAGTTCGCCCCCGCCCCAGATGTCGACCTTCGACGCCCCCGACCGCGAGACCTGCACGGTCCGGCGTCCCCGCACGAATACGCCCTTGCAGGCCCTCGTGCTGCTCAACGACCCAACGTACGTCGAGGCCTCCCGCAAGCTCGCCGAGCGACTTCTCCAGCGCACCGGCACCGACGCCGACCGCATCACCTGGGCCTTCCGGCTGGCCACGGCCCGGGTGCCCACCGACGCCGAACGCGCGGTTATGCTTCGCGTGCTGGAGCAGCAGCGCGCCCATTACCGGGCCCATCGCGACGCCGCGGAATCCCTGCTCTCCAATGGGGAAGCCACACGCGACCTAACCCTCGACGCCGCCGAACTGGCCGCCTGGACCATGGTTTCCAGCACTTTGCTGAACCTCGACGAGACCGTGACCCGCGGCTGATTGGCCCGAGACCACCGAACTTTCCACTCCAGCCCCTGCTCTTCCATTGTCATGATTCCCCACGGCAACGATCTCGGCCGCCAACTCACTCGGCGCCACTTCTTCCGTCGCTCCACCCTCGGACTCGGCACGGCCGCTCTGGCGTCCCTGCTCAATCCCCGGCTGTTCGGGGACACCGCCTCGGCCGCGGCCGCCGATGCCCACCTCAAGACGCACGGCATCCTCCCGTCCTTCCATTTCGCGCCCAAGGCCAAGCGCGTGATCTTCCTGTTCATGTCGGGCGGCCCGTCGCACATCGACCTTTACGACCACAAACCGAAGTTGCGCGAACATCACGGCCAGGAACTGCCCGGTTCCGTCCGCATGGGGCAGCGCATCACCGGCATGACCTCCGGCCAGAGCAGCTTCCCCTGCGTGGCTTCCATGTTCGATTTCAAGCCCCACGGGCAGTCCGGAATCTGGACCAGCGAACTGATCCCCCACATCGGCGGCATCGCCGATGAAATGACCTTGATCCGGTCGATGCACACCGAGGCCATCAATCACGACCCGGCCTTCACCTTCATCCAGACCGGCGCCCAGCAGCCCGGACGCCCCAGCCTCGGCGCCTGGCTCAGCTACGGCATCGGCAGCGAAGCCCAGAATCTCCCGGCCTTTGTGGTCATGATCTCCCAGGGGTCCGGCAATAAAACCGACCAACCCCTGGTCTCCCGCATGTGGGGCCCCGGCTTCCTGCCCAGCCAGCACCAGGGCGTCCGCTTCCGTTCCGGCCAGGGCGACCCCGTCCTTTACCTCACCGACCCTCCCGGCATCGCCCGCTCCAACCGCCGGCAAATGCTCGACGGCGTCCGCGAACTGAACTCACTCGCGGCCCGCGACATCGGCGACCCTGAAATTGACACGCGCATCGCCCAGTACGAAATGGCGTACCAGATGCAGATGTCCGTGCCCGATCTCACGGATCTCTCCACGGAACCCGCCAGCGTGCGGGAAATGTACGGGATCAAGGAGAACCCCACCGACGGCGGATTCGCCCGAAACTGCCTGCTCGCGCGTCGCATGGTGGAACGGGGCGTGCGCTTCGTGCAGTTGATGCACCGGGGCTGGGATCAGCACGGGGATCTCCCCCGCCAGATCCGAGGCCAGACCCGCGACGTCGACCAGGCCAGCGCCGCGCTCGTCCGGGATCTCAAGCAACGCGGCCTGCTCGAGGACACGCTCGTCGTCTGGGGCGGGGAGTTCGGTCGGACGGTTTACAGCCAGGGCCAGCTGACCAAGGACAACCACGGGCGCGACCACCATGGACGCTGCTTCTCCGTCTGGCTGGCCGGCGGTGGCATCAAGCGCGGATACGTCCACGGCGAGACCGACGACTACTGCTACAACATCGTCGACAACCCGGTGCACATCCACGACTTCAACGCCACCCTGCTCCATTGCCTGGGCATCGATCACACCAAGCTGACCTACCGGTTCCAGGGACGCGACTTCCGTCTCACCGACATCCACGGGGAGATTGTGAAACCGATCCTGGCGTAACGTTGGAAAGCGCTTATCGCCCCGGTGCCGGTGCAGGATGATCACCAATCATCGTTGGTGGCGTTGCTTCCTCGGCACCCAAGTTAAACTCCTCCAAGATCAGGAACTGGCCTCTGGTCGGAGGGGCCTACCTTTCTCTGAGCATGGGATGTCGCACGTACTGGGGTGGAATGGAAACAATCGGATCTTCCAGCTTCACCTCAGGCCGTCGCCGGGCAATCGCGCGCACATAGCCGAGCCAGCGTCCGGCATCAGTTTCCAAGGCTCGGATTTCGGTGGTGTTGTCAGGGCAGACACACCTCAGCCAATCGAGCCAGACCTGACCGCCATCCGGCAGGTGATCGGACACATCGACAGTCACAATGCCGGTTCGTTCCCAGTGGCGCCTCCACCAACCGGCCGAATGCAAGGACCATAGATTTGGCTCCCACCATTCCCGCAGATGCTCGGGCACGGATCCGGTCAACTCCTGCATCACTCCCGCTCCCGCAATGCCAATCACTCCGCCTGGTTTTACGAATCGGGCGAGATTGCTCAGAAACAAATCGTCCGTTCCGTAATAGACAAAGGAATCGATCGAAACGACGGCATCGAAGAAGTCCCTGGCAAAGGGTAGAGATCGGGCGTCGGCGTGAATCGGGAAAATCGAGTCGCCAGCATTGGCATCCCGGATCCGCTGAAGGTTCTCAGAGGGGTCGAACCACAGATCCGTCGCCCACACCTGCACTCCGAACTCCCGGTGCAGAAACAAGGAAGATGCCGCCCGCCCGCAGCCCAGATCCAAGACGCGCATGCCGGGTTGAAGCTTGAGTTCGCCGGAAAGCCACTCCGTCAACCAGAGCGCATTCGCGCCGCCGCTGGCGGCCGAGGTAATCCAATCCGGATGATAAGCCGCCGAGCGAGGGAACCTGTCGGAGAAGATTCTTTCATTCATGGAATTCCCAGAGGCATAGAAAACCCCCACGGAGAATCCAAGAAGAACCTTTCGGAGGACTCACGTGGCCCGTTTTAGAACGCGCAATCCCGGCCGGGGAAGCCCAGCTTGAGCCGCTCAAGGTGTGTATCTGATGCTGGCTCACTGCCTACCCTGGCGTTCCGCTCAGCTTCTATGGGTTTTGAAAGCTGCCGGCATTGCCGATTGCCGGACGTCCAGCGGTTCAGGAGCGGAAGCCGCTGGCGCCGGTCGGTTCGTGACATTTCAATAGTCAACAATTTAGACGCGACCCCATTGCCTGCCCCACCACTCACGACGAACAGCCAACTTCCCCCGGCCAGGCATGGTGCAGGTACCCGACCCGTTCGTCCGCCTCATCGTAGACCTCGATCCGGTGCACGCAGCCTCGGGAGGTCAGGCCTTGGGACAATTCCGAAAGCAGGCGCATCGCCCGATCCAGGGACCCGCTCACACTCCCGGAAAACACGAAACGGCTGGACTGCCCGGAATCCATCTCCAGGTCGATTTCCCCCGGATCCAGGCTCCGAAGATACAGTGAGCCATCGTGACCGGACCGCCGAAGACCGATGCGCCAGGAACAATCGGAAAGCCCCTGCGCCACAGGCTCCAGGCCAGCCTCCGAAACCAATTCACCGTGATAGGTGAATTCCATGGCTCATTGGCCGTGGGGAGGTTGCCAGAGCTCCACCTTGTTTCCCTCGGGATCCAGGACCCAGGCGAACTTCCCGTACTCGCATTCCTCGATCTTCTCCAGCACCTGGCAGCCCTCCTCCCTCAGGACCTTGACCAGGGCGTGGATGTCCTCGACCCGGTAGTTGATCATGAAAGGAGCCGTGCTCGGAGCGAAGTGATCGCCTCCCTGCGGACCGATGGACCAGATGGTTGTGCCCGCTGCCGGCTTGCCCTCCCCGTCGGTCCACGTGAAGGCGGCACCACCCCAGTCCTGGACATCAATTCCCAGGTGCCGCTTGTACCAGGCCTGCAACGCTGGAGCGTCCTTGGCCTTGAAGAAGATGCCGCCGATGCCTGTGACTCGTTTCATGGCGTGGGTGATGGGTGTTGGATGGGGAGAGTTGAAGCTTGGACCTTGCTCAGTTCGTAGACCGTCAATCCCTTGTCTTCGGTAGCTTCGAAACTGGTAGGAATTTCGTCGCCGCCATCCCCTCTCGCGGCAAGCGTCAGCTTGCCATCCGCCACCTGGACAATGGCGACCACCGTCTTGCCCAGGCTGTTTTCTTGTCCAGGGGCACAGCGCCGGATGGTGGCGTGGAGCTGCTGCGGGACGGTTCCCGACGGCAGTTTGATCCTCGTCTCGAACCAGAAATTGGTGTCGCGCTGAAAGTGAAACGAATCCCCGGCGATGGTGACGGTGTATCGGTCCTCCGATTTGTCCCCCACCACAACTCCGTGCCATTTTCCCTGAAGTTTCTGAAGTGCGGATCCCGCGGGTGGCTTTCCGGCGCAGCCGGTCAGCAGGCCAAGGAAGAGGAAGGGCAGGAGCTTCGAAAGCAGGCTGCGGCCACGGGATTGTTTGCGGATCGTAATCATGAATGCTCGCTCTCGATCAAAGCCACCGAGGGCGTCCTTCGATACTTCGATCCATGAGTTGAAGTCTTGGCCACG
>CAYZAE010000197.1:7985-11622 GCA_964476125.1 uncultured Verrucomicrobiota bacterium | reverse complement strand
TGGATCGCGGTCTGGGCTGCGGGAACGATTCAACGACAACTCGGAGATGCGCCCTGGGGTGAGGGCCGTTCCAGGATGGGGCTGGTGCCGGTGGTTTTGCTCGCTAGGCTGGAGGCGGTTCGGACAGGAGGCTGTGGGGTCCGTGGGATCCGTGACCTGTGCGAACGGGTGTTGGTTCGAACTCAATCCATGCATCTGACGTTTTTTCGCTGCGAATCCTGGTTTCCGCGACCGCTTGACGAAGTTTTCGCCTTCTTTTCGGACGCCCGGAACCTGGAGGCCATCACGCCGCCCTGGTTGCAGTTCCGGGTGCTGACACCGGAACCCATCGTGATGCGGGTGGGATTGCGGATCGACTACCGGCTGCGGGTGCGGGGTTTGCCCTTGCGCTGGCAGAGCGAGATCACCGCCTGGGAACCGCCCTTCCGGTTCATGGACGAGCAGCGTGTCGGACCCTACCGCGTCTGGCAGCATGAACACCGGTTCCAGGAATCGAACGGGGGGACGTGGTGCGGCGATTACGTGAAGTACGCGGCGCCGGGCGGACCGTTCCGGAGGTTGGTGGAGAAGCTGTGGGTGAACCGCGACGTCGCGAAGATCTTCGAGTACCGACGCAAGGTCCTGAGCGAACTGCTGGGACTTCAGGCGACGGGCAATCTCACCTCGAAGATGGAGCCGCGGTCCGGGACGCTGTGAACGGTGACCCGCCCGCCATGGGCTTCGACGATCGCCTTCACGAGGTTTAGGCCGAGACCCAGTCCACGCTGGGACCTGCTTTTGTCGCCGCGGTAGAGCCGCTGCCAGATGCGTTCCTGTTCCTCCGGGGCGATTCCCATGCCGGTGTCCTGAACCTCCAGCACGGCCTCCGAACCCTGGAGCCGGCAGCGGACCTTCACGGAGCCTTCGGCGGGAGTGTATTTGATGGCGTTGTCGACGAGGTTGGCGACGACATGCCGGAGTCGGGCGGCGTCGACATTGGCCGGGCACGGTTCGCCGGGTTCAAGGGTGATGGCGACCCGTTTTTCCTCGGCGACGTAATCATAAAGTTCGAGGGCTTCCGCGAGCACCTGACGGAGGTCCGTGCGGGCGCGGTTCAGCTTCATCATTCCCGCTTCGGCCTCCGCCACGTCGAGGAGGACCTTGAGCATTTCGAGCAGCCGGTCGGATTCCTCGATGCAATCAGCCAGGGCTTCGCGGGCCGCGGAGGGGGCGGGCGGGGCGGGTGATTCCGCGGAATTCTGAAGGGCGAGTTCGGCGATGCCGCGGAGACGGGAGAGCGGGGTTCGAAGGTCGTGCGCGACGTTGTCGAGGGATTCGCGCATGCCGCGGATCAGGGCGTGGTTCTTTTCCAGCAGCTGGTTGAAGAGGTGGGCGAGCCGGGTGAGTTCGTCGGTGGCGGGTCCGGCCGGGACCCGGGCATCGAGACGGCCGGTGCGCAGGATGGCTTCGGTGGTGCTGATCATCTCACGCAGGGGCCGGGTGGCGCGGTGGGCGAGCATGGACCCTCCCACGATGCCAAGCGCGACCACCGGAATCATCACCCCGAAAAAGGCGAGGCGGAACGGGTGAAGGAGAACGCTCCGGCTGTCGGTGACCCGGCCAACCTCGAGCCAGGAACCGTCGGCCAGCGGTGCCGCGCGGATGATGACGTCGCGTTCCTCGCTTTGGGGCACGCGCAGGAAGAGGGTGCGCTGATACCAGCCGGGAGCGACTTCACGCGACTGGACCTGGACCCAGTCCGTGGGGACGGAGATGACGATCGAGGGGCCGTGGGGGGCGTTGAAGCGGACATACGGGCGTTGTCCGGTGCGGCGCGCGGTTTCCTCGAGGTAATCGCCGAGCCCGCGGAGGCCGCGTTCCGCCTGGACGGCGACATACTCCTTGAGCTGGGCGTCGATGACCTCGCGGTCCTTGCTGCCGGCGGCGGCGTAGAGCAGGGCGTAGGTGAGGAGGAAAAGGACGGCGGCGCTCGCGATGAAGATCGCGGAGTACCAGAGGTTCAGCCGGAACGTCAGCGACCGGCGCAGGCGGTCAAGCGGCCTTGAGGACATAGCCGACGCCCCGGAGGGTGTGGATGAGTTTGGTGGGAAAGTCCCGGTCGACCTTCTGGCGAAGCCGGGAGACGAGCACATCCACCACGTTGGTTTGGGGATCGAAGCTGAAGTCGTAGACGTGCTCGAGAATCATGGTCTTGGTCACCACGCGGCCGGCGTGGCGCATGAGGTATTCGAGCAGGCTGTATTCCCGGGGCTGGAGTTCGATCGATTGCCCGCCCCGGTTCGCCTCACGGCTGAGCAGGTCGAGTGTGAGATCCCCCACTTCCAGGCGGGTCGGCTCGGCGGTGCGCGTCGAGCGGCGGATCAGCGCCTGGACCCGGGCCAGGAGCTCCGAGAAGGCGAAGGGTTTCGTCAGGTAATCATCACCTCCCGCCTGGAGGCCGCGCACCCGGTCGTCCACCGAGGCCTTCGCACTCAGGAAAATCACAGGGGTCCGCTGACCCTCCCTCCGCAGGCGCTGGACCAGGCTCAATCCGTCGAGGCCGGGCAGCATGACGTCCACCACCGCGGCGTCGTAGGCCACCGACGCGGCCATGGTATGCGCCTCGTCGCCGTCGGCGAAATGATCCACCGCGAAGCCGTTCTGCTTCAGGCCCTTCACCACGAAGGAGGCGATTTTGGGATCATCTTCGACGACGAGAATGCGCATGACTTGGCAACCCCGGCGGGGCGGGATCGATGGAGCCGACGATAGCCGAAGCCGCGAGGAAAGTCAGGCGCGGGCCGGGCCGCTCTCCTTCTCAGGGTCGTTCAGGTGTCGCCGCTTCGCGCGCTGCTCCCTGCGCCAGTGTCCGCGCCCGGCGCGGTGGCGGGGGTGGCGGCGATCTTCGCTAGTTCCGCACGAACCTGGTCATGAAACTCCTCGGCCACGATGTATCCGAGGCAGTTCGGCGCGCCGCAGGCGCAGGGGTAATCGCGCCATTCGGAGATGTCATAGCCGTAGTTGAACGTCAGTTCGGCGCCGTTCGCGATGTCCCTCAGGGCGATGAGAAAAATGCGGTCCTCCTCCTGCTGCGCTTCGCAGTTCGGACCGCAGCTGTGGTTGAGGAACCGGGCGGGGTTCCAGGTCACGTCGCCATCGATGTCCCATTCGTCATTGATGGTGAAGATGAACGGATTGCCCTGGTCGCACTGGATCGCCGACTCCGCCTTGTTCACGCGGCGTCCCACATACTCGATGATGCGGGTGCCGGCAGGGATGGCGCAGCGTGCAAACGCCCCACGGCCATGAATGCCGGACGGACGCAGTTCGAGCCATTCATTGACCAGCTCGGTCTCCGTGGCCGCTCGTCCCGAGTCCGGTGCCGGAGAAATTGACGGGGTGTCGTCCAAGCTCCTGAGGGTCGCCCGAGAAGCGCTGCCGGAGCAAGCGGGAGCTCAGCCGGCCGGCGGTGGGTGGTGCATCCCGAAGCTGTGGGTTTCGCGAGACCAAAAGCCTGTCCCCCTGTTGCAGGCGCGATTCCTGCCCCTGCGTCGGGATCGCGCCAGGACCCAAGGTCTGTCCCTCGATCGTGGGCGCGGCGTGCATGTGGGGGGAGGGGGAACGCACAGGGGGACAGGCTTTTGGTGATGCGCTCCGG
>CAYZAE010000197.1:0-7885 GCA_964476125.1 uncultured Verrucomicrobiota bacterium | reverse complement strand
CGCACAGGGGGACAGGCTTTTGGTGATGCGCTCCGGATCCCGGCCCTTGAAGCCGGAATCCTGGGGGTGGGAGCCTCCGGAAGACTCAGGGCTGACCGCGGAGGAAGGCGACCAGGTCGGCCAGTTCCTGGCGGGTCATGGTCTTTTCGAGTTCCTGGGGCATGAGGGAGAGTCGGCTGAGTTCGAAGGCGGCGATGTTCGAACGACGGATGGTTTCCTGCTCCCCTCCGGCCGCACGGATGACCACGGCCTCAGCGGTGTCGGAGATCAGCACACCGATGAGGCTGCGGCCGTCACGGGTCTCGATTCCGCAGGCTTGGAATCCGGGGTAGATCTCGGCGTCGGGTACAAGAATGTGAAGAAGCAGGGCCTCGGCGGGTTGATTGCGCACGCCGGTGAGTTCGGGGCCGACTCGAACCCCCTCGCCGTTGAAGGCGTGGCAATTCGCACAGGTCCGGGTGAAGACGGCGTGCCCGCGGGTACCGGAAGCAGGCAGGGCGAGTACGGGTTTGAGCTCGTTGAACACCTTCAGGCGATCTTCCCCACCCACGTTGGCGAAGATTTTCCGGGCCCGGTCCCGGAGGGGAGTCTGGGAGTGATTCTGCAGCTGCCGGCGGCGCTGGGGATCGACGGTCCACACGGGGAGATCCTCCCGCTCAATGGCGTCGAGCAGGGCGGAAATGAGCGCGGGCCGGGAGACGAGGGCGGCCAGGGCGATTTCACGCACTGGTTGGGGGAAGGCGTTCCAGTGGGCGCGTTCGGTGAAGAGACGTCCAACCTCAAGGTCGTCGAATCGCCCCAGCGAGCGGGCGGCGGCGGTCTGGATGTCGAGGGGTTCGGCGGGGGCCAGACAGGCGCCCAGGGCGGGGCCGGCCTGGGAATAGTCGAGTTCCGCCAGGAACCGCAAGGCGGCCAGGCGTTGGGGAATCCGGGCGGTGGTGTTGGTGGCGGTTTGTACCGCCTGCCGGCCGATCTCCCTCAGGCGATCGGGGAAATCGCGGAAGGTGGTGTCGCGTTGGGACGACGCCAGGTTCCTGAACAGGACCGGGAGTCCGGGCTGGCCGCTGGATCGGAGGCCTTCGGCAAGACCGCTCAGGGCGGCCGTCTGCCAGGCCGTTTGATCCGCCGCGGGAGACAAGGCGTATTTGATCCAGCCGGTACCTTCCTGCGACGCGGGGGCCATGCGTCCGAGATCGTGGAGCAATTCGGCGAAGGCAGGGGTGTCCTCGGGAGGCCGCTCAAACAGCTCCCGGACGAAGGCATTCTGACGCCCCTTCAGGCCGGATAGCACCGCCGCACGGGTCCAACGGTTTGTTGCATCCAAACGGGCGACTCGCACCAGGGCAGGGAGGACCGGGGTCCAGTCATCCTGTTGTCCACATTGGAGTGCGAACTGGAAACGCACCGCCGGGTTGGGATCCTCGGCCCAGGCGTACACCAGTTCATAGGGGACATCGGGCAGGGCGTGCTTGGGGTCGACAGGACTTTCCTGGGCCATCCGCCAGAAGGTTTCCCGCACGGCCGGTGATTCGTGCAAGGCGGCCCCCAGCATGGCGAACACGGCCCGGTTGCCGAGTTCGCCGGCCTGTCCCGGCCGCAGCCGGGAGGGATGGAGCAGATGATGGAGCAGCCACAGGCGCCTCGCTGTGCCGATGTGTGGGCCAAATGCAGGGTCGGTGGCGTGGCGAACCAGATTGCTCCAGTGACCGACCTGTTCCCGACGAGGCAGGGTCTGCTCGATGCGTGCGACGACCGAGGCCAGGACGTTGGTATCCGCGGGGCGCTCCGTCAGCAGGCGGAAGGCGGTCTGCCGGATCCAGACGTTGGTCGCGCCGAGGGCCTCGACGAGTTCCGCCGAACCGGCTTTGGCGAGCTGACGCGTCGTGCCGCGCGGGGAATCCGTCCGACGGATGCGCCACAAACGACCCAGGTCTTTCCCTGCCGAGAAATCGAGCTTCCCGCGAATGTCCTCCGGCAGATAATCCGGGTGGTCAATGATCCCCCGGTACATGTCGGCGAGGTACAGCCCACCGTCGGGTCCGGTGGCGGCAAACACCGGCCGGAACCATCCGTCGGTGGAGGTGAGGAAGTCCCGTCCGGGGGTGGCGGGACGGCTGGAAAACGAGGGGCCGTCGGGGGTGGCGATCTGGCGTTGGACGAGGTTCTGGGCGGGTTCGCAGAGGAACCAATGGGCGGCGTAATCAGGGCCGAGGCCTTCGCCCCAGTACTGGTGGATGCCACAGGCCGCGGTGAAGGTGCCGGCATGGGGTGCGGCCATGAGTTCGGGCATGAACCCCGCCGTGGTTGTGTCGGGACTACGGGGATGGACCTTGGCGTCGTAACCGATGGGGGAGACGTTGTGGATGAGGTCGGTGAATCCAAGGGCTGGATTTCGCTGCCAGGACCGCGGGTGCACGACGGCGTGCATGAGCGGATTGCGGTTGGAGACCAGGAAACGCCGGTTGAGGTCGTCCACCACCAGCCCAAACTGCGCGTTCCCCCCGATGGCCTCGGCGGCCGATCCGTCCGGACGGAACCGGAAATCGCCGTCCTTGAGGTCGACTGCCGGAAGCTGGGGCCACTTGGGGGATTGGACCACACCCGCGCTGAGCCCCCGCGCCACATAAATCCATCCGTCCGGCCCGAGTGTGGGGTAGCAGGCCCGGAGTTGCGTGGTCTGGTTGGTGGCAAACCCGGTGAACCAGACCTCCCGGACGTCCGCCCGCCCATCGCCGTCGGTGTCCGCCAGAAAAACGAGATCCGGCGCGTCGGTGATCAGCAGGCCGTTTCGCCAGGGAAGAATGCCGTTGGGAAAACCAAGTCCCTCGGCGAAGACAATGCGGCGATCGGCCTGACCGTCCCCCTCGGAGTCGACCAGCTCGACGATCGTTCCCACGGGCGGGCGTCCCGGACCCGGGCCGGTGGGGTATCCGGGGTTCTCGGCGACGAACAGTCGACCTTGTCCATCCCAGGCCAGTGCAGCCGGCGAGGCGACCAGGGGTTCGGCGGCGACCAATTCCACGCTGAGACCCGGATCGGTCACGAAAGACTTCAGGGCCTGGTCCGGGGGCAGGGGTCCGGTCCCTGCGGCGGCGATGGCGAGGGTGCCGGGTGCGGTTGCGAACAGGAGAGCCAGGGCGAAAACAAGGGCACCCTGGCCCATGCCGGCCGAGGCAATCCGCGCTGGTGCTGACCCGGATGGAGACGGTGGAGTCCGACGGAATCCGGGACGCGGAGGATTTTTCACGGTCCGGCCGGCTCAGGATTTCTTCCGGCGTCGGGTTCCGCGCTTCCAGCGGTCGGCGAGTTTGGCGAGGCCCTGGTTGATGGCCTGGGGATCAAAAGCGTCCGGGTTCCACGAGGTGCCCACCCAATCCTGGGTGAATTCGTGATCGGGGTGGGTGGGGTCGGTGGCTGCCTGGATGAACCCAGGATAAGCGTGGGGCCCGCCGCAGTCCTCGGGCGGACAGGCGCGCGCGCCGGCGTGGCAGACGGGGAGGAAATCCTCCTGGTACGGCAGTACGCGTTCGATCACGAGATCGTGGATCCAGTCGTCCCCAAAATCGTAGGCGTAAACCAACTTGCTCCGCTTGCGCAGGCCCAGGTCGGCGATCCGGACCTCCGTGCTGTCGAGGAGCGGGTGGATCCATTCCGGATCGGGGACGCCAATCTCGACCTCGCGCCAGCGGAACGAGTGGAGGTGGGAATTGGTCCAGCCCATGACGACCTGGAGCACCTGGTGGAACTGGTCGAAGGTCAGATCGTTCGGCACCACGAACGTGCGCCAGACGGCGGGATCCAGGTATTTCAGGGAGACCCTGAACTCGTAGAGCGCAGGAGCGGCGGGTTGGGTGGGGAGGGGAAAGGTGGGCCCGCCGAGACCTCCCGCAAGCAGCGGCGCGGGCACATCGCCTAAAAGGGAAGATCCCTTGGCGCCGTTCTGGGAAAGGAATGCCGAGAGCCTCTCCTCCGCCCGATCCGGGTCCAGATGCTGGGAAAAATCGGATGGCGCCTCGAAGCGACGATGGATTGCGGCCCGGAGGGGATCGGGAAGCAGATTCACCTGGCGGGCGTCCTCGGTGATCACCTGCCTGCCCCGGATGAGCACCTCGGCTTCGTCGGGGAGCCCCATGGATTTGGCAAGGCGCGGGTTGGCGGCGACCCATTCCCCGAGGAGATGAAGGGTGCCGAGCCGCGAGGCGTAGGCGATCAGTTCCCCGGCGTCGATGCGGGCTGAATTGGCGGATTCCGCGGCATCAATGGTGCGTCGGCGGACTCCGGTGCACTTGGCAGCCTGCACGGAGGACCAGCCGCGGTGCTTGCGGGCGAGGGCGAGCAATTCGGCCAGCGGTTGAAGCCGGCAGGTCGCCTCGACATCCAGGCCGGCGGCGCGGGTGAGGTCCCGCAATTCCCGGGGCATCAGCTCAAGCACGAGCCGGATGAGACGGTTCATGCGCGAAGCGTCCGGAAAGGTCCGGCCCTGGGAAGACTGGGTCACGGCCCCTAGGGTGCGATTCCGGCCGTCTCGTGCAATCCGGAAAACGGGGAAACCTCAAAATCCATCTCCGAAGCACCCGATCTTGCGGGAGTGAAGTTGAATCGGTCGGGGCCTCAATGCCCGCCCGTGACGGTGTACCCCGCGCGCCGCAGGTCCTCGGCCAAATCGCGCTCCATTTGGGCCGCCGCCTCGAACGGCATGGGATTGAGGTGGGCATAAAGCTCCGGAAGTAGCCGGAGGCCATACCGCCGGACGGCATACGCGGCCTTGAGTCCGCGGCGATGATTCTCGAATCGCTCCTCGGGGGTGAGGCCGGTCATGCCGACATAGACACACGGCAATTCCGGCTTCGCCCCGCGGTTGGCCGCAGCCACACCCCGGAGCCGGCGGGCGGCGGGATCGAGAAGGACAACATACACACTGTGATGATCGTGGCGGCGGGCGGGGGGATCCGGAGGGGATCGGCCGGGGGCAGGGGAGGGACTCGGACTGCGGCGACGAGGGCGATGGCGTTTGGGAGGAAGATTGGGATTAAGCCCAAGATTAAGATTAGGATTAAGATTAGGATTAGGATCCCGGCTGGACCCTGATTCAGCGTTGCGAGGGGGGGGCTTGGACGGGGGTTGGCCCGGGCGATTGCGGGCGCGGAATTTGGAGAGTGTGCGGCGCTTCATGGCGCGGCGGGGGGTGCCGGCGGGGCGGGATGTGCGGTGAGAAGTTGGGCGGCGGCCTCGCGCACGGCGGCGATGAGTTCCGGGGGTTGCTGGACTTTCGCCTGTCCCGCCCAGCCCAGGATCCACCGCTGCACTTCCACCAGACTCCCGAGCCGAAGCCGGAGTTCAACGCCGCCCCCCGGCCGTTCCTCCAGGGTCTGCGACGGATGCCAGCGTTTCTCCCGGATGTAGTCGGCGACGGATTCGTCGAAATGCAGCACGACGAGGTAGTCGCCATCGCGGGACCGGACGCCGAAGCTGTCGCGGAGTTGTTTCTCCAGCGCGAACCGGGCCGGGCGCTGGAACGATTTTCCCGTGGGTTCAGCGGTCTGGATGCGCGCCGGGGCAAAGGTCCGGATGGCCTGGCGGAGGTGATCGAAGGCGAAGAGGTACCAGTCCCCATTCACGTTCGCGAGGTGGTAGGGATCGACCACCCGGGACTCGGCGGTGCGCGTGCCAGGCTTGCGATAGGCCAGGGTGAGTTGCTGTCGGCGCTGGATGGCATCCGCGAGACGCTCCAGGACCGGCACATTGACGATCGGTTCGGCCGTGGTTCGGAAACTGATGGTGTGATCCCAGTCGGCGAGATTGAGGGAGACGGTGTCGGGCAGGGCGCGTTCGAGTTTTCGCAGGGCGCTGACCAGACGGTGTTCGAACGGGGTGCCCCGGTACTGTTGGAGCGCCTTCTCGGCGACCATCAGCGCGAAGAGTTCGCCCTCGCTGATCTGGAGCGACGGGAAGGCGTCCACCTCCTCGGTGTAGCGATACCCGTTGCGGGAGGCATCGAATTCGATCGGCAGCCCCATGCGGTCGCGCATGAACTCAAGGTCGCGATGGACGGTCTTGGTCGCCACCTCGAGGTCCTGGGCCAGCCGGGTGGCGTTCGGGAAACCACCCTTCTGCAACGACGCGTGAATCCGCATCATCCGCTCGAGCGGCGGGCGCGAGGTCGGCGTTTCCCGGACGGCGGCTTTTCGCTTCATGGACGCGCGAACCCTGCGGGAGACGGGGGAAAGTGCAAGGAGGGCGGCAACCCGGGGGATGCGGGGGATGCCGGGTTGACTTGGCAGGTCGGGTACCTAGCGTCGCGTCATGCCCCGGACGTGGAGAAGGCGTGGATTCACGCTCATCGAATTGCTCGTTGTCATCGCCATCATCGCCATTCTCGCCAGCATGCTCCTGCCGGCGCTGGCCTCGGCCAAGGAGCGCGCCCGGGGCACCAAGTGCCTGAACAACATGCGCCAGATCTCGCTCGCCTACGCGATGTACGGCGATGACAACAACGAGGACATGGTCGCGCTGTATCTGTTCGCCAGGGCCCCCACCAACGCGCTGATCAAGGGCGACGTCACCTGGTGGGTTGATCTGATGCGCGCTTCGTTGCTCGGCACCAACATCGTTTCCTGTCCGTCGGTTCGGAACGGCTTCGGCATCGCCATGAATCATCCGGAACTCACGGCCTGGAGCACCGAATCCCGACCCAAACTCACCGCCATCAAACGCCCAAGTGAATCCGTGCCCATGGCGGACGCCGGTGTCGTGGTGAACACCCGGGAAAAGAATCCCGATGCCTGGGTGGAACGGCCCAACTCGGCGTTTCTCTACTGGCGCACGCCGACGAATCGCGGGTACTACGACACCGAACCGCATCGGCCCATCGGACGCCACAACCGGCGGAGCAACATGGGGTTCGTCGATGGCCATGCCGCCGCGGAAAAGGTCAGCCGGCTCGGATTGCAGTTCTTCCCGGGCAAGGATGACGCGGGGCGGGACGCCACGGGCAGCGGCTGGCTCGGAGGCAACGAGCGGTACGATTCACGCTGGATGTGGGACAAGGAATGAAGACTTCACCGTTTCTCCAGGTCTTGCTCGCGCTCGGCCTGCTCGCTGTTGCCGCAGGGCTCACGTTCCGTTCCTGCCGGGGGCCGAAGATCGATCTCGATCCCTACCTCGCCCTCGCCAGCGTCGCCGCCGAGGAAGCCGCCGGCATGATCGGGGGCAAAGGGACCCTGGTCCTGGTCATCCCCGACACCGGCTCCGACCGGGATCCGGTTCAGGACGCCCAGGTCAACGCCTTCCGCAAGGCGCTCAAGGCCCGGGGCGGAGTCCAGGTGTCCGCCGTGGAACCCGTCCGGTTGAACCCCTTCCAAAGCATGCAGACCGGCGGCGCCATCCCCTCGGATCAGTATCTCGCGCTGCGCAAGAAACACGCCACCGCCTCCGGCATCGTCCTGTTCATCGCCTTTCCACCCCTCTCGGACGAGGAGGTGGAGTCGCTGGGAAAAAGTTCGACCAAGGTCATGGTCGTATCCGCCGAACTCCCCAGCTACCGGGGATTCATCAAGAGCGGGGCCATCGACCTCGCTGTGGTGCCGCGCCAGACCCCCGCCGAGTCGTCCGGGACCAAGGCGGCCTCGGTCCGGGAGTCCTTCGATCGCGAAAACGAAATCCTCCGGCGCTAGGCAACGCAAGGCAGGGTAGGGCGGCCGCTCCGCGGGCGCCGCACCCAAGGCCGGCTTGAACGAGCTGCTCCCCTGACCGCACCGTCCCCGGGTGTCGACCGACCGTCGTCTTCGGTTTCTCCCGATCCTCGTGGCGTTGTTGAGCACCATCGGGCCGTTCACTATCGACACCTACCTGCCGTCGTTTCCGGAGATGGCGCTGAGTTTTGGTG
>CAYZAE010000196.1:0-11646 GCA_964476125.1 uncultured Verrucomicrobiota bacterium | reverse complement strand
ACCGGGTCCAACGGAACGATTCCAGCCGGCGAGAGAACCTCACCAAGGCGGCGGTCCCGAGGGGTACGGCCAGCATCCGGTAAGGCCTGGTGAGTTCTACGGTGATGGCCAGCCCGTAAAGCGGGCCGCGGGTCTCGTACTGGAGATGGAACCTATGCCCTGGGTTGGGTTCGGATTGGGCCGGAGGGTGTCGTTGGCGGGAGAATTTACCGTCTGCCCCACGGAGCGAAGCCACAAGTGGACGAGAGGCAATGCTCGTTACCGGACGGACACGGCGTGCGGCCGTGAAGCTGAACCCGGAGGTCCCGACCTAACCGCGGCGCACCGGAATTCGCGACACCGTAAGTGTCACTTGTAGATCTCGCGACGGTGTCCGACGTAATGCAGGTAGATCCGACCGAGGGCCAGGTCGAACTCATAGAGCACGCGATAATCGCCAACACGCAGCTTGAACTCGGGCCGACCCTGCAGACGCTGATGGGGGAAACTGCCCAGCCGCGTACCCATCTCATCCACCTTGCCCCGCAAGGCGTCGCGAACGTCTGCAGGAAGGAGGTCGAAGGAGCGGGCAAACGTCGATGACCAGATTTGAAGAGCGGCAGCCACGGTTTATCCGGCTTGTCGCGTGGTGCAGTCGCCGGCCGCGATCTCGCGACGCGATTGGTCCAACTGCTGTTTGACCTCATCCCGCAACTCCAGCTGATCCTCCAAGTAGTCCTCGATCCAAGCCCGAAGCGCCTCGACCTCCTCGCGTCTCAACCGGGGGATGGCGGCTTCGATTTCTTGAATCGTGCTCATGGTTCTAGACTAGCGGAAGCGCCCTGAAGTGGAAGGCCCGACCGCAGCTGGGGGCGGGGTGCTGATGAGGATCGGGTCGGAGAAATTGGCGTCCCTGGTCACGATCACCGGATTGCGTTCTCGGGCGAACTCCCAGACGACGAAGTGGTTGCCCATGAAGCGAGACGATTACCGAAGACAGGCAAGCGCATCGTCACGCGTCAGCCTTGGGCATTCCTCCAGGACATCGTCCATGGAATCCCCAGCGCCGAGAAACTCCAGGATACTCTGGGCGGTGATCCGGGTGCCGCGAACGACCGGTCGGCCATTGCAAATGGCGGGGTCGATGGTGATGCGGTCTTCCATGGCTACGATTTGTAGGCCTGCCTGAGGCTGCCAGCAAGGGCGTCCCCGCGTCACCCGGGTCGCAGCCTCGTGAGCGCTGGAACGATCAGAGGGAGGCAGGCGGCGACGGAACTTAGGCAGGCGATGGATTGCCATCGCGCTCGAACGAGCGTCGCCATCCCCTCGCGAGTCGCTCAAGGTCAGCCGATTTGAACCTCAGCGCCGGTGCGTCTGGTCCCCCGGAGCACGACCTTCCTAAACCGAAAAGGTCCTTCCGGGTGCTCCGCGACGTAATGCGCGATCTCCGAAGACTTGCGCCAGGCGGGATCTGGTTCGGATTGGGCCGGGGACGCCTGCGGAGCTGCTCGCGCACGCGAGGGTTCGTCGCCGCCGTCCCACCGAGCCGGAACGTTCCAACCAGCGCGGCCGAGCGAATTCCGGTACCCCAGCTGCCCTCGCGCTCCAGGCTGAAATCCTGGCAGCGGGAGTGGCGAGATGATGAATGCAAAAGTCAACAATTTAGACGCGACCCCATTGCAACACTCCTCTTCGTGGTGGCTTCTAGGAATCCGGTGGACGCCGCGGAATTTCTAGGTTGGCGAAGGTCCCTCGGGAAGGAGCGAATAGGCGCTTGAGGGTGTAGGCCTCAAGCCGGGCAAACATGGCGAGTTTCCTCCAAAGCGAACTCCGGCCCGGGATCCCTTCGCTTCTCGCTTCTGGTGGAAAATAGACGACCACCTCCACGCTTCCGACGCCGGGGCAGTCCTCGCTTCGAAACTCCGGCGTCCGTCCTTCAAGGACACCGCATGAATTGTGAACGAATTTAGTGAGCAGCAAGTACTCGCCAGAGGCGATCGAGTTTTTAAGCAACCTGTGGGCCAGAATGACGTCCTCGCCGGCAATCTCCTCGAATTGCCTGATCTTCTTGAGCGCAATTTCGCCAGCATGGACGACGATCTTGAGCTTGAGCTGACTGACCTTGAGACAGGCATCACAAGCGCACAAGGTGCATTCACTCACCAGTAGTCTCTCCCGCTCCGCGAAGGCGGAAAAGAACCGTTGCACCTGCTGCACGACATCCCGGGTGACTTCGGGAGCGCCGTCGGTGGGTGCATAGAACAATGCGGCGTCGCCCTGGAGCTTATTGAGGATGAGTGGATGCTCGGAGGCATCGATCACACTCTCGAGCAATTCACTGATGATCCGCTCCGCATGGAGTAGGCTCAACCGGTGCATCCGGATAAATTTTGTGTATCCGCTAATGTCGATCAATACGATGAGGGCCCGGATCAGTTCCATGGCTGCACCCAAAACGGATTTGCCAAGGAATGCAATGGGTTCATGACTGCGCACCCTGGGGTCAAGTCACGACACTCGAAATTCTGAAAGAGTTCCGTGGGTTGAGGAGCTCGTTCTCGCGACCCTATTAATCGGTTCTTCCACGGAGTTCATGGGACGGCTGAGAGAAACGCCATGGCTCTGACGATTCCGAAGGGATCCCAGAAAGGCGCGTCTTTCCAGAAGCACCCCGAAGGGCGTGCCAGAATTCCCTGCACGATACCTCCGCCTCCTCGCCAGCCCTTCT
Source organism: uncultured Verrucomicrobiota bacterium (assembly GCA_964476125.1). GTDB lineage: Bacteria > Verrucomicrobiota > Verrucomicrobiia > Limisphaerales > CAIMTB01 > CAIMTB01. The sequence continues at coordinate 8,939 of CAYZAE010000196.1, read as the reverse complement.
GCGACCCCTCCGGGGTCGAACTCCTTTTCGAATGGTTTCCGGAGGTCGGGCTGGCGCCCAACGCTCCGGCCACTTTCTGGCATGCCTCCCGGCATGCTTCGGGCCAACGCAAGGATGGGCCTGTCGGCAGGCTTGGAACGACGAATCCGGGGGAATGGCTCAAACTTCACGCCGCGCCGGTGCGGTCTGGAGACAGGCCTCCGATCGGCGTCGTTTGACCCACAACTTCGGGATGCACGGGCGTCGTCGGGGAATGCATGTCGAGGATTGGCGAATGGGGCGGGGTGAGGCATGGTGTCGACCGCAACAACCCGCACGTCATGAGCTGTTCCTCCCTGAAGTTGGCCAAGCCCGCCACGCCTGGGCGATCCGAGGTTTCCGGGATTCGCTCCCTTTGGCCCCGATCCGTTTTTGCAGCCTCCCTACGACCACCGCGAGTGCGGGGGTGGATGTCGATGCTTGGGATGGGCGGGTGTCTGCTGGCGGGAAGTTCCGGGGTGTTGGCGGCGGAACCGGCTGCCGCTGCGGCTCCGGCAATTTCTGCGATCTCTGCGCCTGGGGAATCGGTGGGGGTGTCCCGGGCGGAGATCGAGCGGGCGATTGAGCGGGGGATCACGTGGCTGCTCGCCAATCAGAATTCGAACGGGTTTTGGTCGACGGCAGATCAGCCGGCCGTCACGGCCCTGGTGCTGACGGCGCTGAACAAGGAACCCTCGCGAAGGTTCATCAAAAACCGGCCCTCGGAGCTATCCCGGGCCTATGAGTTCCTCCTGGGCAGCGTGCATCCCGACGGAAGCATCTACCGGCTGGGGTTGGCGAACTACAACACCTCCCTGGCGCTGATGGCGCTGTCGACGGCCGAGGATCCCGGGTTTGCGCCGGTCATCCGCCAGGCGCGTCGGTATCTGGCGACGACCCAGATCGACCAGGGACAGCCCGGCGTGGTGGATACTCCGTTCGATGGGGGTGTGGGTTACGGCAGCAAGTACCAGCACTCCGACATGAACAACACTCTCACCGCCATCGAGGCGATGCGCTGGTCGGAGTCGGCGACTCCAGGGGACTCTCCGGCGGCGCGCAAGGCCGAGGCGGATTTGAATTGGCAGGCGGTGGCGCGCTTTCTTCAGAACTGTCAGAACCTGCCGACTCACAATGCCGCGACGTGGGTGTCGGACAATCCGAAGGACAGGGGGGGCTTTGTCTATTATCCGGGGCAGAGCATGGCCGGGGGGGAGACCAACGCGGTCACCGGCAAGGTGGCTCTGCGATCCTATGGCAGCATCAGTTATGCGGGGCTGCTCAGTTATATCTATGCCAATGTCGATCGGACGGATCCGCGGGTCGTTGCGGTGGTCGAATGGCTTCGGACCAATTACACCGTGGAGGAGAATCCGGGCATGGGAGCCCAGGGGCAGTACTACTATCTCCACCTGATGACCAAGGCGCTGACGGCGGCGCGCCTTGATCGCATCCGGCTGGTGGACGGCCGGGAGGTGGCGTGGCGCGAGGAGGTGGCTGGGAAACTTCTGAAGGGCCAGGCGGCGGATGGTTCCTGGGTGAATGCGAATCCTCGGTGGTGGGAGACGGACAAGGCTTTGGTGAGTGCTTATGCGCTGCTCACGCTGGAGATGATCCATGCGGCGCCGCGGGGTGCCGGGGGCGGTTGAGCGGTGAGAAGTGGAGGGTTCAGGCCTCGCTCCGCGACGCCAACCTAAAAACCCATGCAAACCGTGGGCGTTGCCCACGGCTACCATCCTCCTGTCGCTCCGCGACGCCTGAAAATGGCCAAACTCCAGGTGGCGCTCCGCGATGCTTGAAAAACTCGTCCAAGGTCCAGGGGCTGAAGCCCCTGGCTACCCTCTTCCGTCGCTCCGCGACTTCGGTGAGAAGGGTGATGAAAGAGGCCAAACTCCAGGCGGCAGCAAGACGCTGCTGCTTCGGTGATAGATCAGGTCAACTTGGAGAGCAGTTCGACGTTGGTCTTATACTTACGGACGGCGCCGAGGAGAGTTTCCATGGCTTCGACGGGATTCAGTTCGACCATCATCCGGCGGAGTTTGCGGATGGCCTCGAGCTGGTTGCCGGGGAAGAGTTTCTCCTCCTTGCGGGTGCCGCTCTTGGGGATGTCGACGGAGGGGAAGAGCCGCCGGTCGGAGAGTTTGCGGTCGAGGATGAGTTCCATGTTACCGGTGCCCTTGAACTCCTGGAAGATGAGTTCGTCCATGCGTGAGCCGGTGTCGACGAGGGCGGTGGCGACGATGGTGAGAGAGCCGCCGCCTTCGATTTTGCGGGCGGCGGCGAACATTTTCCGGGGGATTTCGAGGGCGCGGGCGTCGACGCCGCCGGTCATGGTGCGGCCGGAGCCGCCATGGACGCTGTTGTAGGCGCGGGCGACGCGGGTGATGGAGTCGAGGAGGACGAAGACGTCCTTGCCGGTTTCGACCATGCGCCGGCAGCGTTCGATGGTGAAGCGGGAGAGGCGGACATGGGTTTCGAGGTCCATGTCATTGGAGGAGGCGACGACCTCGGCCTTTACGGAGCGCTGGAAGTCGGTGACTTCCTCGGGGCGTTCGTCGATGAGCAGGACGATGACGGCGACTTCGGGGTGATTGGTGGCGACGGCGTTGGCGATCTGTTTGAGGATCGTGGTTTTGCCGGTGCGTGGCGGGGCGACGATGAGGCCGCGGGTGCCTTTGCCGATGGGAGTGACAAGGTCGATGATCCGTGTTTCCAGCTGGTCCGGGGTGGTTTCGAGCTGGAATTTTTCGATCGGATCGATGGTGGTGAGATTCTCGTAGCGGACTGACTTGACGAACTCACTGAACGGCATGCCGTTGACCTTGACGATCTCGCGCAGCTGCGGGCTGTTGCCGCGGTGGGGGGGTTGGAGGCGGCCTTCGATCAGGCAGCCTTCGCGGAGAAAGTGGCGTTTGATCGTATCGGGCGTGACGAAAACGTCCGCGGGACGCGGTTGATATTTGTTCTCGGGCGAGCGGAGAAAACCGAATCCCTTCTCTGAAACCTCGAGAAAGCCGGAACCATATTCCGGCACACTGTCTTTCGGGCTATTCATTTCGGCAAAAAGGGCCACCTCGGGCCACACGAGTCTGAAGGCGGACAACCCACAGGGAAATCCCGGCGTCCGACTATGGAAACAGCGGAACCGTCGCAGGGCTCCAAACCTGACGCCGTACGAAGCGGCACCACAAAACTGCGACAGGACTTGCTGTATCCCCGCAGGCCTGTCAGCGCAACTAGTTTTTTCCCCGGAAATGCAGGTGCCGTGCCTCCCGATGTTGTGGGGGAAGGTGCGGTGGCCGCTGCGAAGGCAGGATGTCCCGGGGACATGGCAGGGCCCGTTTCCGGCGTAACGGGCCGTCGGAAATCCGGGTGGCACCACGAAGGGTACGAAGGACACGAAGGGAATGCGGGATCGGAAACGTCCGGGATGCGCTTGAGGCGCATCCTTTCTGGCTGCGCTCCATCGGCCCTCCTTCGGGCGCTTCGTGGTGCCTTATCCGGGGATTTGGGGCACGGGCGGCGCGCCTGGAGGTCGCGCCCTACCGGACCCGCACAGCCTCGATGTCACCGCGCTCGGCGGCGCGCACCAGGGTCTCGAGGTCGTCGGCGACGGACTTTCCGCGCGAGGCTGCGTTGGCCTCGGTCTGGCCGGCAAAACTTTTGAGCTTCAGTCGCACTGCGAACAGCGGGTCGCCGTTGCGGTCGCGGAGCGGGAACACTGTCGAGGACGTGCCGCCATTGACCGCTGCGGAGATGGTGCCGTCGTCGAGGGCCTTGTTCTCCGAATCCGCGGACGCGCTCGCCCTGCCCACGGCGTTGGTGTCGGTGGAGGCCAGGCACACGGTCTGGCCTTCCTGTCGGGCGTAGACCGCCACTTCGAGCAGGCGGGGAAACTTTTCGCGGGCGCGTTCCACGAGCCGTTGCGGCAGCGTTTTCACGACGTCGTAGACCACGTGGAGGCTTCCGAAATGACTGACTGAATCCGACTTGGTCCAGAGGGCGAGTTTGCCCCGCATGAAGCTGGTGTCGGTGAGCATGGGAATGCCCTCCTTGCCGTCGAGGCGGGATCGGATCTGGTTGCCACGGGCGGAGATTTCCAGCGTGTGCCATTCCCCGGCGGGGATGGCGAGCTCGATGCCGATGGGATCGCTGCGCACGCCGTCGACGAATTTGTAGAAGCGCAGCGTGTTGCCGAGGGAGCTGGCGCGGATGACGTAGTAGTTCTTTGCGTCGCGCAGCCGGAAGGCGAGGCCGGCCATGCGTTCGGCGCGGCCGGAGACGGTGCGGAATTTCAGGGTGGCGGTGAAATCGCCGAATTCCTCGCCCTGATAGACGAGCAGGGGAAAGCGTTCGTCGGTGGGATCGGTGGAGAGCTGGGCCAGGACGGTTTCGCTGCGCGGGACCGGTTTGGCTTCGAGCACGGCGGGCAGGGCGCTGGTGGAGGCGATCGAGAGCACGCGCCGGTCCGGGGCCGGGCCGGAGCCGGTGAGGGCGGGGACAAAGGAGTTGGTGGGGGGGAGGCCGGCCGGGAGGGTGGTGAAGTCGAGGAGCAGTTCCGCGGCCCGGGAGGAGGGCAGGGACAGGGGGCTGGCGAGGCCGAGCAGGAGCAGGAGCAGGAGGGGGGCGGCCGGGAGGGACAGGGGAAACGGGGACCCGGGGCGGCGGTGGGGGTGCGGGCTGGGACCGTTTCGAGGGGGATGCGCGGGGGACGGGTGAGGATTCATGACGATGCCCCGGCTGGGGCAGTCCGCCGTGAGGGCGGGGACTGGGGGTGGGTTCAGGCGATCAGCTCGTTCACGACGCGACCGTGGACGTCCGTGAGCCGGAAGTCGCGGCCCGCGTGACGGAAGGTGAGCTTTTCGTGATCGAAGCCGAGCAGGGCGAGCAGGGTGGCGTGGAGATCGTGGATGTGGACGGGTTTTTCGGCGGCCTTGAAGCCGAATTCGTCGGTGGCTCCGTGCACGTAGCCGCCGCGGACGCCGCCGCCGGCGAGCCACATGGTGAAGCCGTGGTGATTGTGGTCCCGGCCGTTGATCTTGCCGGCGTTGGAGCCGGGCGTGGGGAGTTCGACGGTGGGAGTCCGGCCGAATTCACCGCCCCAGACGACGAGTGTTTCGTCGAGCATGCCGCGCTGCTTGAGGTCCTTGAGCAGGGCGCCGATGGCCTGGTCGCAGTCGCGGGCGAGTTTGCGGTGGTTGACCTCGAGATCGTCATGGTTGTCCCAGGGTTGGCCGGCGCCGGTCCAGACCTGGACGAAGCGGACGCCGCGTTCGACGAGGCGGCGGGCGATGAGGATCTGGCGGGCCTGCTGGCCTTCGCCGTAGAGTTTCCGGATGGATTCCGGTTCGCGGGAGATGTCGAAGGCATCGGCGGCGTCGAGCTGCATGCGGTAGGCGAGTTCGAACGACTGGATGCGGGCTTCGAGGGAGGCGTCGTGGGGGCGTCGGTCGGAGTGCCGGCGGTTGAGTTGATAGAGCAGGTCGAGTTGGGCGCGTTGGTCGGAGAGGGGAAGGGAGGCGTTGCGGATGTTTTCGATGAGCCGTTCGACCTGGGAATGCTGGGAGTCGATGTAGGTGCCCTGGAAGACGCTGGGGAGGAAGCCGGCCTGCCAGTTCTGGGATTCCTGGATGGGATAGCCGCCTGGGCACATGGCGATGAAGCCGGGCAGGTTCTGGTTTTCGGTGCCCAGACCGTAGGTGACCCAGGAACCGAAGCTGGGCCGGACCTGGCGGGCCTCGCCGCAGTTCATGAGCATCAGCGACGGCTCATGATTGGGGACATCGGCGTGCATCGACCGGATCACGGCGATGTCGTCGATGCTTTCGGCGACGTGGTCGAACAGTTCGCTGACTTCGATGCCGGACTGGCCGCGGGGGCGGAATTTGAAGGGGGAAGGGAAGGCGGCGCCGGTGCGGCGTTCGGTGGGGAGGGTGCCGGTGGGGAGGGGCTTGCCGGCGTGGCGGTCGAGGGCGGGTTTGGGGTCGAAGGTATCGACGTGGGAGGGGCCCCCGTTCATGAACAGGTGGATGACGCGTTTGGCGCGGACGGGGAACTGGGCTGCCCTGGGCAGCATGGGGTTGACGTAGCCGGAGGCGCGGGCTGGGGCGGGGTGGCCGAGCAGGGTGGCGAGGCCGAGGGCGCCGAAGCCCATGCCTGCGCGCTGGAGGAAGTCGCGTCGGCTGTGGGGGAGGCGGAGGGCAGGATCGGGCGTTGGGCGCGAATCCGGCGTCATGGATGGGGCAGCTTCTGGCGGTATTCCGTCGGGGACTCGCCGACCAGACGGCGGAAGACGCGGTTGAAGTGGGTGAGCGACTGGAAGCCGACCTCGTAGGCGATTTCGCTGATGCGGAGGTTGGGGTTGAGCAGGAGGTTTTTGGCTTTCTCGATGCGGACCCGGGCGAGGTATTCGGTGAAGTGAAGGCCGGTGGCCTTCTTGAACATCTTGCAGAAGTAGAAGGTGCTGCAGTTGACGGCCTTGGCGACCTCGGCGAGGGAGAGGTCCTCGCTCTGGTGTTCGATGATGAATTCGCGGGCCCGGGCGATCATCTGGGGTTCCGCGTTGTCTTTTTGGACGACCAGCTGGTTGCTGACCATCGAGATGTGTTCGGCGAAGATGGTCAGGAGCTTGACCATGGCGTCGTACTGCTTGGGGCCGATGACGCGGGTATGGAAGTAGGCTTCCTCGGCCTGTTGCAGGTCCACCTTCAGGCCCCAGTCGACGAGTTGGCGGGCGGTGCGGGCGAACTGGGCGCGGGTGGGGGCGTGGGAGAAGACCTGGCCGGTTTGGAGGTAACCGACGACTTCATTGCCGAGCCGGACGGGAACGGCGGTGTCGCAGAGTCCGGCGAAGCAGCGGACGGTGGTGGGTTCGCGCTGGCTGGATTGCCGGACTTGTTCCTGCATTTCGAGGCAGGCGGCGCAGCTGCGGCTGCTTTTGGCCATGATCGCGCAGAAGGGGCTCTCCTTGGGATGGCCGCGTTGCGCGAGCTGCCACGCTTCGACGGGTTGCAAGGAGAGCGGCAGGCCTGTGGTTTCCACGAAGGCCCGCGCGTAGTCCTGATAAATGCGCGACTGCGTCAGCCGCTCCACCAGGTTTTTGCTGGAATCCGAGTCCATCGTGCGGTGCTGAAAGTGTGGCAAGCGTGAACTGGTCGCAACCTTCAATCCACAAGAAAGGGCCGGCATCCGACAATATACGTTGGGCCGAGGCCGGGGGTTCCTGGGCTTTATGTTGGGCAGCATGGCTCCGCCGCCCTCCGCTCTGAGCATCTCCGCCCACACGGCGGTGCCGACGCGCCGTGTTTTGCGTCCCGTGTCCGGTGGTGGCGGGCGGGGATCCGACAAGAGCGCCCTGGGCTGTCCGCGCTACTTCTTCGGAGGTTCGAGCCATGTCTATGCGGTGCTGTCGAGCCGGGCTCGCGGGCTTTCGCTGGGGATCAATCTCAACCCGGACCAGGCGTGCAACTGCGAGTGCTGTTATTGCGAGGTGGACCGGAGGACCCAGTCGCGGGCTGGTTCGCCGGCTCAGGTGAACGCGCACGCCGTTGCCGGGGAGCTTGCCAGCGTGCTGGCGGCGGTGGGTGCCGGGAAGCATCTCGAGCATCCTTATTTTTCGTCCCTTCCCCGGGACATGATGAAGCTGGTCCATGTCGCGCTCAGCGGGGATGGGGAGCCCACCCTGTGCCCGAACTTTGCGGAGGTGGTGGAGGGCATCGTGCATCTCCGGGCGGCCGGACTGAGCCCGTACTTCAAGCTGGTGCTCATCACCAATGGAACCCTGCTTGATCAGCCCGGGGTTCGGGCGGGGCTGCGGTTGTTCACCCGGGCCGACGAAATCTGGGTGAAGCTGGATGCGGGAACGGCCGAGGCGGCGGAGCGGATCAACCGTCCGTCGGTGTCTTTCGAGCGGATCCTGACCAACATCCGGGACCTTGGGCAGACCCGTCCGCTGGTGATCCAAAGCATGTTCGTCGAGCTCGACGGCCTGCTGCCGGAGCGCCACGAGCTTTCCGAGTATGCCCGGCGTTTGAACGAGCTGAAGGATTCCGGGGCAAAGATCGCGCTGGTTCAGATCTACTCGGCGACTCGTCCGCCGCATTCGCGTCGGTGCCGGCACCTGTCCCTGCGTGTGTTGTCCGAGATCGCCACCTTCGTCCACCAGGCCACCCGGCTGCGGGTCGAGGTTTTCTAGACTGCCCGACGGGATCAGCCTTGCCTCAGCCTTCGTCCTCGGTCTCCCCATCGAACCGGCGTTCAATGGCGCGCGGATGGTCGTCGAGATTTCTGGAAAGGTAGACGTGGCGGACCGCCTGACCGAAGCCCTGCCGCTTGAAGAAGGAAAGTGCCTGCTTGGGCGACGGCGGGGGCGGGATGACGGATTCGACGGGACTCCATCCTCGTTCACGCGCTTGAGCGTGCCGGGGATGGCCGGGGAGCGGAACTTCAAAGCGGCCATCCGCGCGGGCCAGGGCTAAACCGTTGCCCGATACCGGTCGCCGACCCAAGACTAGCGGCATGCCGAATCGTCACTGTCACCAGTGCGGAACGCCGTACGTTCTGTCCGGCCTGCCCGGACGAAGTGAGACCTGCGAGAAGTGCCGGGGGGATCTCCGGGTTTGCCTCAACTGCACGCACTACGACCTTCGCGCAGCGCACCAGTGTCGTGAGCGACGTGCGGATCCGGTGGCCGACAAGAACACGGCCACGTTCTGCGAGTATTTCGATTTCGCCCGGCGCGAATGGGTGGCTCGGGGTGCCAATTCCCGGGAGGACGATGCCCGGGCCAAGCTGCGCCGGTTGCTGGGGGAGTAGGTTGTGGGGCGTGGGTCGCGTGGGGGCGTGGGGCGGGGGGAGTGCGTGGAGTGGGGAGTGCGTGGAGTGGGGAGTGCGTGGAGTGGGGAGTGCGTGGAGTGGGGAGT
>CAYZAE010000195.1:0-11800 GCA_964476125.1 uncultured Verrucomicrobiota bacterium | reverse complement strand
ACTCCCCACTCCAAACTCCCTACTTCTTCCGCGCCGCGAGCGCCCGCAACGTTCCCAGCTGGCCCGCGTTTTCCAAAATCTTGGCCGTGGCCGCGGCGAGGTCTTCGACGATGAAGTCGTGGTGTCCCGGGCCGTTGTGTTTGGAGCGCAGGAGCACGGACGTCGCCCCGGCCGCTTCCGCCATTTCGGCATCGATCCACTTGTCGCTGACGACGTAGCTATGATCGAGGTCGACGCCGTGCCGGCGGGCGGCTTCGAGCAGGAGGCCGGGCTGCGGTTTATGACAACCGCACGGGTCATCGGAGGCGTGGGGACAGACCAGGACTTCGTCGACCTTCAACTGCCGGATCAGCACGGCGTGCATCAGGTCCAGCTCGCGCCGGGTGGGTTTGTCCGCCGTCACTCCGGGCTGGTTGGTGGTGGCAAACACCAGGAATCCGGCGTCGTGCAACTGCTGCAGGGGCCCTGCGGCATCCGTACGAACCTTGAATTCCTCCATCCGTGCAGCGGTGCCGTTCCCGCCGGTCGAATCGGCAAGAACCCCATCGCGTTCGATAAACACCGCGGCTCTCATGGCAAAGCCATCCTGTCGTGCCCGCCCTCGAAGCCTCAACCGAAATTCTCGACAACAACCGCCCCGCAATCGTTGACCGCGCCCCAGTCCGTTTGCCCCGGCCCCACCCCTCGACGTAGGGTCGGCGCGTGAAGATCGAATCCTGGTTTCCCACATTCCTGTATCGCGCCCCGCTTCTCCGCAGCGGCCCGCCCGCCAGCCGCCTCAACGCCGAACTGCTCAAGGAATGCTACCAGATCCGGGACCACGACGAAGCCGGCCGGAAGTGGTCGGCCAAGAATTACCCCGACGGCTTCACCTCCTACGGTTCAATGTGCCGGCTGCACAAGATGTCGTCGACGTTCATGGACCTCGAACGCCGCGTCACCCGCCACGTGCTGCGGTTCGCCGATCACCTGGATTTCGACCTGGAGGGACGCGATCTCGTCATGACCGATTGCTGGTTGAACATCATGCCCAAGCACGCGGTCCACAGCCTCCACCTGCATCCGCTCTCCGTCATCAGCGGGACCTACTACGTCAAAACACCGCCCGGCTGTTCCGCGCTCAAGTTCGAGGACCCGCGGCTCAGCAAGTTCATGGCCGCGCCGCCGCGCAAAGCCTCCCACAAACCGCACAACCGCCCGTTCGTATCCTACCCGGCCAAAGCCGGGAACGTGGTGCTGTTCGAAAGCTGGCTCCGACACGAGGTCGCCGCCAACCGGCTGGACGCCGAGCGCGTGAGCATCAGTTTCAACTACAGCTATTTTTGATCGGGCAGCGCGAACGCCACATAGGCGTCCCCGCTTCGCGTCCCGATCTTGCCCCCGCCACAGGCAATCACCACGTACTGTCGGCCGTTCACCGAGTAGGTCGAGGGTGTCGCGTACCCGGCCGCCGGCAACGCTGCTTCCCAGAGAACCCGACCCGTTCGCGCCTCGAACGCCCGGATTTTTTCGTCACGCGTCGCGGCGATGAATACGAGTCCACCGGCCGTCACCACGGGGCCCCCGTAGTTCTCCGTGCCGGTGGGCGGCACGCCCTTCGCCGTGAGTTCCGGATATTCCCCCAGCGGCACGCGCCACACGATCTCGCCCCGGTTCAGATCGATGGCGTTCAAGGTGCCCCAGGGCGGTTTCACCGCGGGATAACCGTCGGGATCGTTCCAGCGGTTGTAACCGGTGTGACCGTACGGGGAGCGGATGGTGGCGCCGCTGGAGGTCGCGGGTTCGGGATGCCGCTCCTCGCCGGTCTTCGGCGCGACAGGCGCCGCGGCTGCGAGAGTCCCGAGCAGCAGCTTCGCCAACCCCCGGCGATCCGGCTCCGCCAGAAAACCGAACGACGGCATGTTGCCACGGCCGGTCGCCAGCAACTGCACGATCTCCTCCTCCTTCAGCTTCTGCCCAATGTTCACCAGGCTGGGAATGTTCCGGCCCACCTCCCCCAGCCGGTTCAAGCCATGGCACGCCGCGCACACCGCGTTGTAAAACTGATCCGGCGTTCCGAGATGCCCCTGGCCTGAGGCCCCCTTGGTCTCGATCATCTGCAGAATCCACGGCATCTCGTTCGCGTTCACAAACAGCCAGCCCGTGCCCTGATCCACCGCCGCCCCTCCCCACTCCGCTCCCCCGTCGAACCCCGGAAAAATAACCGTCCCATTCGTGCTCGGCGGAGCCCAGGGCTGATGGGGCAGGATCCCACGCCAGCGCTCAAACACCGCCGCCCGCGCCTGCGGCGTGCGATCCGTGATTGAATCCTCCGCGAACCACTGGCGCGCGAACGGCGGCGGCTTCAACGGCACCGGCTGCGTCGGCCACGCCGATTCCCCCGCCAGATCGGACTTCGCCACCGGGCGTTCCTCGATCGGAAACAGCGACTTCCCACTCTCGCGCTCGAACACGTACACATGCCCGGATTTCGTGGTCTGCGCGACCGCATCCACCCGCCGCCCCTCGTGCTCCACCGTCACCAGGGTCGGCGGCGCCGGGAAATCGCGATCCCAGAGATCGTGGTGCACCGCCTGGAAATGCCACTTCAACCGGCCCGTCGCGGCGTCCAGGGCCAGGAGGCAGTTGGCGTAAAGATTGGAACCAAGCCGGTCGCCTCCCCAGAAATCAAAGGCCGCCGAACCCGTCGGCACGAACACGATCCCGCGGCCTTCATCCACCGCCATGCCCGCCCAGCAATTCGCACCGCCCGCCGTTTGCCACGCCTCCGGCGGCCATGTCTCATACCCGGGCTCCCCGGGATGCGGAATGGTGTGAAAGGTCCACACCACCCGCCCGGTCCGGACATCGTAGGCCCGGATGTCCCCCGGTGACGCCGGCCCCGGGCCCTCCGAAACGCGGGTGGGAAGAATCAGAAGATCGCGATACAACGCCCCTGGGGTGTTCCCGAGCACGAACTGCTCCGCCGCCGGCCGACCCAACCCCTCCCGGATGTCCACCTTCCCGCCCTTCCCAAACGTCTCCACCAGACGCCCGGTCTTCGGATCCAGGGCATGCAGAAAAAAACCCGCGGTGAACAGGAGGCGCGATTCCCCTCCGGACCGCCACAAGACCACCCCCCGGTTCACCCCCATGGCGTTCCCTGCTCCCGCCCCGGCAAAGGGATCGAAACGCCACCGCTCCGCTCCCGTCCCCGCATCCAACGCCACCACCTTCAAGGCCGGGGTGGTCGCATACATCACGCCGTCCACCACGATCGGATTGCACTGGATCTGCGACCGGTTCTCACGGCTGCCGTCCCCGCTGTGATACGTCCACGCCGGACGCAACCTCGCCACGTTCCCCACATCGATCTGGCGCAGCGCCGAGTAATGGGTCTGCCCCGCGTCCCCCAGCGGCACCGGCCAGTCCCCCGACACGTTCCCGGCCCCGGCCCCGGCGGCCCCGGCAGGACCGGAACCGGCAAGGAACATTCCCAGGACGATGAGCAAAGCCGGGGCGGCGGGCAGCGGGCGCATGATGGATTCGAACCCTGCCGTCATCGGGCCCCGATGGCGAGTCCGACGTCCACCGCCGGGCGCAACCGTGCATCCCGAGTTCTTCCCCGACGCGGCCATGGGGAGATTTTGGACAGGATAAACAGGATGGACAGGATGCGCGAGGAGACTACTGGGGCGGCGATGCCTGGAGTGCCTCGTGGTCCATGTCCTTGGACGCCCCTTCAAAACGAGCGACCTATCAGGATCAAGAACATTTTGGACAGGATGAACAGGATGGGAGAGGAGATTGTTGGGGTGGCGACGCTTGGCGGTGCATCCCGAGTTTGTGGGTGGTGGAAATCGTCGCGCCCAGCGGCGCCTGGAGATCGTGGGAAGAATGAACCCTGTGGGAGCGCCGGCGTCTCGCCGGCTGGCTGGTGCAAGTCGACGGGATGCCAGCGCACTCGGACGAACAGGCCGGCGAGACGCCGGCGCTCCCAGGGGTTGTCGCAGCGCGACAACCGCTACCAACCACTTCGGGAGGCACCGGAGGCCGCCCTACCCCGCCCCGCGACAAACCGCTCGCCCTGGGTCGGCTCCCCGGGCGAGCGTTCGCCGGTCCATGAATCTCACCTCGGATCCCATCCCCCGACTGGTCCGGGGCCTCGCCGTGCCCGCGAGCGTGGGATTCTTTTTCAACACGATGTTCAACGTCGTGGACACCTGGTGGGCCGGTCGGATCTCCACCCACGCCCAGGCAGCCCTCTCCCTCTCCTTCCCGGTCTTCTTCATTCTCATCGCCACCGGCAGCGGCCTGGCCCAGGGAACCACTGCCCTCATCGCCAATGCCCTCGGCGCCGGCGATCTCCGCCGCGCCCGGCATTACACCGTCCAATCAGCCCTGCTCGGAATCCTCGCCGGCCTCGCCATCACCGCCATCGGACTGCTGGCCGCCCCCACCCTGTTCCGCATCCTGGGCGCCCAGGAGGAATACCTCGGACTCTCCCTCGCCTACATGAACGCCATTCTGGGCGGGGCGGTTTTCTTCCTGCTCCAATCGATTCTCAACGGCGGACTCCAGGCCCTCGGCGATACCCGGACCTACCGCAACGTGCTTGTCACCGCCTGCCTGCTCAATTTCGGCCTCGATCCCCTGTTCCTCTACGGCGGCTTCGGCATCCCGGCCTTCGGCATCGCCGGCATCGCCCTCGCCACCGTGCTCGTCACCGCCGGCGGCTCGTGGTTCGTGCTCCGACGACTCCGCCGCACCCCGCTCGGCGAGGGACTGCGAATGTCCGATCTGCGACCCTGCCCCGCCGCCTTCCGCGAAATCGCCGCCCAGGGACTGCCCGCCAGCCTGAACATGATGACCGTCGCGCTTGGCATCTTCGTCATCACCTGGTTCGCCAGCCGGTTCGGCGAGAAGTCGGTGGCCGCCTACGGCATCGCCACGCGAATCGAACAGATCATCCTGCTGCCCAGCATCGGCCTGAACATCGCCACCCTCACCCTGTCCGGCCAGAACTTCGGAGCCGGTCTGACCCGGCGGATCCGCGATGCCTGGACCACTTCGCTGCGCTACGGCGTGATTCTCATGGGCGGCGGGGGATGGGTGCTCTTCGTGCTCGCCCGGCCCCTGATGCGCGCCTTCTCCAGCGACCCCGAGGTGATCGCCACCGGGACGGCGTACCTGCACGTCGCCGCCCTCACCCTCTCCGCCTACGTGATTCTCTACCAGACCGTGTTCATGCTGCAGGGCATGAAGCGGCCCCTGTTCGGGCTCGTCGTCGGTCTCTACCGCCAGATCCTCGCCCCGGCCCTGGTCTTCCCGCTGCTCGCCTTCCACTTCCATTTCGGCACCAACGGTCTCTGGGGCGGCATCGCCCTCGTCAACTGGAGCGCCGCCCTCGGCGCCTGGTTCTACGGACGACACGCCCTCCGACAGATCGAACTCCGCCAGGCCCCCGCCCCCGCCACCCCCGCCACGGCCGGCGCTTTGCCAAACCCGTGAAGGAGCGAACCTGGCTTGTGGACTGCGGGGACATGTCACCGCTTTGGATTCAGCGCGGGCTGGGGAAGCGACGTCGGTGGGTCCTCCGATACCGGGCCGCGACGTCCCGCCGAATCGAAAGCTGCGACATGTCGCAGCACTCCAAAGCAACTTGCCCTCGGCGATCCTGCCCCCGCTTCCTCCGATCCCGATCCATCCCTCCATCAACAAGCCAGAGAGGCACCGCACCACGCCCTGTCTCCCAAGAAATCGCTGGCGATTCCGGAGGTTCACAGCCAATTTGCTGGTGTCCATGGGAGAACTGAATGTCATCCGGGATACGGTCCGCCAAGCCGCCACCCGCCGGCGCCTCGAACACACGCTTCACGGCCTCTGGCTCGGCCTTCTCCTGGGGGCGTCCCTGTGGCTGCTCGCGCTGGCCCTCTTCAAGTTCACTCCCCTCCCCCAGGCCCTCGTCGGCTGGGCCTGGACCGCCCCCATCGCCGCCAGCCTGATCGGCGCCCTTCTCGGCGGCTGGAAACGCGTCACACCCGCCGCCGCCGCGCGTCTCGTCGAGACACGCCACCGCCTGGACCAACGCCTCAGCACCGCCCTCGAACTCGCCAGCCGCCCCACCCCAGGCCCCGCCGCCGGCGCGGCACAACCCACGGATTCCCCCTGGACCCGGCTGGTCATCGCCGACGCCGCGGAAGCGATTCGCGGCATCGAGATCCGCCGGCTGCTCCCCCTCCACCTCCCCGCCTTCGCCCGCTGGATCCCGCTCGTCGTGGCCGTGGTCGTCGGACTCGGCTTCGTCCCGGAATACCGGAGCGCGGATTACCTCAAGAAGAAGAAGGAAGCGCAGGCCGTCCGGGAGACCGGGCGCAAGGTGGCCGAAGTCCTGCGTCATGAGCTCAAGGAACGAACCCCGTTCCAGGAAGCCATCCGGGAATCCCTCACCGAAGCCGCCAATCTCGGCGACCGCCTGTCCCAGGCCAAACTTTCCAAGGCGGAATCCCTGAGCCAGCTCGCCAACGCCGCCGATCGTCTCAAGGAGGAAGCCCGTCAGCTGGAATCCCAGCCAGTCCTGCAGAAGCTGCAGCAGGCCGCCCGCACCCCGAGCTCCGCCTCCAGCCCGGGCGGCAGCAATCCCGCACTCCAAAAACAGCTCGAAAAGATCCAGCGCTCCCTCGGCACCTCCCCCGACGCCCTGGAAAAACTCGCCGAACAATTGCAGCAGGCCCAGAAGCTCGCCGCCGGCATGCAGGGCAGCTCCCCCGAAGGCGCCGCCCAGCAGGCCCTGTCGCAGGCGCTCTCCCAACTGGCCCAAAACGCCGCCCAGATGGGCCTCGACGCCGGTGCCCTCAACAAGGCGCTCGAGGCCATGAAGGACCTCAACATCGACCGCATCCTCAAGAACCTCGCATCCGCCGGCCAGGACCTCGAAAAGCTCCGCGACATGGCCAAAAAAATGGCCGCCGCCCAGAAGATGGCCGAACAGGCCGGCAAGGATCTCGCCGAACAACTCGAACGCGGCCAGGCCAACGCCGCCGCCGAGACCCTCGACAAAATGGTCGAGCAACTCAAAGGGTCCGGTCTCACCCCCGAACAAATGCAGAAACTGCTCGCCGAAGTGGCCAAGGCCCTCAAACCCGCCGGCGAATACGGCAAGGTCGGGGAAATGCTCAAGGCCGCCTCCGAACAGATGAAGTCGGATCAAAAAGGCGAGGCCTCCAAAAATCTCGCCCAGGCCGCCGCAGAACTCCGCCAGATGGCCCAGCAGGCCATGGACGCCCAGCAACTCGCCGACGCCCTCGAAGCGCTCCAAGGCGCCCAGATCGCCATCGCCTCCGGCATGTCCTGGCAACCCGGCGGTCAATGCAAGGGCGGCGCCTGCTCCGGCTGCAGTCTCCACCCCAACGGCCGCCCCCGCGCCGGCAATGGCGGCAAACCCGGCCGCGGCGTCGGAACCTGGGCCGACGAAAACGGCTGGCTCTACTACCCCGAAATCACCGAACGCTGGGATAACTCCGGACTCGTCCGCCCCGACATGGCCGGGCGCGGCCAAACCGACCGCGGGGACGGAAAACTCACCGACACCATTCTACCCACAAAACTGTCCGGCCAATTCAGCCCCGGCCCCATGCCCAGCATCCCGCTCAAGGGCGTCAGCATCGTCGGCAAAAGCTCCGTCCAGTACGAACAAGCCGTCGACACCGCCCAGTCCGAGGCCCAAAGCGCCCTCAACCAGGACCAGGTGCCCCGCGCCTACCGCGGCGCCGTGAAAGGTTACTTCGACGACCTCAAGTAATTCTCCGCACTCGCCCCGCTCCCCTCTCCCGCCTCCCCACTCCCCACCCATGTCCATCGATGCCCGTATCGCCGAGTTCCGCGAGGCCTTCAACCGTCTCCGAGCCGAACTTGGGAAGGTGATTGTCGGCCACGAGACCATCGTCGACGGCACCCTGATCGCCCTTTTCGGCGGGGGTCACGTGCTTCTCGAAGGGGTTCCCGGTCTCGGCAAAACCCTGCTCATCCGCACCCTGGGCGAGGTCCTGGATTTCTCGTTCAACCGCGTCCAGTTCACGCCCGACCTGATGCCCGCCGACATTCTCGGTACCAACCTGGTCGTCGAACGGCCCGGAGGCGGAAAGGAGTTCCAGTTCCAGCGCGGCCCCATTTTCGCGCACCTGGTGCTCGCCGACGAAATCAACCGGGCGACGCCCAAGACGCAGTCGGCGCTGCTCGAGGCCATGCAGGAGAAGCAGGTCACCGCCGCGGGTGAAGTCCGGAAACTGCCCACGCCCTTCTTCGTTCTCGCCACCCAGAACCCGATCGATCAGGAGGGAACCTACCCGCTGCCCGAAGCCCAGCTCGACCGGTTCTTCTTCAAGCTGATTGTCGGGTATCCGTCCGGCGCCGAACTCACCGAGGTGCTCGCCCGCACCACCGGCGGCTCCTTCGTCCAGGTTTCCAAGGTCCTCGACGGCGCGGCCCTGCTCACCCTCCAGCAGCTGGTGCGCGAAGTGCCGGTGGCCACCCATGTCACGGATTACGCCGTCCGCCTGGTGCTCGCCACCCATCCCAAGTCCGCCACCGCCGCCGCCATCACCAACCAGTTCCTCCGCTTCGGCAGCAGCCCCCGCGGCGCCCAAACCCTCATTCTCGCCGCCAAAGTCCGCGCCCTCGCCCAGGGCCGGTTCAACGTCAGCTTCGAGGACATCCGCTGGGCCGCCCCACCCGCCCTCCGCCACCGTCTGATCCTCAACTTCGAGGCCGAGGCCGAAGGGATCACCACGGATCACATCATCGACCGCATTCTCGCCGAGGTCCCCACCGATCCGGTGGCCGCCACGGCCTGAAGTCCCGGCTGCCGGATCGACAGGCCCCCCCTGCCCCCGCGCCTTCGCCGCTGCCTCAGCAGTCTGTTGCTGGTGGAACTTGTCGCGCTGCGACAAGTAGCCCCGCGTCCGGCGGCGCGTGTTTGCCCTTCGCGGCGACGACGTCCCTCCCCACAATGCGCCCACGCATGGCCCGCAACGCACGACCGACCGCAACCAAGTCCGGCCACCTGGGCATCGAAGCCGGCGGCACCCGCACCTCCGCTCGCTGGGAACCCGGTGAAGGCGGAAGCGAAGGCCAGGTCGCAGACAACCGGGTGAGCGAAGCGACGTTCGGCCCAGCCAATCTTCAGCTGCTCTCCGACGCCGAACTCCTGGCGCGCTTCCAGGAAATCGCCGCCCGCTTTCCCCATCCCCGCACCGTGGCCATCGGCATGGCCGGCGCCCGCACCGAGGCGGATCGTCAACGGATCCGCGACGCCGCGACCCGGGTCTGGCCGGACAGCCCCTGCCTGGCGACCCACGACCTCGACGTCGCCCTCGCCGCCGCCCCCGCCCCCGCCGATCCCCGCTCCCTCGCCGCCACGGTCCTCGTGCTCAGCGGCACCGGCTCCTGCTGCTACGGTCGATCCACCCGCGACGGCCGGACGCTCAAGGTCGGCGGCTGGGGACATCACCTCGGTGACGAAGGCAGCGCCTACGACCTGGCTTCCACCGCACTCCGAGGTGTCGTGCGGCGCCTCGACCGGGAGGAAACCTGGGGTCCGCTGGGCGAGCGACTGCTGGCCGCCCTCCAGCTCAATACCCCCGACGCCCTCATCCCCTGGGCCGGAGCCGCCTCGAAGGCCGAAGTCGCCGCGCTGGCTCCCGCCGTCCTGGCCTCCTGCGCGGACGACCCGTTGGCGCGGGAGATTGTCCAGGCCTCCGCCCGGGATCTGGCCGATGCCGCCCTCGCCTGCGCGCGGCGAATCGCTGGTGCCCGAGGCAAAGTGCGCTTCCTGCTGGCCGGCAGCGTCCTGCTCCAGGGCGTCCCGTTCGCCAAAGCGGTGCGAAAGGAGATCCTGCGCGGACGTCGCGACGCGGTGATCGTTTCCCTCGACCAACCCGGAACCGTCGGTGCCGTGGCTCTCGCACGTGAGCTGGACCGCCAGACGCCGCTTTCCGACGCCAGCCTCCCCGCCTCCACACCTTCCCCCCAACGAAAGACGACGCGTACCGGCAAGCCCCGGACCCCGGATCGTTTCATCCCGGAAACCACCGAACTGTCCCCCACCGAACAGCGGAATCTGAGGTCGATGAATCTCGATCAGCTCGACGCCGGAAACGCCATCGACCTGATGCTGTCGGAGGACGCCCGGATTCCCATCGCCCTCAAGGCGGAGCGAAAATCCATCGAGACCGCGCTCCGGCTCGTGGTGCGTTCCCTGAGCAGCGGCGGACGCCTGTACTATGTCGGGGCCGGCACCAGCGGGCGCCTCGGCATTCTCGACGCCAGTGAATGCCCGCCCACTTTCCGAACGCCGCCCGACCTCGTGCAAGGCATCATCGCGGGCGGTCAGGCCGCGGTGTTCCGGTCGGTGGAAGGCGCCGAGGACGACTACGAAGGCGGTGCCGCGGCGGTGCTCTTCCGGGGCGTGCGCCGTTCCGACGTGGTGGTGGGCATCGCCGCCAGCGGCCGGACCCCGTTCGTCTGGGGCGCGCTTGGCGCCGCCCGGAAACTCGGCGCAGCGACTGTCCTCCTTTGCTTCAATCCGCACCTCCGGTTTCCCCGGGGATGCCGCCCCGACGCCGTCATCGCCCCGGCGACCGGGCCGGAAGTGCTGACCGGTTCGACCCGGCTCAAGGCCGGGACGGCGACCAAGCTGGTACTCAACATCCTGACCACCCTGGCCATGGTCCGGTTGGGCAAGGTGGCGCGGAACCTGATGATCGACCTCAATCCCGCCAACGCGAAGCTCCGGCTTCGGGCCATCCGCATCGTGCGCGAACTCACCGGAGCCGAGGAACCCCGCTGTCAGGAGGTCCTGGAAGCCTCGGGTTGGGTGGTGAAAACCGCGTTGCGCAAGCTCGGCTGGCGCCCCTGAGACGGCGAGCTCCGGGAAACGCGTTGGCCTGAACCTCACCGCTGAACCATTGCGACTCGGTCGCCAAACCGAACGCAGGAATTCCCCAGTTTGACAAGGTTTGCCAACCGAAGCCTAATTCCGGCGTGCCGACGCAAAACGTGAACCTGACCCCCGAACTCGACCGCTTCGTCAAAGAGGCCATCGCCCGCGGGGAGTTCAACAACGCCAGCGAAGTGCATCGCGCCGCGCTCCTGGCCATGGTCCGCGAGCATGAAGAGCGCCAACTGCGCCTCGCCCGCCTGCGTCAGGAGATCCAAGCCGGGCTGGATTCGGGTCCCTCGGCTGAAATCCGTGATATCGACGACTTTCTGGAAAAGTGTTCCAAGCAGGCGCTCCGCGAGCTTCGCCCCAAAACCTGACTCGGAATCTGGATGCCCCTTCGCTACCAGCCGTCCGCCAGGAGGGACCTAACGAACGTTCTGAAATGGTCCGCCGGAAATTTCGGCCAGGCTGCCGCCGCGCGATACAAGAAGCTCCTGGGCGTCGCCCTCTCGGAGATCGCAGCGAATCCCACTCTGGAAGGTTCCTACGAAGTGCGTGGCTTGCAGGACGGAATCCGACTCTACCACTTGCGACACAGCCGATCCCGGGCTGCCGTCGACGGTTTCCTCGTCAAAAATCCGCGGCATTTCGTGGCCTACCTCGTTCGGGATTCGGATACGGTGATCGTGCGGGTGCTTCACGAAAGAATGGAAATCGCGCGCCACTCGCAGGGTACCCCACCCTGACTTCAGGGTGCCAACCGCATTACCGTCGGTCCTTTACGTGGGGATCGAGGACAGCGCTGCCCAGTTGACGAACGTTTCCAGCGGCACATGCTCCGGCCGCTACACGCGCATGGCAAACTCCTCGCTATGGGACACC
>CAYZAE010000194.1:4603-11894 GCA_964476125.1 uncultured Verrucomicrobiota bacterium | reverse complement strand
GGCCGCAAAAGCGAACCGATCGAACCACTGTTCACCGGCGAGGACGTCCTCCGCTTCCACGAACTGGTCCGCCAGGTGCCCGTCGCCGAGGAACTGGTCCGTTACGCCGTCCAACTCGCCTCCTCCTCCCGCCCACGCCAGGCTAACGCCCCGAAATTCGTCCAGGACTGGGTCACCTGGGGCGCCGGCACCCGCGCCGCCCAGTTCCTCATCCTGGGCGCCAAATCCCGCGCCCTGCTCCAGGGACGCGCCCATGTCACCGTCGAAGACATCCGCAAACTCGCCCTGCCCGTCCTGCGGCACCGCATCCTGCTCAACTACCGCGCCGAAGCCGAGGGCGCCCGCGTCGAAACCATCATCGAACGACTGCTCGAAACCGTGAAGGCCCCGATCCAATCCTGACCCATCCCCCACCACCCCGCGCCAGCCAACCCCCGTCACCCGCCCCTCGTCCCGCACCGTGCCACCCGAGCCGTCATCCCAGGGCCAGCCCCGTCGAACACTCGTCGACCCCAAGGCCCTCATGAGCATCCGCAGTCTCGAACTGCGCGCCCGGGTCGTGGTCGAGGGCTTCTGGAGCGGCCTTCACCGGAGTCCCTACCACGGGTTCTCCGTCGAATTCACCGAGTACCGCCAGTACTCCCCCGGCGACGATCCGCGCTACCTCGACTGGCGCGCCTTCGGCCGCACCGACCGGCATTACATCAAGAAGTTCGAGGACGAAACGAACCTGCGCTGTCAGCTGGTCGTCGACCAGAGCCGTTCGATGGCTTTCGCCTCCTCCGACGCCGTGCCCACCAAGGCCGGGTACGCCGCCACCCTGGCCGCCACCTTCGCCTGGTTCCTGCACCTCCAGGGCGATGCGACCGGGCTGTTTTCCTTCGACAACCAGCTCCGCGACTTTCTCCCCGCCCGGCATCGGCCCGGGCACCTGCGGCAGTTGATGATCGCCCTGGACAAACCGCCCGGCGGCGAAGCCACCGATCTCGCCGTCCCGCTCGAGGCGCTTTGCGGGCTGGTCCGCAAACGCGGCTGGATCGTGGTGCTCTCGGATTTTCTCGCCCCCATCGACCGCCTCGACACCGCACTCACCACGCTCGCCGCCTCGGGACATGAACTGGTCGTGTTCCAGATCCTCGATCCGGCCGAGGTGTCCTTCAATTTCACGGAACCGGCCTGGTTCGAGGATCTCGAATCGAAACAGACCCTCTTCGTCGATCCCGCCGCCGCGCGCGCGGGCTACCTGCAGCGGCTGGAAGCCCACACGACCGCGCTCAAGGGGATCTGCGAACGGCTCGGCATCACCTGGTCGAGAATCCAGACCAACCAGCCCCTCGATCTCGTGCTGCTCGAATTCGTACGCGAACAAGGCCGTCGTGGCCGGGCCGTCCGCGCCATCGGACCCGCCGCCGGAAAGGGACCCGCGTGAATTTCCTCGCCCCGCTCTTCCTCGCCGGCGCCGCCGCCCTCGCCGCCCCGATCCTCTTTCACCTGATCCGGCGCAGCACCCGCGAACGGATCCCGTTCGGATCGCTCTTCCTGCTCCGCGCCACCCCGCCACGCATGCGCAAACGCAGCCGGCTGGAGGATGTGCTCCTGCTCCTGCTCCGCTGCCTCGCACTCGTGTTGCTCGTCCTGGGGTTCTCCCGCCCGTTCTTCCGGTCGTCCACCCCAGCCACCCCCGTCTCCCAGCCGAATCAGCGGATCGTCCTGCTCGTCGACACCAGCGCCTCCATGCGGCGCGCCGGCCTGTGGAACGTCGCCCTCGACGCCGCCGACAAAACCACCCGCACCCTCGCCGCTGGCGACCTGCTGTCACTGGTGACCTTCGACCGCGAATCGCGTTCGCTGATTTCCTTCGACGCCTGGAAGGCCACCCCCTCCGACCGACGCCCTGCCCTCGTCGCCGCCCAGCTGAAGGAGTCCGGCCCGACCTGGTCCTCCACCTCGCTCGGCCAGGCGCTCATCGGCGCCGCCGAAACACTCGGCGAACGCTCCGACGACCCAGCCTCCCTGGTCCGTCGCATCGTGCTGATCACCGATCTCCAGGAGGGCTGTCACCTCGACCCGCTCCAGGCCTACGAATGGCCCAAGGGCATCACCCTGCACGTGGAGAGGGTCCAGGCCGCCGGCGCATCCAAGGGCAATGTCGGACTGCAACTGCTCACCGACACCGCCCCGGCCGCCCCCGCCTCCACCAACGCCTCGCTCCGGCTCCGTCTCACCGCCACGCCCGAACTCGCCGCCGAAAAACTCGAAGTCGGCTGGGCCAAAACAAACGCCAGCGGCAGCGGCAGCGCCAACGCCGCCCTCGACGCCGTCAGCGCCCCCTTCCTCTCCACTCCCATCGAAGTCCGCCTGGAACCGGGAACCCAGAAGGTCATTCCCATTCCGGTGCCGGCCAACTCCGGCTCCGATCGCATTGTCCTGCGCGGCGACGGTGACCCCTTCGACAACGTCGTCTACGTCGTGCCTCCCGCCCCCGCCAAGTCCGGGCTCCTGTACCTGGGCGACGATTCGCCGGCCGACGCACGCCTGCCCCTTTACTTCCTGCAACGCGCGTTCCCCCCGACCAACGCGCTGGGGCTGACTCTCGAGGTTCGACCGACCTCCGCCGGACCGGGCCCCGACGACGCACGCGCCGCCCTGGCCATCGCCACCGGCGCGCTGCCGGCTGAAACGGCGAATCGACTGCACAACCTCGCGGCCCAGGGTGGAACCATTCTCTTCGCCCCGCGGCTCGCCTCCGCAGAAACCGCCGCGACCCTCGGACAAATTCTCGGCGGACAAGCTCCCACCGTGGAGGAGGCTCCGGTGAAGGCCTACGCCATGCTCGGTGAAATCGATTTCCGCCACCCCCTGCTCGCCGCGTTCTCGAACCCGCGCTTCAGCGACTTCACCAAGATCCACTTCTGGCATCACCGCCGGTTCGACTCCAACACCGTCGCCCGCGCCCGCGTGATCGCGCGCTTCGACTCCGGGGATCCCGCCTGGATGGAGTTCCCCATCGAACGCGGCCGGGTCTTCGTGTTCGCCTCGGGCTGGCACCCCGATGACAGCCAGCTCGCGCTCTCCACCAAGTTCGTTCCGATTCTTTTCGGCATGCTCGAGGCCGACGGCAACATCGCCGGGCTGCTGCCCCGCGCCTACACGGTCGGCGATTCCATCCCGATGCCCCAGGCGGCGACGGGTGCGAACTCCACGCTGCGCCGCCCCGATCGCACCACCAGCCAGCTCGCGCCAGGCACCACCAACCTCCCCGCCATCACCCAACCCGGCGTCTACACGGTCGTCTCGGGCGACACCTCCACCCGCTTCGCCGTCAACCTCGACCCCACGGAATCCCGGACCCAACCGCTTCCCACCGACGACCTGGAACGCCTGGGCGTTCGTCTCAAGGAAGTCGATCCGGAGGTCCGGCCCACCGCGGAACGAACCGCAGAACTCGCGGCCGCCGAGGTGGAGGGGCGTCAGAAGCTCTGGCGTTGGTGTCTCATCGCCGCCCTGGTGGCTGTCTTTCTCGAATCTTCCCTCGCCGGCTGGATCACCCGTCGGGTCGCCCCTGCGCCCGACGCAACCTCCGCAACCGTATGAACGATCCCTTGCCTCCCGAACCGCCGCACCTGCCCGGCCCCCCACGGGATCCCGTCGATCCCTCCACCGCGCCCCACGATCCATCAGCCCAGCCGGTTCCACCACCTCTCCTCCCCGGGGAGTCCTTCAGCCAATCCCACGAAGGACAGCCCGACGCATCCCCGTCCGACCCAGTCGCAGCCGCTGACTCCGCTCCCCCTGGCGCCCCGGAGATTCCCACCGTCCCGATCCCTCCCGCGGCCACCGCCGCCACGCTCGGTGAACAGCTGCGTCCGGTACTCGACCGACACCGCCGACTGGGCTTCTGGCAACGGCTGGCCCTGGGGCTCGGCGGCGCCGTCGTCGTCGCCCTGCTCGTCGCCTTCCTGACCTGGGCGTTCGGATTCAGTTCACCTCTCGTCGCCCCACTGCTCGCCGTCGCCGGACTGGTCGGCGCCGCGATTTTTGCCTTCGCCGGCTCCTCCCGAAACGTCGACGCGCGGGAAGCCGCCCGTGAAGTCGAGAATCTGCACCCCGAACTCCGGGGGCTCCTGCTGACCGCCGTCCAACAGCAACCGGACGCCGAAGGGCGGCTCGGTTACCTGCAGGAACGCGTCATCCGCGAAGCCCTCGCGCACGGGGAAAGCCACGACTGGACCCATGTGGTCCCCGCCCATCGGCTGCGGAACATGCGCCTCGCCTCCGCCCTCGCCGCCGTGCTCTTCGGCGTCCTGGTCTGGAACCTCCGCGTGTCCGCTCCCCCCGGTCAGGGCACCCTGATCGTTCGCACCGACGGCATCACCGTCACTCCCGGCGACGTGACGCTCGAACGGGGTTCGAGCCTGGTCGTGCTCGCCCGGTTCGCCGGAACCATCCCCGCCAGCGCCGAACTCGTGCTCACCGGGGAATCCAACACCGTGCGGCGACTGCCGCTGACCCGGAGCCTCTCCGACCCGGTCTTCGCCATCAGCCTGCCCGAGGTTCCCTCCGACCTCTCCTATCGCGTCGAGTACGCCGGCCAGAAGTCCCGCGATTTCAAGGTCACCGTCTACGATCATCCCAAGCTGGAACGGTCCGACGCCGAACTGACTTTTCCGTCGTACACCGGCGAAACCACCAAACGGATCGAGAACACCCGCCGGGTGAGCGCCGTGGAAGGCACCCGTCTCGATCTCGCCCTTCAGCTCAACAAATCGGTGAAAACCGCCCGGCTCGTGCCGCGCGACACCTCCCTCGGTCTGCCCGCCGTGGATCTTCTCACCCCGGCCAAGGCTCCGGCCGCCACGCTCACCAACTGGGTCCCGTCACTCTCTGCCACCTACGACCTCCAACTGGTCGATGCCGACGGCCGATCCAACAAGGAACCCGCCCAGTTCGTGTTCCAGGTGCTCACCAACCGCACTCCGGAACTGAAGCTCACCTCGCCCCGCGGCGATATCCGGCCGTCCGCCCTCGAGGAAATCGCCTTCGAAGGCTCCGTCTGGGACGACTTCGGCACCGTCGCCTACGGCCTCGCCTACACCCACGGCGGCGGGGAAACGCAGTTCCTCGAACTCGGCCGCGACGTTCCCGGCAAGGAGAAGAAGAGCTTCCGAAACCTGCTCCGACTGGAGGAGCTCGGCGCTCGTCCGGATCAACTGCTTTCCTGGTACCTCTGGGCCGATGACATCGGTCCCGACGGCAAGATCCGGCGCACCTCCACCGACATGTACTTCGCCGAGATCCGCCCCTTCGAGGAGGTCTTCCGCGAATCCCCCAACGATTCCCCCCAGCAACAGCAGGAAGGCGAAGGCCAGGGCAGTCCCACCAGCCGCCTGGCGGAACTCCAGAAGCAGATCGTCAATGCCACCTGGAAACTCGAACGCGAACGCCGCCGAACCCCCGCCCCCCAGCTGGCCACCGACACCACCGTGGTCCGGGATTCCCAGGCGCAGGCTCTTGAGAAGGCCGAGTCCACGCGCGACGAAGACAACGATCCACGCACCGCGCCTCTCTGGAAAACGGTCGTCGACTCCATGAAGGAGGCCCGCGAGAAGCTCGACACCGCGATCAAGTCCCCCGATTCCCTGGCCCCCGCGATCAAATCGGAACAAACCGCCTACCAGGCGCTGCTTCGCCTCCGGGAGCGCGAGATCCAGATCGCCCGGTCCCGCAACCGACAGCAACGCGGGAGCGGTGCCGGCGAGGAGATGCGGGATCGGCAGATGGATCAGCTCGAATTCGCCGACGCCGAAAACCGTTACGAGACCCAGAACCAGGCCCAGGCCCCCACCGACCCCGCCCGCAGCGAACAACTCCAGGTGCTCAACCGGCTCCAGGAACTGTCCCGCCGCCAGCAGGACGTCAACGAACGGCTGAAGGAACTCCAGACCGCCCTGCGCGAAGCCGACACGGAACAGGAAAAGGAGGAAATCCGACGCCGGCTCAAGCGTCTCCAGGAAGAGCAGCAGCAGATGCTCGCCGACATGGACGAACTTCAGCAGCGGATGAACTCGCCCGAAAACCAGTCGCGCATGGCCGAACAGCGCAAGCAGCTCGAGCAGGCCCGCAACGATATGCAGCGGGCCACCGACGCCACCGGCCAGGGTTCCGTGCCCCAGGCCCTCGCCGCCGGCACCCGCGCGGAACGACAGCTCGAAGACGTTCGTGACCAGGTGCGGAAGCAGAACTCCAGCGAGTTCGCCGAGGACCTCCGCCAGATGCGCGCCGAAGCCCGCGAACTCGCCCGGCGTCAGGAGGAACTGAACAAAGATCTGGCCGGCCAGGAAAAGCCAACCACCCGCCAACCCACGCTCGCCCCGTCCGAGCCCAAAACCGATCTCGCCGAACGGATCCAATCGCAGAAGGAACGGCTCACCAACCTCGTCAATCGCGCCACCCAGGTCGCTGAAGCCTCGGAGACCTCGGAACCGATCGTCAGCCGGCGTCTCGAGGAAACCGTGCGCCGTCTCAACCAGGACGAATCCGCCAGCGTCTCCCAACTGCAGAACGAACTGATCGAACGCGGGCTGATGTCCAATGCCCTGCTCAACCGCCTGAAGAATTCCGTCGGACAGGACCCCGCCAAATCGCTCGAAGCCACCGCCGAAATGCTCCGTCAGGGTCTCACCCCGGAAGCCGAACGCGCGGGTCGCCGCACCCAGTCGAATCTCGACAATCTCCAGGCCGGCGTCTCCCGCGCCGCGGAAACGGTGCTCGGTGATGATCTGGAGGCCCTCCGCCAGGCACGCGCCCGGCTCGATCAACTCGCCAACCAACTGGAACGCGAGATGGCCCAGGCCAATCCGCAGTCCACCAACACCTCCGGAGGCGCCTCCGCCACAGGGTCCACCAACCGCAACCAGCGGCCCATGCAGCTGGCCCAAAACAACCGCAACACCCAGTCGCAAACCAACCGGCAAGGCAGCCGACAGGGGAACCCCGGCGAACGTCAAGGGAACCAGCAGTCCGGCAACGGCGAGCAAACCGGGGAACCGCAGGACGGCGGCCAACAGCCCGGCGGCCAACAGCCCGGCGGCCAACAACCCGGCGGTCAACAACCCGGCGGTCAACAGCCCGGTGGCCAGCAGCCCGGCGGCCAGCAACCCGGTGGTCAACAACCCGGTGGTCAGCAACCCGGCGGTCAGCAGCCCGGCGGCCAGCAACCCGGCGGCCAGCAACCCGGTGGTCAACAGCCCGGTGGCCAACAGCCCGGCGGCCAACAGCCCGGCGGCCAACA
>CAYZAE010000194.1:0-4503 GCA_964476125.1 uncultured Verrucomicrobiota bacterium | reverse complement strand
CAGCCCGGTGGTCAACAGCCCGGTGGTCAACAGCCCGGTGGTCAACAGCCCGGTGGTCAGCAGCCCGGTGGTCAGCAGCCCGGTGGTCAGCAGCCCGGTGGTCAGCAACCCGGTGGTCAGCAGCCTGGCGGACGGCAACCGGGTCGCCAGGGTCAGCCCGGACAGCCTCAGGGCCCGCGAGGTCAGCAGGCCGGTGCCAACCGCGGACTCAACCGGGACGCCAACCGCGATCTCGGGGAGTTCCTTGGCCGCGGAGGACCCGAGGGTGGCGGCGGCGACAATCCCGGCCCCATCACCGGCGTCGATTTCGCGCCCTGGTCCGACGGCCTTCGCGAAGTCGAGGAAATGGTCGATCTCCCGGAACTCCGCAACGATGTCGCCACCGCCCGCGAACGTGCGCGAAATCTCCGACTCGAATGGCGCAAGGCCGGGCAGAAACCCGACTGGGCGGTCGTGCGAGGCCAGGTGCTCGGGCCCCTGGTCGAGGTCCGCGACCGGATCGCCGAGGAAATCGCGCGTCGCGACCGTGGCGAGCAACTCGTCCCCATCGACCGCGACCCGGTTCCCACGCGTTACTCGGAACTGGTGCGGCGTTACTACGAAGAACTGGGGAAGGACCGATAGCGAATGTCTCTCGCCGCTCTCACCCTCGCCGGCCAGTCCTGGATCGGACCGGCCGTCGTCGCGCTGCTGGTCTCCGGTGCCATCGTGCTCTGGAGCTACGGCCGCGCCCCAGCCTCCGCCCACCGCGGACTCGGCGCGCTGCTCAAATTGCTCGGCATCACCGCGCTCCTGTTCTGCCTGCTCGAACCCCTCTGGTCCGGCCAGCGCGCACGTCCAGGCGCCAACCTGTTCGCTGTCGCCGTCGATGACAGCCAGAGTCTCCAGGTCAAGGACTCCGATGCCCCCGCGAGCCGAGGGGAAACTGCCCGTACCCTGCTGGATCCCGCCCGCAACCCCTGGCAATCCCGGCTGGCCGAGGATTTCGAAATCCGCCGCTACGCCTTCGCCGGCCGTCTGCAAAACCTCACCGACTTCCGGGCGCTGAGTTTCGAGGGCCATTCCTCGGCCATCGGCACCGCCCTGAAGTCGCTGTCCGAACGCTTCCGCGGACGTCCCCTGGCCGGGGTGTTGCTTTTCACGGATGGCAACGCCACGGATCTCCCCACGGGCACGCCCGATCTCAAGGATCTTCCCCCGATCTATCCGGTCGTGCTCGGCAAGGTCTCCGCCACCCGCGACATCGCCCTGGCCCGGGTCACCGTGGCCCAGTCCGCCTTCGAAGACGCCCCGGTCTCGGTACAAGCCGAGGCCGCCGTCGATGGATTCTCCGGGGAACGACTCGTGGCGCAGGTGCTCGACACCCAGGGCAAGGTGATCAAGGAGGAGTCGCTGTCCGCCCGCCGGGATCACGAATCGCTGCCCTTCCGGTTCCAGTTCAAACCCGAAAAGCCCGGCGTGTCCTTCTATCAGGTGCGGGTCGCCCGACGCGGGGAATCCGTTCCTGCCGCCGGATCGCCACCCGCCCCTGCCGCTGCCACGCCCCCCCCTGCTGCCGGCAAGGGCTCGTCCACCGCCGAGGCCACCCTGGTCAACAATGCACGGGTCATCGCGGTGGATCGCGGTCGTGGACCCTACCGCATCCTCTACGTGTCAGGCCGGCCCAACTGGGAATTCAAATTCCTCCGTCGCGCGATCCAGGAGGATCCCCAACTGGATCTCGTCGCCCTCATCCGCGTCGCCCGGCGCGAACCCAAGTTCCAGTTCCGCGGGCGCGGCGACGAAACCAGCAACCCGCTCTTCCGCGGGTTCGGTGAGCAGTCGGCCGATGCCGTCGAACGCTTCGATCAACCGGTGCTGATTGCCCTCAACACCAAGGATGATCTCGAGCTGAAGAAGGGGTTCCCCACCACGCCCGAGGAACTGTTCGAGTACCACGCCGTGGTTCTCGACGACCTGGAATACGCCTTCTTCAACCCCGACCAGGCCGCCCTGCTCCAGCGGTTTGTGTCCGAACGCGGCGGCGGACTGCTCATGCTCGGCGGCGCCGAATCGTTCCGCGAAGGGGGTTACCACCGCACTCCGGTCGGCGACATGCTGCCCGTCTATCTCGACCGACCCTCCGAGAATTCGCCGGAGGGCCCGCTCAAGTTCGATCTCGGCCGCGAAGGCTGGCTGCAAACCTGGGCCCGCGTCCGCGACAACGAAGCCGCCGAACGACAAAGCATCGAGGGCATGCCCGAGTTCGCCGTCGCCAACCGCGTCCGCGGCGCCAAACCCGGCGCCAGCATCATCGGCACCGCCCGGGATCAGCGCGGACGCGAAATCCCCGCCCTGGTCACCCAACGGTTCGGACGCGGGCGCACGGCTGCGTTCGTCATTGGCGATGTCTGGCGCTGGGGGCTTCGCGACACGGCGGCGCACGCCGACATGGACAAGCTCTGGCGTCAGTCCCTGCGCTGGCTGGTGGCCGACACGCCCGCCAAGGTGGAAATGACCGCCGAACCGATCCCCGCCGATCCGAATGGCGCCCTGCAACTGGAAGTGCGGGCCCGCGACGCGCGCCATCAACCGCTCGACAACGCCAGCGTCTTCATCGAGGTCACGCCCGTCGCCTTCCGTGACGCCGCCATCGCCGCGGCCGCCACGACCCCAGCGCCGGGAGCAGCCTCCGGCACAGCCGCCAAACCGACCAACGGACCGGCCGGCAACGCCCTCGCCGGAACCGCTCCCGCCTCCAATCTGGCCACCAACACGCTCCGGCTCCGGGCCGAGCCTTCGCCCTCCGAGGCGGGCGTTTACATCGCCACCTTCGTCCCCCGGCTCCCCGGCGGCTACCGCGCGACCGCGGTCGTCACCAACGCCGCCAACCTCGAACACGGCCGCGCCGAAGCCGGCTGGAGCAGCGAGCTGGCCATCGATGAATTCCGCACCCTCACCCCCAACCTTCCCCTGCTCGAATCCATCGCCCGATCCACCGGCGGCGAAGTTGTCCCGGCGGACGATCTCGAGAGCTTCGTGAAACGGCTGCCGCGCAAGAAGGCGCCGCTGATGGAAGCCTGGGCCGAGCCACTGTGGCATACGCCCTGGGTCTTCGCCTTCGCTCTCGCCTGTCTGCTCACCGAATGGGGCCTCCGCCGATGGAAAGGTCTGCCATGATCCTGCTTCGACGCGTTCTCCCAGCCCTCGCTCGAAGGCTTGCCCTGCTCGGGATGCTGACCGCCCTCGCGCAGCTGCCCCCGGCCGTCGCCGCGGACGCCGCGAATCCGGTTCCGATCCCGGATCTCAACAGGACCGCGCCACAAGTCTCCCAAACCTCCACCAACGCCGTCACGGCAGCCGCCCCGGGAACCAACACCACCCACGTCGTGCTGATCGTCGGTGCCCCCGGCGAAGCCGAGTTCGGCTCCAACTTCGTTCACCAGGCCGAACTCTGGCGCAAAGTCGCCCAATCCGGCGGCGCCCGCGTCACCCCCATCGGTCTCGACGGCTCCCCGGCTTCCACCAACGACCTCGCGGATCTGCATCACCTGCTGGAGAACGAACCCACCGACGGCCCCGCCGAACTCTGGCTCGTGCTGGTCGGCCACGGGACCTTCGACGGCAAGGAAGCCCGGTTCAACCTTCGCGGACCCGATCTCGTCGCCAGTGAGTTCGCCACCTGGATGAAACCCTTCCACCGGCCCGTCGCCGTCATCAACACCGCCTCCGCCAGCGCCCCCTTCCTCAACAAACTGTCCGCCTCCAACCGCGTCGTCATCGCCGCCACACGCAGCGGCTACGAACAGAATTTCACGCGGTTCGGACGGTTCCTCGCCGATTCCCTCGCCGATCCCGCCGGCGACCTCGATCAGGACGGCCAAACCTCCCTGCTCGAAGCCTTCCTCAGCGCCTCGTTCCGGGTCGCCGAGTTCTACAAAACCGACGGCCGCATGGCCACGGAGCACGCGCTCATCGACGATACCGGCGACGGCCTCGGGACCCCGGCGGAGTGGTTTCGCGGATTGCGCGCGGTGAAAAAATCCAAGGACACCGCCGCCCTCGACGGCGCCCGGGCCCACCAGTTCCATCTGGTCCGCAGCGCTGACGAAGCCAAGCTGTCTCCCGAAAAGCGCGACCGCCGCGACGCGATCGAACGCGAGATCGCCGCCCTCCGGGACAAGCGAACCGCGCTCGGTGACGATGCCTATTTCGCGAAGCTCGAGCCCCTCCTGCTCGAAATCGCGCGGTTGTACCGGGAACCCTGAGTTTGGACTGCGGCAGCCCTCTGCCGCTTTCCCACAACCGCCCCCACGCCCCCACCGCCAACCTCTTCCCACCCCGGTTTCCCGCCCCCCCAAATCCAAAGCGGCGGAGGGCCGCCGCACTCCAAAACTACCCCTCCCGCCCCTTCCCCAACCTCTCCAGCAGCTTCCCGTGAATCCCCCCAAACCCGCCGTTGCTGAACACGCAGACCACATCCCCCGACCGCGCCCCAGCCGTGACCTGGTCCACGATGGAATC
>CAYZAE010000193.1:0-11960 GCA_964476125.1 uncultured Verrucomicrobiota bacterium | reverse complement strand
GAACATCGAGACGCACAGGAATGGGTGCGACAACACCATCGGATGAGACAGATCTACCCGTTCCCTACTCCCTCCTCCCCACTCCCCAACAATCACTCCCCAATCTTCTTCCGCGCCTTCCGCTTTGCTTCCAGCAACCGGCTGGTGGCGCTCTCCGCCCCTTCGGCAGCCTTGGGCTTGCCCCCAGGCGCGCTCGCGTCAGGCCCAGGCGCAGGCGACTTCCCCTTCCCCTCGCCCGACGACGCCATGGGCGCCGGCGGGGCAGCATCCGACGGTTCAACACTCTGCACCGGCCGGAACAGATCCGGCTTGGGCTCGATCGGAACCGCCGGTGCAGCACCGGTGTGCGTGGAACGGACCTGCTCCTTGCGGGCCAGCAACGTCGACATCGACTCACTCGTAGCCGCCGCAGGACGGCGACGTCGGAGACCGAGAGCCTGCAGCACCGACGCCCAGGCCCGCGCCAGTTCCTCACGTTCGAGTTGCACCCGGCGCAATCCGACATCCAGCGGAAACAGCACCACCGCGCCCATCAGCAACCACCACCAAAGATCCCGGGGCTGGTGCGTCTTCACGCGGTCGTGCAGGTACGGGTTTTCGGCGGGCACGTCAGGATCGAGCATTTTGCCACCGCCCGCCTCCGCGATCCTTTGCAGCAGGGCCGTGTTCGGATCCTGGGCATTGAACTCGGGCGAGTAATTCACGCTGGCTCCAAGGGTCTGCTGGCCGCGCACCACCCCGTTGGTGATGTCGAGCAGGTTGACCATGTACGCTCCCACGTCCTTGCCCGCGAACGCCGCCTCGTACCGGCCCGGTCCCTTCTGCTCGAGACGAACCGTCTGCCGACGGCCCTTCGGGTCCACCACCACCGCCTGCAGATTGAGGAAATTCCGGAAATCCCCCTGCGCATCCAGCGCCTCCACGTTCAAACGACCGGCTCCTCCCTCCAGCGACACCTCGGCGTTGAAATCCGTGGCATCCACCTTGCGCAGCGCCCACTGGGCGGCCTGCGACCAGAACTGCCGGTACCGCCCCCACCCCACCCAGTCGGCCGCCCACTTCGCCCGGGCATCGGACGTGAACGCCACCGCCCGACCCAGACCGAACTGCCAGTGGGCCAGGATCGGATCGCCCTTGTCCGACACCAGCGGCGTCTCGGCGCGGGCCTTGGCGGTGGTGGCGACGTAACCCCGGAGCCGGGGAAACTCCGGGCCACCGATCCCCCGCGTGATCTCGCTCGCCGAGGCCAACTGCGGCTTGAAGGGATCTTCGATGATCGCCGCCTTCAGAATCACCGCCGCTTCCTTCAGGAAAATCTGCGGCAACTGCGACGGGGACCGCACATCGTAGAACCGACCCCGGCCCTTCTGGGCCATGTCGGTCATGGTGCCCGGTTCGACATGGCCACCGATCATCACCGTGCTGATGGTGATGCGGTCGTTGACGATCGCCTGGATCGAGGCGTCGGTCGCCGCCTGCGGATCGCCATCGCTGAAAACCACCATGTGCTTCAGGTTGGCGTTCGATTTCTTCAAGGCGTCGTGCGCCATATCCACGGGCTTCTGGAAGGCTCCCATGTCGCCCGGGTTCATTCCCATGATGGCCCGGCCCTTCGCCTTCTTGTCGCCCACGGCACTGAGTTCGAACAGCCAATGGTCCGTGCCATCCCAGAAGACGATGCCCATCTCGTCCTGCGGCCCCAGGGCCTGCAACGCCGCGAAGGCGATGTCGCGCGCCCACTGGTTGCCGTTCGGAAACTCGGTCGCATGCACCACAAGCACCAGCGCCCCCCGCGGCAGGACCTTCTTGCTGCTGAGCTCCATGTCCACGGGAAGGGTCTCCTCCAGCGGCGTTCCCCGATAGCCACCCGCCCCGAACGCCTGATCGCCCCCCAACACCACCAGCCCCACGCCGAAATCACGAACCGCACTTTCCAGCAGGCGCATCAGGTCCGTGCTCAAGTCGCCCGCCGCCACGTTGCTCAGGAAAATCGCATCGTAACTCTGCATCTCCGCCAGGCTCGACGGAAACGCCCCCAGTTCCCCGACCTTCACCTCCAGCCGCGAGGCCGTCAGCGCCTCCGCCAGCGGGCGATCCGCCGCCGGATCCGAGGAAATGATCAGGACCCGCGGCTCCCCGCGCAGAGTGGTGTAGCTGGTCGACCGGTTGTTCTGCGGCACCGTGTCCCCGGGCGCGTCGATGCTGACGTCGTAGGTGTGGAACCCCGCATCGGCCAAGGTCTGGGGAAAGGTGAACAGGTTCTTCCCGCTCTGCAGTTCCACCGGCTGGGTGCCCAGCAGCACGTCGTCCCGGT
Organism: uncultured Verrucomicrobiota bacterium; assembly: GCA_964476125.1. Classification (GTDB taxonomy): domain Bacteria; phylum Verrucomicrobiota; class Verrucomicrobiia; order Limisphaerales; family CAIMTB01; genus CAIMTB01. The sequence goes on along the minus strand of CAYZAE010000193.1, from coordinate 9,646 downwards.
ACAACGAAAGATTCGCGCGCGTGGCCCGGTCGCTCTGCACGAAGATCTTCACATCGAAGGTCTGGCCCTTCTTCAGCTTGTTCGGCACCACAACCTTCTGGAGCACCACGTCCTGTCCGCGCTGCGCCCCCAACGGCACCACATCCACGGTCACCCCCAGCGACCGCGCCGCCGCCACCGCCTGCACGGTGTCGCCCGCCGTCTGGTTGCCGTCCGACATCAGCACCAGCCGCCGCTGTCCGTTCTCCGGGAACGCCGCCGTCGCCAGCCGCACCGCCCCCGCCAGATCGCTGCCCGCCGTCGAGATCACCGCCTGGATGCGGGGCAGATTGACGATGGTGTTCGCCGACGCCTCGATCGCCGCATCCGCGCCAAACACGATCACCCCGCCTTTGTCGGCCGTGGTTTTCAGCGCCGACGCCCGGTTGACGTACTCGCGCGCCCCCTCCTGCTGCTCCGCCGGGACGCTGTCCGAGCGGTCGAGGAGGAAGAAAACATTCATGCCCTCCACCGGCAGCCGGAACTGCATGCCTGCCAGAGCCAGCCCCACCGCGGTGGTCACCAGCACCCGCACCCCGAGCACCGCCCAACGGCGCCAGCCGATCAGCGACGCGTCCGATCGCAGGGCGAGACGCACCACCCAGGCCAGCGCCCCCGCGAGCACCAGCAACCACCAGGGATGGGTGAATTGAAAGGGCATGATCAGTTGCGTTCAGGCTCCGCAGCTTCCGTCCTACGGACGTCCTTGGACAGCGCCGCCAGCGCGCCTTCCGCGCGACGCCGCGTGAACTTCAGCAGCCGGTGGTTCAGGGAATCCGCCACGTAAAGGTTACCCTTGGAATCGAGGCAGAGGCTCCACGGATTGCTCATCCGCCCCACTGCCGCCCCCGGACCGCCCAGGATCTCCACCGGCCGATCCCGTTCGTCCAGGACCTGCACCCGGCTGTTCCCGAACTCGCACACGTACTGGTACCCGCGCGCGTCCACCCGCACGTCGTACGGATAACTGAACTCGCCCGGACCCTGCCCCGCCCGGCCATGCATGCGCAGAAGCTTGCCGTCGGGCGTAAAGACCTGGATGCGATGATGGCAGGAGTCGGCGACGTACACGTTGCCGTCGCGATCGGTCCCGATCCCTTCCGCCCGACTGAGCTGGCCAGGCCCGCTGCCCTCGCTGCCAAACGAGCCCAGCAGCCGCGTGCCATCCGCGGTGAACCGTTGCACGCGTTCCACCACTCCGTATTCGCTCACAAAACAATCGCCCTTCGGCCCGACCGCGATCGCCCGCGGAAACCAGAACTCCCCCGCGTTGGTCCCGTGAACCCCCCACTGCGCCTGCAAAACGCCCTCCGGGGTGAACCGGTTCACGCGATGATAATGGGGTTCCACCACCAGCAACCCGCCCTCCGGCGACGTCGCCATGCCCTTCGCCTTGCCCCGGTCGGTCTCCGGCATCTGCCACATCAACCGCCACCGTCCCTCCCGGTCGAAACGCTGCACCCGGCTCGTCATGTCCACGGCATAGACGTCATCCGCACCATCCACCGCCACCGACCGCGGCTTGAGAAAAAATCCGGGCCCCGTGCCCTTCGACCCGATCGCCGAGACGGTTTCGAAGAGTTTCGAATCCAGCCGCACCGACGCGGCGTCCGGGGCTTTCGAACAACCCCCGCCCCCCAGCGCCAGCCCCGAAAGGCCCGCCATCAGCGCGGCCCGCACACCCTGGGTTCCGCCTCGACGCAGCACGGCGACCCCGGCGCCCAGCGCGAGCGGAAGCAGGGCCGCGACCCCCAGCCACACGCAATGCGCGCTGACCTGGGGATTGTGTCCGTAGTGGAGAAGGTTAAAGACCATCAGGGCCATCGAATCGCCGCCCGGCGGCACGATGAGAACCAGGGTCTCGACGTCCCACAACGCGAGCACATAAAGCAGGTACCAGGCCCCGATCAGCACCGTGCGCGAACCCGGTCCCACGACATGTCGCCAGCGCCACGCCACCCCCGCCCCGGCCAGCGCCGCCGCATCCTTCAACCCACGGTCGGCCCCCCGCCAGCAGCGGGCCGCCACGAACCAGCCCACGAACGCATAACGCACCGCCAAAGCCACCACCACCAGGCCCGGACTCACCCGCACCGCATCGAACGCGCGAAATTCAAACAGGCGCAACAAAAGCATGCCCTCGAAAATGCCGGGAAGAATGAACCACGGCGCCAACACCGCCGGCCATCGCCATCGCGCCAGGAGAACCCCCAACCCAAGCGCCAGGCTCGCCCCGCCCGCGGCATAAAGCACCGACCGCACCCACGCCGGCCAGGCCGCCTCCAGCGCCGGCCTCAGCTCGGTCCATGTCCGCCCCTGTCCCAACACCCCGACCACCGGCAGACCTCCGGTCAACGCCAGCACCAGCACCGCCAACCCCAGGCCCGTCCACGCCATGGGCGCCCCCAGACGCTCGCGCACGACCCCGCCCGCGCCGGGCACCGCGCGCAACGGCCAGATCAACGGATGCCGCAACGCCAGCAACGCCAGTCCCAGGGACACCAGCATCATCGGCCAGCTCTTTGCCAGCGCCGCCGCCGTGTCGTAACGGGTCGAAAACTCGACCCACACCGACTCCGGCCACACACGCGCCTGGAAGAGCGAAGGCACCGAGAAATTGGTGAGCGCAAGCACCGAGGTCAGCGCCGCCGCCTGCACCAGCGCGCCACGGCCGAGCGGGAGGTAAACTTCCCGAAGCAGCGACCCACCCCGGAGCGCCGGCTGAACGTCCAGCCACCGGCGCTCCAGCCGATCCCAGGCCCCGCACAGCAGCAGCGTCGTCAACGGCCATAGCAGCCCGCCCAGGACCGCCGCCGAAACCAGCATCGGAAAATAGCGTTCAATCCATTCGCCCCCGCCGAGTCGCCACGCCCCCGCGAATCCCACCCAGCGCATCCAAAGGCCGGCCACGAGAAACGACGGAAGGGCCAGCACACCCACGGCCCCCGCCAGCAGCATTCGCCGTCCCCACGCCGGAACCCACTGCATCGACAGCGCCACCGGAACGCCCAGCAGCACGGCCCAGACCGTGGCCGCCACGGTCACGCCGACGCTGTTGAAGAGCAGGTTCCAGGTCATGGTCGATTCAGTTCAGGCGGGCCGTCGCCAACTCGGCTCAACGGCGATAGGCCTCCTCCAGCCAGCGAACGGAAGGATCCAGTTCCGCCAGGAGGCTGTCCCACACGACGTCCGTGTCCCCCGGGGACGCTCCCGTCCCGAGGGACGGAATCTCCAACGCCCCCTGCGACCGCAGCCGTTCGACCACCGGCGCGCTGGCCAGGTACTCGGCAAGCCGCCGCGCGGACTCCGGATGCCTCGCGCCGCGCACCACCGCCAGGGTGTTGGGCATGGGCAGCGCTTCCTGCCCCGACAACGGAATCGTCGCCAACGCAGCACCTTCCCGGCGCGCGGCCTCAACGTCATCCGTATCGGTCAACCCCAGCCAGGCCTCCCCCGAGGTCACCAGGCGCACCACCACCGAATTGCCATCGACCATCAAAGGCCGGTTCGCGCGCAGGGCCTCGCACCACGTTTTCCAGCGGGCCTCGCCCCAGCGCTGACGGAGCATGAGAAAATGGGTGACCGTGGTCCCGAAGAGGGGATAGGCGATGGCCACGCGCCCCTTCCACTCGGAGTTCGTAAGGGTCTGCAACGTCGGGATCGACGTCAGTGTGGCCAGCCGGTTCGAGGTGCAGACCAGCACCCGCGCGCGCGCGCCGAAGCGCGTCCACCCGGTTTCCAACGCCCCCAGGCGCACCAGATGCCGGGTGCGCATCTCCTCGTTGCTCCACCACAGGTCGGCCTGGGGATTGGGTTTCTCCCCCAGCAACCGGTTCGCCAAACCCGTGGTCTTGGTGGCCTCGTTGTCGTACACGGCCCGCACCTCAAGGCCCGTGGCCCGTTCGAACTCGCGGAACAACGGCTCCGCATAAACGCGATCCTGCGCGGCATACACCACCACGTGCGCCGCCGCCTGGCGTCCACAACCTGTCCCCAGCACCGACCCGACCACCAACGCCAACAGAAGCCATGCCACCCCGCGGATCGGGGACAAAACCAGGAGGCACCCTTGTGGCGTCCGGGCGTGGGGCGTGGCGGGGAAGGCTGGAAGTTCGCGTCTCATCTCAGGCGGTGCGGCGGTGGTAGAACCACCACTCAAAGAGGAGAACCGCCAGGGCCACCGCCGCGAACCAGCGCCAGATCTCCAGGTTGCCGCTGCGCATGGTGGTCGAGGCCGTCGCGCCGTACCGGCCCACCTTGATCTCCATCCGCGGCGTGGTGTCGCTCTCCGCCAGATCCAACGCGCGGACCGCAAAGGTGACCTCGTTCGTGCCGTAACGCAGACCGTACGCGCCCTGGCGGTCCGTCGACCCAAACACCGCCTCGCGCACCCCGGTATCAACGGTCACCGGCATCCAATCCCCCCCGGGCGGCCGCACCGCCACCGGCCCCGCGTCCGGGGGCAGCTCAAACCGCAAGGGATCACCCGCCCGCACATTCAACTGCTCGGCCCGCGCGGTGGCCGGGTTCAGCCACTCCACCGCATTCGCCACGAACATGGGAAACGAAACGCGCAGGGGCCAGGTGCTCGAAAGCAGGTCGAACCCGATCCAGACAACGCGCTGGCGTCCGGACTCGCCCGCGATCACCAGGGGACCCTGCGGCGAATCAATGACGGTCGTGCCCCATCCCGGCGGTTTCACACCCACCGCCTCCGCCACCGCCACATTGTCCGGATTCACGAACCGCAACAGGGGATGGCTCGCCTTCCAATCCACAATCGGCGGCGCTTTCAGTGTCCCGGTTCCCTCGAACCAGTTCGTCGCCGCCACCCGGATCGCCAGCACGTTCCCCGCCGGCCACGACCCCGGCGCGACACCATCCAACACCGCAAAATCATACGCCCGGCTGTCCTCGGGCATCGCCCCCGCCACCGTCACCTGGACCTCCCCCGCCGCCCTCAGAGCCTTCTCCAAAAACCGGTTGCCCGCCGTCACCAGCAGCACCTTCACCGGCGCCGGCAACTGGCTGACCACACTGGCCTGGTTGTCCGCCGGCATCTCGTCCCTGGCATCATGGCGGATCGTGTACACGCCGTCGCGCTGCTGGTTGACCAGGAAGACCAGCGACTCCGTCTCCCCGGGCGGCAGCTTCACGGGCCGGGCATCGATGACCTCCGCGTCGAAGCTCAGCTCCACCAGCGTCTCCACCGGCACCGGCGAGAGATTGGAGAGGCTCGCAAAAACCGCCCGCTGACGCGGGTTCTCCGGATTCGCGCGGACCTCCATCGACCCGAACGCCACGTTGTTCGCCCGCAGTCCCACCCGATGATAAACAAGCGGCAGATTGCGGTTCTCGAACTCATCCAACCCGCCCACCGAGCCGTCGCTGAACAGATGGATCTCCGCATCCGCCACATCGCGGATCAGGCTCTCGGCCATCTTGAACGCATCCCCGATGCGCGACGGCCCGTCCGTCACCACGCACGCGTCCAACGCCCGTCGCAACGCCTGGCGATCGGAGGTCGCCGATTGCCGGATGTCCGTCCTTGGTCCCGCCTGAAGGATGACCATCAGCTGCCCCGGTTTCAGGCCATCCACCCATTTGCGCGCCTCCGCCCGCGCCGCATCGAACCGCGTTGGTTCCACGTCCGTGCTCTGCATCGACGCCGAGGCGTCCAGGATCAGAACCCGAAGGCTGCTCGGGGTCTGGCGGCCCGCGAAATAGGGCCGGGTCAGGGCGAAGACCGCGAGGATCAGGAGCAGGATCTGGAGCAGGAGCAGCCAGTTCTTGCGCAGTTTCTGGAACGGCGCGCTGGCCTGGGTCTCCGCCAGATACCGCTGCCACAACAGCGTGCTCGGCACGCGCAGCATGACGCGACGGCGCTTGAGCAGATAAAAGATCACGATCACCGGAATGGTGACCGCAAACCAGGCCGCCAGGGGCGCAAGAAACTTCATGGCGCCTTCCCCCTCATCCGAGCACCTGCCCCTGTCGAAGTTCCTTCAAAACCAGATGCTCCAACGAGGTGTCCGAACTCGCCCGGAAAAATCCAATGCCCCGGCCCCGGCAGTATTCGCGGAGTTTCTGGGTGTAGTTCTCCACCACCTGGCGATAGGCCTTCAACCGGTACCGCCCAAAGGTGACCTCCTGCTCCGCCCCACTCTCGGAATCCACCAGCCGGAGATCCCCGAAGGTGGCCGGATTCAATTCCTCCGGCGCCAGGATCTGCACGACGTGCAGGTGGAATCCCCGCGCCACCAGCGCCTCCAGGCCCTGCTCGTAGCCGCGCGGATCCAACAGATCGCTGAGCACGATCGCCGCCCCCGCCTGCCGGACCTCCAAGGCCCCGCGCCGGAGCGACTCGTTGAAATCCGCCACGCCGCCCGGGGTCACGCGCGCCAGGTTGTCGAAATAGGTCAGCGCCATTTTCTTCCCGCGCACCCCCCGCAACGCGCCGCGCCGCGCCATCTCCGCCACCGCCCGGCCTTCGTCGTCCGGCGGCGCCGACGGAAATACCCGGACCGTGACACGATCGAATCCGCACAGGGCGATATACCCAATGGCCGCCGCCAGCCGTCGCGCCAACTCAAACTTCGGCGGGGTGCCGAACGTCATCGACTCACTGGCATCCAGGAAGATCTGGACCGGCAGTTCGCGCTCCTCCTCGTAGAGTTTCACGAACATGCGGTCGAGGCGGCCGTAGAGGTTCCAGTCGAGATGCCGCAGATCATCGCCCGCCACGTAACTGCGGTGGTCGGCAAACTCCACCGACTGACCGCGCGCCTTGCTGCGGCGTTCGCCCCGACCCGAGCTCCTGGAACGACGACGGGCCTGCAACTCGAGCTGTTCGAGCTGCCGCAGCATCCCGGGGGTCAGGAGATTGGGCGGCGTGGCCATGGTCGCGCGCTGAGGCCGATATTCAACGGATCCAACCCCCGCCAAGGAAGCCCCAAGTAACGGTTTTCAGCTTGGGGCCCGGCCGTTCCCGAGTTAGCACGACGTCGTGCACCGACAGTTCCTGACGTTCGCCCTGGTGTCCCTGTCGCTCGCGGCCCTTCCCGCCGCCCTGGCCCAGCCCACGCCCGCCCCCCCGCTGGAGGCGCGTCTCGGATTCTCCGCCGCCGACCGGCGGGACGCCAAGCCGGCGCTCGAATCCAGGCAGCTCGACGACATGGAATCACCCGCCGCCTGGTCGGTCTTCGGCCCCGGCCGCATGACCCTGACCTCCGAACGCGCACGCACGGGCAAGCAATCGCTGCGACTCACGTCCCCCACCAAGCTGTCCACTCCGGCCCCTACGCCCGGACGTCCCTTCGCCGAGGCCGGCGTGCGGCGGCGCTTCGAAAGGGAGGACTGGACCCGGTTCAACCGCATCACCGTCGAGGTCTACCCCCGGCTGTCCGGGTTCCGCACCATCTCCATCCTGCTCAAACTCCATGGCGTCGGCACCGAAAGCTGGCCCTATACCCAAGGCCATCTCCACCACGCCCTGGTCAAGGGGGACCGCTGGAACCGCGTGGTCTGGGAAATCCCCCACCTGCCCCTCAACCTCGTCACCGGCTTCGACCTGATCTACCGGCTGCAAGGAAACGAACCCGACGCGTCCTCCACCGTGCAGTTCGATTTCGACGATCTCCGGCTGGAACGGGTCGCCCAACCCGACCCCTATCACGGCTGGCAGGTGGCCCCCGGAACCTTCGCCTACTCCCACCTCGGCTACGCCTCCCGCAGCCGCAAAATCGCCGTCGCCGCCCCCGGGTTCGCCGACTTCGAAATCGTCGGGGTCGGCCTCAATACCCCCGCCTTTCGTGCCCCCGCCCAGGCGCTGACCAACGAACTGGGGGCCTTCTCGGTGCTCGATTTCTCCAAGCTCGATCTCCCCGGGATCTACCAGATCAAGGCCGGCACCAACCTCAGCGCCCCTTTCCTCATCGGCACCGACCCGCGGCTGCTCTGGCAACCCACCCTGGCCGCCACGCTCAATCACTACCGTTGCCAGCGCTGCGGCGAAGCCGTGCCCGGCATCCACCGCGCCTGTCACGCCGACTGGCGGGTCACCCACGGCAACCGTTCCCTCCCGCTCGCCGGCGGCTGGCACGACGCCGGCGACCTCTCCCAGGGGCTCGTCAACACCAGCGAAGCCGTCGAAGCCCTGCTCGACGCCTCCGCCCTCAACCCACCCCCACCTCCCCCCGACGCCGCCGGCGTCCGCGACCGGCTGTCGCTCGAATGGAAGTTGCTCAACGCCCGAACCCAGCTCGAAGGCCGGTGGGGACTCGACTGGATTCTCAGCACACGCTTCGGCGATGGACACCGCGCCACCTGGGCCACGATGGATTACTGGACCGATGGGGTGCCCGGAAACGCCGACGACACCCCCGCCCCATCCGGGGACTCGCCCTTCGACAATCTCGTGGCCGCCGCCGCCGAAGCCACCGCCGCCGCCGTGTTTTCCCGTTCCGACACGCGCGCCGCCACCGCCGCCCTGCGCGCCGCCGAGGAGGACTGGCAGTTCGCCGCGGCCAAGGCGGACTTCAAGCGCACCGAAACCCTCGCCGCCGCCATCCACGCCGCCGTGCGGCTGCATCGCGTCACCGAAAAGCCGCTCTACCGCGATCGCGCCGTCGAACTGGCCCGCGCCCTCCTCACCACCCAGCAGGCCGAACCGATCCCCAGCTGGACCCTTCCCCTCACCGGCTACTTCCACACCGGCACCGACCGTCAACGGCCCCTGACCTACGAGCATCGCGGACATCACCAGGCGCCTGTCGTGGCGCTGGTGGAGCTTTGCGAAACGTTCCCCAGCCACCCCGACGTCGGTTCCTGGCGGGAGGCGGTCCGTTTGCACGCGGAGTACCTCCTGCAAACCGCCAGACTCTCCGCCCCCTGGGAACTGCCCGCCGCCGGGATTTATCGGACCACCGATGGCGACGCGAACTACCTGCGTCAGGTGCGCGAGGGAATTCGGCTCGACGACACCCATTTCCTCCGTCGATTCCCGGTCTGGAACGAGCTTCGCGGGAATTCCGGGGTGCTGCTCTCCCAGGCCCGGGCCCTGTCCGCCGCCGCCTCGCTGCTCGGCGATCCCCGGCTCACCGAACTCGCCTGGACGCAGCTGGAATGGCATCTCGGCAGAAATCCGTTCGCCCAAAGCCTCATGTACGGGATCGGACACAACTACACCCCCCAGTACTCCGCCATGTCCGGCAACATCGTCGGTGGACTGCCCGTGGGGATCCAGACCCGCGGCGCCGATGACATCCCCTACTGGCCCGCCTCGACCTGCTACAATTACGCCGAGATCTGGGTCCACAGCAGCACCCGCTTTCTGACCGTGCTCACCGACCTGCTGAAAAGCGACGTTCCCAGGTAGGGGAACCTCTCCCGGTCCGCGCGCCCACGGACGCCCCCGGAGATGACGTCCCCCCGGACCCCCTAAAATTCGCGGTTCTCAATTCGCCCGCGACCCGGCTCAATAGCGGCGCGATGCCCAAGCGCAACGACATCCATTCCGTCCTGATCATCGGCGCCGGCCCGATCGTTATCGGCCAGGCCTGCGAGTTCGACTACTCCGGCACCCAGGCCTGCAAGGCCCTCCGCGAGG
>CAYZAE010000192.1:2672-11992 GCA_964476125.1 uncultured Verrucomicrobiota bacterium | reverse complement strand
GATTAGATGGAGGAAACCAATGAAGAACCGGTTTGAGAGAAGGACCGTGGTGCGTCGCGGGACGGCGGCGACGGCGGGATTCACGTTGATCGAATTGCTGGTGGTGATTGCGATCATTGCGATTCTGGCGAGCATGCTTTTGCCGGCGCTGGCGAAGGCGAAGACGAAGGCGCACGGCATCAAGTGCATGAGCAACCTCAAGCAGTTGCAGCTCGCGCATCTCCTTTATCCCGATGACAACCGGGAATTCCTGACCAAACCCGGCAACACCGGCACCGAGCTGTATGCGTGGGTCGGCGGCTGGCTCAATTTCGATCCGGGCACGCCGGACAACACCAACAAGCTCGATCTCCTGGATCCCAGGCGGGCGATGTTCGCCCCGTATTTGCAGTCGGCGGAGGTTTACAAATGTCCGGCCGACATGAGCGCGGTGACGATTCGGGGCCAGAAGCATTTCCGGGTGCGCAGCATGGGCATGAGTCAGGCCATGGGTGGGCCTGGCGGCTGGCTTCAGCCTCCGGCCTACAACGAGGCGCAGACGAGGTACAAGGCGTTCATCAAGAGCACCGATTTCGTCTCGCCGGCGATGCACTACGTGTTGCTGGATGAGCATCCGGACAGCATCAACGCCGGTGGGTACGCGAACATGATGGTGGAGAGTCCGGCGGCGGCGCGGATCGTGGATTTTCCGGCGAGCTACCACAACGGCGCGGCGGGCATCTCGTTCGCGGACGGCCATACGGAGATCAAGAAGTGGGTGGATGGTCGCACCAAGCCGCCGGTTCGGTATAACAACCAGCTGACGTTGAACGTGGCGTCGCCGAACAACCGGGATGTTATCTGGCTGGCGGACCGCACCACGGTGCCGACGAGGTAACGTTGGTTTTCGAGGCCCGTTCCATGGCGAAACCTCCCTGGGGGAGGTGGATCGGTGGGGGGTGAGTTGGATGGCTGGTTGGATCCGCGTCCCGATCGCTCCATGGGCGCGATCCCGGGGCGCGGTTCCAGTTTTTGGGGTTTCAGAAGTTCTGTTCCAATGAAGACACGATCGATCGGCGTTCTGGCGGCGGCCCTGGTGATGGCGTTCGGGTCCACGGTGCGAGGTGAGCCGACCCTGTTGAATCCGCCTGGCGCCCCGTTGGCGGGAACGGAGCCGCTGACGATCCCCGGCGATCTGGCGTCGAACCTGGTGGCAGGAGCGGATCGGTTTCTCGATCGGAAGCTTCGGGAGGCGGCGTCGGCGCGGGAGTTGTATTGGCGGGAGCAGTCGGGATCGGGGGCGTTGTGGGAGGCTGCGATTACCACGAACCGCGCCCGACTGGCGGAGGTGCTGGGGGTGGTGGACGCGCGGCCGTCCGGCAATTCGCTGCAATGGATCTCGACGGCGAGTCAGTCGTCGCTGGTCGCGACCTCGGCCTGGGTTCGGTGCGAAGCGGTGCGATGGGCGGCTTTTGGGGAGGTGATGGGGGAGGGCCTGTTGTTGACGCCGTTGGAGGGCGCGGTGGTGGCGGACGTGGTGGCGGTGCCGGATGCGGATGTCACTCCGGAGCAGTGGGTGGGGTTGGATGCGGGGGTGCCGGTGGAGTCGCAGTTTGCGCGGCGGCTGGCGGAGAGCGGTTGCCGGGTGTTGGTGCCGTATCTCATCAACCGGAACAAGGGTGAGCCGAAAGTGGCCTGGGATGAGCGGCGGGGACGCAGCCTGCCGAACCGGGAGTACCTGCATCGGGCGGCGTTCGAGATGGGACGCACGTTGGCGGGGTACGAGGTCAGCAAGGTATTGGCGGCGGTGGACTGTCTGGTGGGGGAGGATCAGGAGCGGCCGGTGGGGGTGGTGGGATGGGGGGAGGGGGGGCGGCTGGCATTGTATGCGGGCGCCTTGGATGGGCGGATTGGTGCCGTGGGGGTGAGCGGTGCGTTTGGGCCGCGGGACCGCGGGTGGGAGGAGCCGTTGGATCGGAACTTCTTCGGACTTCTTGAGCGCCATGGTGATGCGGAGGTGACGGCGTTGCTGACGCCGAGGCCGTTGGTGGTGGAGGCCGCGCGTGGGCCGGAAGTCAGCCAACCCAGCGACGGCGGCGCTCCGGCGAGGTTGGGAACGATTCCGGTGGCGGAGGTCCGGGCGGAGGTGGCGAAGGCGCGGCAGGTGGCGTCGGGTCTGCGGTCCGGTTCGGCGCGGATCAAGCTTTTGGAGAGCGGCGGTGGGGAGGGGGCGTTTGGGACCGAGGCCATGCTGGCGGCGTTCCTTGAGGGAATGAGTCGGGATGCGGCGCCGGTGGTGCGTGCGGCGGGGGGCGGGGCGTGGAAGGATTTGCGGGCGGATGCTGGCACGGAGCTTCGTCGCCGGGCGCAGCGCCAGATGCGCGAGCTGGACCGTCATACCCAGCAGTTGCTGGTGGACAGTCCGTATGCCCGGCAGGAATTCCTGAAGCGGCTGGATCCTTCGACGCCGGGGAAGTTCGCGGCCAGCCAGGAGGAGTACCGGGAGTTTTTCGCGGAGCGTGTGATTGGGCGGTTTTCCGATCCGGTGCTGCCGTTCCAGGCGCGGACCCGGCGGGCGTATGACGATCCGAAGTGGACCGGGTACGAGGTGGTGCTGGATGTGTATCCGGAGGTCATTGCGTATGGGCTTCTGCTGGTGCCGAAGGACTTGAAGGAGGGCGAGCAGCGGCCGGTGGTGGTTTGCCAGCATGGGTTGGAGGGCAGGCCGCAGGACACCCTCGGGAAGGCGGGTTTCGAGTATTACAGCGCGTTTTCGGCGAAGCTGGCGGAGCAGGGGTACATCACTTTCGCGCCGCAGAACCTGTACATCTTCCGGGATCGCTTCCGGCAGTTGCAGCGGAAGTCGAACCCGATCGGGAAGACCCTGTTTTCGATCATCGTTCCGCAGCACCAGCAGATCGTGAACTGGCTGAAGACCCTGCCGTTCACTGATCCCAAGCGGATCGCGTTTTACGGATTGAGCTACGGGGGCAAGACGGCGATGCGCGTGCCTCCGCTGGTGCCGGATTACTGCCTGAGCATCTGTTCCGCCGACTTCAACGAATGGGTGTGGAAGAACACCTCCACGCGCAGTCCGTACAGCTATGTGTGGAGCGGGGAGTACGAGATCTTCGAGTGGAACCTTGGGCACACCTTCAACTACGCGGAGATGGCGGCGTTGATCGCCCCGCGGCCGTTCATGGTGGAACGCGGGCATTTCGACGGCGTGGCGCCGGACGAAACCGTCGGGTACGAGTTCGGCAAGGTGCGGAATCTTTATGCCGCGCGACTGAAGCTTCCTTCGGAGGCCTGTCGAATCGAATGGTTCGTGGGACCCCATTCCATCCATGGCGTCGGGACCTACGAGTTTCTGGGGCGCCACTTGAACTGGCCGCCGCCGCCGCCACCGCCGCCCGCCAAGTAGCCGGGGGGCATGCCGGATGAATTCCATTCATCCGGGGTTTGAGATTCCGGCGCGGGACGGCAATTCTCGGGCATGGTTTCAGCGGTCATTGTGGCGGCGGGTTCGGGCAAACGTTTCGGGCCCGGGGTGGATAAACTGTTCCTGGAAGCCTCGGGACGGCCCGTGGTCGGGCATACCTGGCATCGGTTCGATGCCGCGCCGTGCATCGACGAGATCGTGGTGGTGGTGCGGGCGGGGATGGAGTTTGCCTTCGAGGAAATCGCGTCGGGACTTGGACTTCGCAAGCCCTGGCGCCTGGTGGCGGGGGGAGCGGAGCGCCAGGACTCGGTGTGGAACGGTCTTCAGGCGACCGATCCCGGAGCCGAGGTGGTGGCCATCCAGGACGGCGCGAGGCCCTGCACGGAGGTTGGGTTGATCGTGTCGGCGGTGGAGGCGGCGCGGGAAACCGGAGCGGCGGTGGCGGCGCAGCGGGTGACGGACACCCTCAAGCAGAGTGCGGATGGGCGGTTGGTGGACCGGACGATGGATCGTTCGCTGCTGTGGGCGGTTCAGACTCCCCAGACGTTTCGCCGGGAGGTCCTGATCCGGGCGCTGGAGGAGGTGCGTCGGCGGGGCGCGCTGGTGACCGACGACACGGCGGCTTGCGAGATGATCGGGCAGCCGGTGCGCCTGGTGGAATCGCGGGCTCCGAATCCCAAGGTCACTTATCCCGGGGACGTTCCGTACATTGAGGAACTGCTGCGGCGGATGACGGTTTCCGGCTGACGGTGTGGAGTGCGCCAGGCCTCTGGCGCTTTGCTGCGGCGTGGGGCGGCGGACGGGCGTGGGGGGGAGGGGGCGGTTGTAGTAAAGCGGCAGAGGGCTGCCGCACTCCATACGGGGGCATTCGTCAGGAGTTCGTATGGACCTCGTGAGACTCCGGAGGCACCGTGTCATTCATTCCCCGTGCGGCGAGAGGTCGCGGGGTTGCTGCGCATGAGCATCCAATCAAGATCGAAGTTCCGGGGTGAAGACAGGAATGCCGGACCGGGTCGGGGCGGCCTCGGGCCAGCGTGCTGGAATCCGCGCTGGCAGGGTTGGGTGTTCGTGCTGGCGTGGTGCCTAACCTGGGCTTTGGGTCTGGGGCTGCGCGTGGAGGCGGCGACCGCCATTCGTTTCGGGGAGGTGAAGGCCATTCGGGGTCCAGCCGACCTTGATCTGGAGGGCGAGATTCTCTATGCGATCAACTTCAGCGCCGACGATCCCCCGCGTCAGGTGAAGGGAGTCACCTTTGTTCCCGACACCCATTCCATCGCCGGCGCCACCTTGGTCGCGCCGCAGCAGGTGCTGGGTTGGCAGGCGAAGCCGGAGTTCGGGGAGGGGGCCGACGACAACCAGTTGGAAGAAATCCTGGCGGACATCCGGTGGGCGGTGGCGGGGGCGGGCGAGCGATTGCGGGCGACCCTGGCCGTGCAGGCCGGAGAACAGTACCGGTTGCAGATCCTCATTTCCGGTAATTCGCCGGAGGATCGGCGATGGGACATTCGGGTTGGGGGACGCGAGGCTGTGGACGAGATCAGTTCCCTGGGGGTGACGCCGGGGCAGGCCTATTCGGCGGATCGCGCGACCTTGTACACCTGTGTGATTACGGCCACTGCGGCCACCTTGGTGGTGGAGATGGGGGACTTGTTTGGTGTCAACGACGGCGGGGATCGCAATCCCATCTGGCAGGCCCTGACCCTGGAACACATCCGGGTTCCGCCCGCTCCGGAGGATATCGTTTTGGAGCCTGCCGAGTTCACCCCTTCGCAGGCGGGTCCGATCGGAGCCCTGCGGGTGGTGGATGCCAAGGAGGGGGCGCTCCACGCCATCACTCTGGCGAGCGGGTTGGGCGACGCCGACAACGCCAAGTTCGCGATCTCCGGGACGAATCTTTTCCCCTGGTTGTTTGATTTCGCGTCGCAGCCCCCGGGGACCCGGTTCTCGATCCGCCTGCGGGCGACGGACACGGCGGATGCGAGGCGGGTTCTGGAGAAGGTCGTGGAGATCAAACTGGCTGAACCCCATCCCCCGACCTCGGTGCGCCTGGATGCCGGCAGTGTGTCGTCGGTGGCGTTGTCGGGCGACCTGGTGGCGCGCATTCTGGTGCAGGATCCGGATCCCACCGATGTCCATGCGTTGGCCTTGGTGGACGGGGCAGGCGCAGAGGACAACGCGTGGTTTGTGGTTTCGGGCTCCGAACTGCGGCTGGCGAAATCCCTGGAGCAGGGGCGGACGTTGGTGCGTGTCCGGCTTCGCGCGACGGATCGTACGGGCCTTGCGCTTGAACAGGCGATCGTGGTGCCTGTGGAGAGACCGGGGCTGCGGATCACCGAGATTCTGGCCAACGAAGTTGGGGGTGTGCCGGATGAGCGCGGGGTGTTGCGGGAGTGGATTGAGATCCGGAACCCGCTTCCGCAGTACGTTGTGCTGAGGGAATGGTCGCTGACGGATGACAAGGACGACCTGCGGAGGTGGAAGTTTCCGGCTTATGTCGTGGGACCGGGCGAGACGTTCGTGGTGTTGGCGGACGGGTTGGGAACGGCACCGGCTGGATCGAAGCTCTTGCATGCCGGGTTTTCGCTTTCTTCGGATGGCGAGTGGCTGGGGTTGGTGGGGCCGGATGGGGCGACGCTGGTCAGTGAGTTGAACTATCCCCGCCAGTATCCGGGGGTTTCCTATGGGATCGGGGTGGAAGGACGGACCGGTTATCTCCCGCAACCGACTCCCCGCCTGCCCAATGGCTCGACGGCATCGGCGGGGGAGAATCCCGTTTCGTTCAGCCGAAGCCATGGGTTTTACACCAACAGCTTCGAACTTGAGTTGTCCGCAGGGCTGCCGGGCTCGGTGATCCGGTACACGCTGGACGGCACGGCGCCGACGTTGTCGGGCGGTTTGGTTTATGCGGGACCGATCCGGGTGACGCCGAACACGGCTGGGACGACCCGCGGGGTGCGGGTCGTGCGGGCGATCGCGGTGAACCCGGAGGCGGCTTTTGCACCGGTGGGTACGCAGACCTATCTCTTCGTCAATGGCGTGGCGGGACCGTCGACGGACGGGATCGTGAGCCAGAGCCGACTGGCGACGAGCATCACCCGCCACGCGACCTATGGCCCGTTGATGGACGATGCGCTCCTGGCGCTGCCCTCGCTGTCGGTGGTGATGGTCTCCGGACCGGGCGGGGTGGAGCGGACGGCGTCGGTGGAGTTGATGGATCCCGGCCAACGGGAGCCTGGATTCCAGATCGATTGCGGTGTGGCGGTGACGGGCACCACCAGCCTGGGTTCGCCCAAGCTGAGCATGGCGGCCCGGTTCCGGACCAAGTACGGGCCTGCGAAGCTGCGTTATCCCGTGTTCGCGCGGGGATCGCGGAATCCGGCGCGATCGGCGGAGTCGTTCAACGAACTGCGATTGCGCAGCCATTCCCACGACACCTTTTACTGGCTTGGAACCCGGGAGAATCCGCCGGTCCCGTATGGCAATCCGGCGGTGACCCGGAGCGGCGATGCCCAGTACGCGCGGAATCCGTGGATCGAGGAGACCCAGTTGTCGATGGGCCAGCCGGGCAAGCACGGACGGCAGGTGCATCTCTATCTGAACGGTTCGTATCACGGTCTGTACCACATCCAGGAGCATGCGGATGAGGACTTCATGGCCAGCTACTATCCGGGTTCGCGGGAGGATTTTCACTTCACGGGGGCGGCCAAAAGTGGGAGTGACCATGGGGGAGGCGACACCTGGCGGACCCCATGGGGCAGTGTGAAGGCGAGCCTGAACAATTACACCCAGGCGAAGCGCTGGATCGATGTGACGAACCTCTGCGACTACATGGTCCTGAGCTTTTACGCGGGCAACGATTGGGACTGGTCGGCGCAGCACAATTGGGCGGCCGCGGGACCGCGTCAGCCGGATCGGGGCGGTTGGAAGTTCTTCGCGCAGGATTCCGACATCTGCCTCCAGGATGTGGCGGCGGACTGCACAGATCAGGATGTTCCCGACGGAATTTTCACCGCGCTCATGCGGCAGGCGGACTTCCGGGTGCTCTTTCGCGACCGGGTCTATCGTCACTGTTTCGGGGATGGCGTGCTGACTCCGGAACGCGCTGGGGCGCGGTATGACGATTGGATGAATGAGATCCGGGTGGCGATTGTGGCGGAGACGGCGCGCTGGCAGCCGTCGAGCAGCGTGGCCGCGTTGCCCTGGGATCGCGACCAGGAGTGGATGAACGAGTGGCGGTATCTGCGGGAGACTTTTTTCCCCCAGCGCACGGCGCGATTTCTCCAGCAGATCCGGCGCCGCAGTGGTTGGTGGACCGTTGAACCGCCCTCCCTGGTCACGCCGGCGGGGAATGTGCCGTTGGGCCAGGTCCTTTCGTTCACCGCTGCGGCTGGGACGGTGCGTTACACAGTGGATGGATCGGATCCCCGTCTTCCCGGGGGTGCGTTGGCGGTCGGGACGAGGACGGGTTCCCTGACTCTGGAGCGCCCGACGTTGATTCGGGCGAGGGCCTACACGGGCAGCGAATGGTCGGCGTTGGTGGAGGCCTACTATGTTCCGGAGGGAACAGCCAAGGCGTCGGTGGCCAATCTGGTGCTTTCCGAGATTCAATACGCGCCGCTCGATGAGCCGGACGCGGAGTTCCTGGAGTTCCTGAATACCTCACGGACGGTGGTGGATCTGTCGGACGCGGGCCTTTCGAACGCGGTGTCGTACCGTTTTCCGAAAGGTACCCTGATCCCGGCGGGGGGCCGTGTCGTGGTGGCCAAGAATCCGGCGTTGTTCGCGGCGCGGTATGGCCAGGCCACGTCGCCCTATTTCCGGGAGGGTGTTTCCGCGTTGGGGCCCTGGCTGGGATCCCTGTCGTCGGAGGGCGAGGCGGTGGATGTGCTGGGGGCGTCGGGGGAGCTGCTGTTCCGTTGCCTCTACGGGAGCGCTGACGAATGGCCACAACGCGCCAATCGCTTTGGCAGTTCCCTGGAGCTTGTCGATCCGGCGTCGGTTCCGTCGACGACCGCGGGGATGAGCGCCTGGCTGAGCGACCCGCGACGTTGGCGGCCGAGTTTGGATGTGCATGGTTCACCCGGGGGGCCTGGTCGGACTCCGGTTCCGGGTGTTGTGCTCAACGAGATTGTCAATGCTCCGCCACCCGCGGGGAGCGATGCCATCGAGTTGATGAATACGGGAACGGGAAGCGTGGATGTCAGCGGATGGTTCCTCAGCGATTCGTTGTCACGGCTGCGCATGTATCGGTTTCCCTCGAGGGTGGTGGCGGCTGGGGCGCGTCTGGTTCTCACCGAGGCGGATTTCCGGAATCCCGCGAATCCGGCCAGCCTCGTGCCCTTCGGACTCGATGCCTCCGGGGATGAAGTTCATCTCGTCGCGGCGAATCCGGACGGGGCGCTGCTGTGGTTCGCGGATTCGGTGGAATTTGGAAATCTGGGCCGGGGCCGGAGTTTCGGGCGCGTGCCGGACGGCATGGGGCCCTGGGTGGTTCTGGAGACTCCCAGCCTGGGAGCCCCCAATGCCACGGGCGTTTCGGGGTTCGCGGCGTGGGTGGCCTCGCTCTTTTCGGGCAACCGGCCGCCGGCGGATCGGTTGCCGGAGGCGGATCCGGACGGGGATGGCCAGAGCAACTGGGCAGAGTACGCCTTTGGATCCTCGCCGCTGGAGCCGAGCTCGGCTCCGGTGGAGGTGCGGCGCGCGGAGGAGCCTGGGGCGTTGGTGGTCACCTACCGAATCCGCACTTCGGCCACGGAACTGAGGTCCGTGGTGGAAACCAGCCGGGATCTTCGCGGCTGGGAGGATGCGTTGGGGCGGGTGGTGGAGGTTTCGCGGGAGACGCGGGTCGATGATTCCACCCGGGTGACCATCCGGCTTTCGCTGGGGAGCGCGCCGCTGT
>CAYZAE010000192.1:0-2662 GCA_964476125.1 uncultured Verrucomicrobiota bacterium | reverse complement strand
GGGGGGGGGGGGGTGGGGGGGGGGGGGGGCGGGAGGGGAGGGGGGGGGGAGGGGGGGGGGGGGGGGGGGAGAAAAAAAAAGGCCGTACGGCCTGCGAGGGACGGCCTCGAAAGGGGGAGGAAGAACAGGTCCCCGGGGGCATCACAGAGGGACAGGTCTTTGGGCATCGTTCCGTGCCAGCACCTGCCGCGACGGTGGATCCCTGGCGGCGACCACCACAGAGGGACAGACCTTTGATGAACGTTGGAGTTCGGGATCCCCCCTGCGGGGACCGCGACACAGTGGGACAGGTCTTTCGGAGTTCGGAGTTTGGGGCTTGGAGAAGGGGGGAGCTGGAAGAGAGGGGAAGGGAGACAAAAGAGTAGGGAGAACGACGAGGGCCGTCCTGCCTGCGCGGGACGGCCTTTCGGCATCACAGAGGGACAGGTCTTTGGGGGCGGCCTTGCGGCCACCACAGGGGGACAGACCTTTGGTGAATGCCCGACTTTCGGAATCCTTCCGCGCTCATCGCGGCACAGCAGGACAGGTCTTTTGGAGGGTGCTACCGGTAGCCTCCGTCCCGCCTTCTGGACCCCGGCCGCCCTTCTCGGAGTGTCGATCAAGGGACAGGCTCTTTAGCCACCCCCTCCAGAAATTGAGGCGCGCCCCCGTCGGTGGGTCACCACAGAGGGACAGGTCTTTGGTCGGTGGTCCTCGCCACAACCCGCCGCGATGACGTCTCCCTGGCGGCGACCCCAATAGGGGGACAGACCATTCGTGAACACCCGACTTTCGGAATCCTCCCGCGCGCATCGCGGCACAGCAGGACAGGTCTTTTGGAAGAGTGGTGCCGGTAGCCTTCGCTCGGTCATCGGTTGCCCGTTCGTCCTTCGGAGACCATCGACCAAGGGGCAGACCCATTGGCCCCCCTCCTGAAAATGCGGTGCGACCAAGTTGGTGGGCCATCACAGAGGGACAGGTCTTTTGGAGGGTGTGGTCCGGAGTTCGGGGGTTGGGAGAGTGGAGTGGGGAGTAACGAAGAAGGCCGTCCTGCTTGCGCGGGACGGCCTTGAAGGGGTGAGGAAGAACGGGTCCCGGAGCCAGCTCCTGGTTGATCCGTTACTTCTTCTTCTTGGCGGCGCTGGCGGCGGCGGCAGCGGCGGCGTTCTTGCGTTTCTCCTCGATCGCGGCCTGGGCGGCGGCGAGGCGGGCGACGGGCACGCGGAACGGCGAGCAGCTCACGTAGGTGAGGCCGATGCGGTGGCAGAACTTGACGGAGTCAGGGTCGCCGCCGTGTTCGCCGCAGATGCCGAGCTTGATGCCAGGACGGGTGGCATTGCCCTTCTCGACGGCGATCTTCATGAGCTGGCCGACGCCGACCTGGTCGATCGAGGCGAAGGGATTCTTCTTCACGATCTCGAGTTCGGTGTAGGGCGGGAGGAAGGAGCCGGAATCATCCCGGCTCATGCCCATGGTGGTCTGGGTGAGGTCGTTGGTGCCGAAGCTGAAGAACTCGGCCGTCTGGGCGATTTCGTCGGCGGTGAGCGCACCACGCGGGACTTCGATCATGGTGCCGACCATGTAGCTCAGTTTGACCTTCTTCTCCTTCTGCACCTCGGCGGCGACGCGGTGGACGACTTCGACCTGGAGGTCGAGTTCCCGCTTGAATCCGACGAGCGGGATCATGACTTCGGGTTTGACCTTGATGCCTTCCTTCTGGACTTCGGCGGCGGCTTCGAAGACGGCGCGGGCCTGCATCTCGGAGATCTCGGAGTAGACGATGCCGAGACGGCAGCCACGGAAGCCGAGCATCGGGTTGAACTCGTGGAGTTCCTTGACGCGCTGCTGAATCTTCGCAACGGGGACGCCCATCTTGGTGGCGAGGTCGGCCTGGGCCGAGGCTTCGTGGGGGAGGAACTCGTGCAGCGGCGGGTCGAGGAACCGGATGGTGGCCGGGTAGCCCTTGAGTTCGCGGAAGATGCCGGCGAAGTCGCCCTTCTGGTAGGGAAGGATCTTGGCGAGGGCCTTCTTCCGGTCTTCGACGTTGTCCGCGAGGATCATTTCGCGCATGGCGTCGATGCGGTCGCCTTCGAAGAACATGTGCTCGGTGCGGCAGAGGCCGATGCCGGTGGCGCCGAACGCGAGGGCGTTGGCGGTCTGTTCCGGGTTGTCGGCGTTGGTGCGGACCTGGAGGCGGGTGGCCTTGTCGCACCACTTCATGAGCTGCAGGAACGCCTTGTACTTCTCGGTGGCCTGGGCGGCTTTGTCGCCACCGATGAGGCCCGCGATGATTTCGGAGGGGGCGGTCTTGATCTCACCGGCGTAGACCGTGCCGGCGGTGCCGTCGATGGAGAGGTAATCGCCTTCCTTGAACGTCTGGCCGGCGGCCGTGACGGTCTTGGCGGCGTAATCGATCTGGAGGGCGGCGGCGCCGCAGATGCAGACCTTGCCCATCTGACGGGCGACGAGTGCGGCGTGGGAGCTGACGCCACCCTTGGCGGTCAGGATGCCCTCGGACGCGATCATGCCGCGAAGATCCTCGGGGGAGGTTTCGTTGCGGACGAGCAGGACCTTCTCACCCTTGTCGGCGGCGGCCGAGGCGCGGTCGGCGTTCATGTACACCTTGCCGGAGGCGGCGCCGGGGCCGGCGGGGAGGCCGGTGGCGATGGCGGTGGCCTTGCGG
>CAYZAE010000191.1:0-11996 GCA_964476125.1 uncultured Verrucomicrobiota bacterium | reverse complement strand
CGCCACAGCTCCGCACGGGCCGTGGCATCAGGTCGCGTGAACTCCACCACCATCTGGAATCGCCGGGTGAACGCCGAATCGAGCTGCTTGCGCAGGTTCGTGGTCAGGATGCACGGGCCATCGTGGGCTTCGATGCGGGTGAGCAGATGGCTGACCTCCATGTTCGCATACCGATCCCGCGCCTCCTTGACCTCGCCCCGCTTCGAGAACAACGCGTCCGCCTCGTCGAATTGCAGGACCATCGACTGACCATGCGCCGCGTCGAAGAGGTGGTTGAGGTTCTCCTCCGTTTCACCGACGTACTTGCTCACCAGCCTGCCGAGGTCCACGCGGTAAAGCCGCCAGCCGAGGGTGTTCGCGATCACACTCGCGGCGTAGGTCTTTCCGGTGCCGGAAGGGCCCGCGAACAACGCGACCGGGCCGCCCACCCGCTGCCCGCCCCAGGTCTCCACCACGGTGCCCCGCTGTTCGATCCAGAGCATGAACTCCTTCAACATCGCCAGCCGACCCCGCGACAGAATCAGGTCCGCCCAGGTCGCCGCTTGATCCACCAGCGTCGCCCCGGGCGGCGGTGGCAGGTCCTGCGGCCGCCCGATGAGTCGCGCCACCAGCCATGGCTCCGGCGTGATCGGACGGTAGGGATCGTCGTGCTCGACCCGGACCAGCCGGCGGCGGCGCAGCGCACTGCCGGCACCCAGCGCCGTGCGAAGCATCTCCGCCTGCCCGGAGTCGAGGGCCAGGAGTTCCTGGATGAGCGAGCGGCTGGCCCAGGGATGCGAGGAACCCGCCTGCAGGCTTTGAAAGGCCCAGCCCAGCCTCGGCTCCGCTTCGGGCCCCAGCGCACAGGCGAGCACATCGTACTCCATGGGCCCCAGCCCGAACCCCAGCGTGGTCTCCCACATCCCCCCGGGGCTGCGCAGGGCATCCACCTGGCCCTGCAACTCCCGCAATCGCCCGATCTCAGCATCGGTCACCGACTCCCCACGCCGACCGCGCGACAGGCACCACACCAGGAAATCCAGGCGCTGCCATTCGGCATCAAAGGTGGCGAGGGACGGGGCTTCGACCGGGGCGGCATTCATGGTCTAGGGCCCGTAAAGGCTGATGAGCAGCGGATTGGATTGGACCGTCACGATCACGCCGTCCGCCGGGCGGGCGAAATCGCGCTCCGCATGGAGCAGCATTTGACCCACGCGGTTGGTGAACGGGAGCGTCAGATCCACCATGGGGGCACCGGCGACCGCCTCGGGGTCGATGGAGGTGCTGGGCACCACGGCGTTCACCACCGCCCCGGCCTGCCAGCCCTGGGTGGCATCCCAGGTTTGCCAGCGGAGCCGCACGGTTTCGCCGACCTTTCCCGCCAGCCAGACCCGCGGCACAAAGGCGGCCAGCTCGGCGCTGCCCACGGCCAGACTCAGGCTGAAGGCACACGAATCCCCGGTCACCCAGGCCACCGCCGGGGTCCAATCCACGCGTCCCGTGTCCGGCACCAGAGTCGGAACCTCGGGCACCCGCGACGACACAGCCTCTGCCGGAGGATTCATTTCGGCGTGGATCCGCACCCCGAAGCCACCCGCCAGCGGCGCGGGAATGGCCGGCTCCACGGGGACAACCGGCGCCAGCGAAACCTCGTACATCACCGAAGGCCGGTAGGTGGTGTCCCCCTGCGTGGACCAAAGCTGGTTCAACTGATCGAGACCGAACGATTGGAAGATGACCTGAAGATGGTAGTCCGCGCCATCCAGGGTCAGGCGGAACACCGGCTTTTCCTGGAAAATCCGAACCACCTCGCCGATCAGTCGCAGGTCGTTTTCCCCGGCCCCAATGCCGTCCTCGGGAATGCCAAAAGGCGTCACCAGGCAGAACGCCCGCAACCATCCGGTCTGACCCGGCAGGTTGTCCGGAAACAGGCCGGCCGGTTCGAAACGGTAGAAAAAGAGATTCAACCGGTGATTGCTCTCGCCCGCGGCATCGGCGGCGGTCTCGGCCGGGGTGGCCAGGATCACGTTCACTTTGTCCCGATCGGGGTCGTTGATTTCACCATCGAGATAGGCACGGATCCCTTTGCAGACCTGGGACAGGGGTGAGGCTTGGAGGGACATGTCAGAGGCGTCGGAGGTAGTTCCGGCTGGTGAATCCGCGGTCCGGCGTTGCCGGCGCGGGATGCGCTGACGCCAGCGCCGGCGCCGAGGAGACAACCACCACATCGATCCGGCCGATCACCAGGCCGGCGGGAGCCGGTTCGGCGGGTCGTCCCGGAGATCGCGCAGGCCAAGACGTTGAAGGCCCTGCACCGTCCGCACTCCCACCCTGCGAACTTCGTCCCCAAGCCGGACGGCTGGGGATCGAGGACGGACCGGCTTCCGGCATCGCCACGCCGGTGGGGTTCGCCGGGGTTTCCGGTGGTGTGAAGGAAGGAGTTCCCGGCAGGTTGGGCGACGCAGGAGAGCCCACTCCGGAAGGCCCGAATGGGGTCAACCCACCCCGACCGGCACTCGCACTCGCACTCGCAACCGGCAGGGGCTGGGTTCCACCCGAAACCGCACGTTGCGCGGTGATCTCTCCCCCGGGGTGGGGGGCGGAGGGATCCGCAAAGGAATCAGAAGGTGAGGCGCCCCGACCCGACGGCCGGCTCGCAGGAAATGCTTCTCCAGTTTGGCTAACAGTTCGTTCACGGCCGTCTGGGATTCGGGGCTTATGCGTCTCGCGAAACGACACTGACTCGAAAGACTCGGGCGACTGTGCCGACCGAGGGACCTTCGTCTCAGAATTCACGTTGGCTGCCGTTACCTTGCTCGGACCTGCGTGTTCTTGCTGTCCTGTTTCCAGTTCGCTTCCACGGTTCACACGTCGCGCGGAAATGTCTTCGTCTCCGTTGACATTCGTGGCGGACGACTCCGGTCCTTCAACCGGAATCGCCGCTGACAAAGGGTCGCCAGACGGAATGCGGGTCCTCCCCGCATCCGCCCGGAATGACGCCTCCCGGGACGCGGACGGCCTGCTGGCCGCCGGTCCCGCCTTCTGAAATCGAAACACCGTCGCCATGCCGGACGGGGATGGTTCCTCCGGCACGGAAAATTCCTCCGGGCCCACCGGCCCTTCGGTGTCGGCCTCGTTGGAACGGCGCACCCAGGTCGCGGAGACCGGTCGCCGGGCGTCGTGGAGGGTGTCGTGGAAAAGTCCCATGGCGAATTCAGGCGGCCATGCCGCGGGCGCGGTCGATGAGACGCAGGTACTGCAGCCGACGCGGACGCGGCAGGCGCAGGATCTCGGCCTCGGACCAGTGGTAATGGAAGGCGATCTGGTGCACCTCCTGGAGCAGCGCATCCGTGCGGCGGGAAAGCACCCGGTACGGATCCAGTTCCACCTCGTTGACGGTTCCGCAGGAGGGACAGGCGGCCTGCACCTTCGAGACAATCCCCGGAGCAATCGATTCCAAGGCCCCCTCGGCGGCTGCGATCAGATCCTGGCCCGGGACCTCGGGAAGTTCCCCTTCCTGGATCAGACGCCCCAGCAGCCAGGTTTGCGCCCTTTCATCGGGTTGGGCGGTCAGCCCCTGCTGGTCCGCGCCGGTCGGCAGGCGGAATCTGAACTGCCGCCCGCTCATGTCGACCCGAGCGCAGGGAAACCCGGGACCCGCTTCCTGGACCGGCAGATCGGCGTAGGCCACTTCGAAGTCAAAGCGCTGGCCGCACTTCGGACAATCCGCCTCGAACCACCCGCCCTCGGACCCGAGGTGGCGGTCGAGTTCCCGCATCAGAAACTGGCGGTCCCCCACGCACAAATCCGCCACCCGCGACTCGCTGGGGTTGGTGCCCGCCAGATGACGGAGGGCGGCGGCGAGTGCGCGGGTGACGGCGAGGGGCATGGTGGCCGAGGTCTCCCCGGCCTCGGCCACGGCCAGTTCGAGTTCGCCGGAAACCGGGCGGAACGCCCAGTCGCGGCGCCTCGTCTCGCCTTCCACCAGTCCGCCCGGGAGTTGCATGGAACGTTCCCCGCTCAGGATTCGGTCGGTTCGCCGACCGCCGTGTCGCGCTGCCAGCCTTCGTGCTGGAGCGTGAGGGTCTGGATGCCCACGGCGTTCATGGTGCCGGCATCCATCTCCGGCACGGCCTGGTACTCGGAAACCCAGGCGCGGAAGACCTTGTAAGAGATCGCCACCTGCCCCTGGAGATTGAGCACGTTGATCACGATGTCCTTGCGGAAGTTCTTCAGGGACATCGCGGCGTCGCCATCGATGTTGTTCACCAGGTTGGCCCAGTTCTCGAACACGGGATCGTGCGACAACCCTTGCTCAAGCGCGATCGGCTCGTACGAGGTGCCGCCCGGCAGGATCCGTTCCTTGCTCGGATCGCCCGCCGTCCGCCACTTGATGGCCTCGGTTTTGCGCTTCAGAGCGCCCATTTTCTTCAGCCCGGCAACGGGTTTCCCGTCGATCAGGATCTGGAATTTGAAGGTGCGGTAGGGGTCATGCCTGTGGGCATTGACCGGGAACATGGGAGCAGCCATTTGTTTGCCTCCTTAATCAGGATCAGGACTGACCGACTTTTTGCTGAATCCGAACAATCACGAATTCGGCCGGCTTCAACGGCGCGAAACCAACGATGGCAATCACCTGCCCGCGATCGATGTCGTCCTGGGTCATGGTGTCCCCCAGCCCGCACCGCACGAAGTAGGCGTCCGAAGCCTTCTGTCCCTGGAACGCCCCCGCCCGGAACATTCCATCCATGAACGCTCCGATGTTGGTGCGCAGCGAGGACCACAGACGGTGATCATTCGGCTCGAACACCGCCCACTGGATGCCGTTGTAAATACTGCTCTCGATGTAGAGGGCCGTCCGCCGCACCGGCACGTAACGCCACTCCGGATTCGCCTTGGTCGAGAGGGTCCGGGTTCCCCAGAGAACAGCCCCGAAGCTCGGAAGTTTGCGCAGGCAATTCACCCCCTCCGGATTCAACTGGTCCTGTTCGCCGTCCTCGACGGTGAACTCCAGTCCGGCCACGCCACGCACCGAAGCCTCCACCCCCGCCGGGGCCTTCCACACGCCACGTGTGCCATCCGTCCGCGCCCAGATCCCCGCCGCGAACGGCGAGGGCGCTACCGTCAGCGTCGTCGGCACGTTCGGATTGGTGTCCCGGTTGTAAAACGGGTTCGCCATCTTCACCCACGGATAATAAAGCGCCGAGTAGGTGGAGGTCGTGAGACCGAGAGCACTCACCTTCGCCGCCTGGTCGAGTTCCAGACCCGGCGGTGGATCCACCAGCACCATGCGGCTGGCCGTCGCCTCGCAATGCGCGATCGCCGCGTCGATGCAGGGATTGCCGGTCCCGTCCGCCGCCATGAACTGGCCGGGAAGCAGCACGATGTTTACGTCCCTGACCTTCTTCAGCTTGTTGAACAGCGTGAGGTAATCGCCGGAGCCGGGCAGATTGCCGTCATCACCCCCGGTGAGGGCCGCCGGCACGGTCATGAGCCTCGGCACCACGTCCCGCGCTCCGTGCTGCTCCGAGTTTTGGGGGGCAGCCGCCTTCCCCAGCTTCAACAAGGTCGCCAGCGCCCCGGGCCGCACGAGCACCGAAGAATTCGCGCCATCCACCCCCGAGGTCAGCGTCAGCACGTTGGCAGCAAACGCGCAGGTGAAGGTCGCGTACGCCTCACCCAGCGCCCGGACCCGCGCCTGAATCTCCGCCGCGACCTCAATGCCGGTGTCGTAGGTCCCTCCCGGCGCCGCCCCGAGCGTGATGGTCTTGATGCCCAGATTGTCGATGTTCAACGACAAGGTCATCCCCGCCGTCACCGTGGTCCACACCATCGTGCTCAGATCCCCGCTGACGCTGGTCGCCTTATGATAAAACGTCGTCGGCGCGGCTTTCACCTGGCTCGAGAGATCCACCGTCACCTGACTGGATCCGCCGTTCACCACGGTGAGCGCGTAGCCCGGATCCGAAGTGTCCATCGAGAGGCTGGTGAACTTCTCCAGCAGCGTCGTGACCTCCTTGGTGCCGTCCATTTCGCCGTCCCATCGTCGGATCTCCAGGTCGAACCGGATGCCGTCGCTGGCGGTGACGTGGACACGGAGCGCGTTTCCCCAAAGGCCGGCACTCCTGGCGGTCACGGCCAGCACGTTGATGGCATTGGCACTGCCGCCCGACAGGCCGGGAATCGTGTTCGCCGGAAGACTCGCGCTCAACGCCCCCTGGGCCAGGCGCGCGATGTACGCATCACGTCCGCCGTTCAGGAAATAGTTGAAGGCCGCCAGACCGAGGTGGTCCTGGTCGGAGTCGATCTCACCGAAGGCGGCGCGATACTCATCCCAACTGTGAACCAGGGTGGGTTCTCCAATGGGACCGGCCTTGGCAAAACCCACCAGCGCGGCCACCGAGGTGGAAACGCCTTCAATGGGCTTCGCGCCGCTGGGTATCTCTTCAATGTAGACGCCGGGATGCAGGTAACTGGGCATGGATGTCTCCTTGGGATTGTCGGCGACCGCGCGACGCCTCAGCCGCACAGACCCGAGGTTTTGGAAATCGTATCGAACGGTTTCTGCCTCCTTGTGGGCCGCCCGAACCGCGATCTGACAAAAAACTTTTCACCCCACCCCCTCCACGGCAACGCGAACGATTCCCGGCGAGACCCCGCCTGGGGTTCCTCCCGGCCGCACGCCCCAGAGTGGACTGCGTTGCGATGCAGTCCAATCCGAAAAAGCGCAGCGCCCGGACAGGACAACGTCCCCGTCCGGGCGCCGAGTTGATTTTCGAATGGCAGCCAGCCTCAAGGCCGGGACGCCTCCGCTTACCGGCGGACACTCTTCCGCACGAGGCCGAGTCCGGCCACCGCGGAACCCAGCATCAGAACCGACAGACCGCCATCGGGAACACCGGTGCCCGGGGTTCCGGGAGGACGGGTGTTGATGTTGAACGCCGCGATCGAATCGATTTCGGGATCCGCATCATTGGCCCTGATGGTAATGGTGCTGGCACGGACGCCGAAGTACTGGAAGCTCTCTCCAAAAACGTACTCGCGGGTGTAGGCGTTCAGCGCGCCGAACTCGGTGGACCCGCCGCGATAAATCACCGACGGCGCCGTGCCGGCGAACGTATAGGTCGGCAGACCGGCCCCACCGCCCGTGAGATCGAAGGCCGTGACGTCCGACAACAGCTTGAAGTTATCCCCGTCGGTGCTGCCCCAGACGCTGTACTCCATCACGTCCTGAGCCACGAAATTGTCCGCGATCGGCCCGCCGTTGTAATGGTCCTGGTGGGTGAAGAGGCGCAGGCTGTCGTACGACGCGCCCATGTCCCAGATCATCATCGCGAAGCCCGCATCCCCGCGGTTGGCGATGCCATCCGCAAGGTCCGGCGCCCCACCCAAATCATAGGTGTACGTCCGGGCGCCATTGTGCACGGAACCATTCGCACTGAACCCGCTGCCACCGGCTCCCGCCACCGAGGTGTGGGGTCCGCCGATCAGGTGTGTTCCGAAGGTCAGCCCCGAAGAGGCGTCGGACGGAGAAACGCCCGGGTCATAAATCGTGGCGCCAACATTGAGACAAAAGGCTCCCAGCACAACGGAACTGGCGAGAAGGGTTTGGTTTCGCATGGTTTGAACGGTGAATAGTCCAGGCACTCCCCAGGGATAAACCCGCCTTCAGCTTCCAACGAACCTCAGGCCCAAGAAGGGAAGGAAATTTGCTTAAGGAAATGCCCTACCCACAAAGCACACCCGATGCCAGTACCCAGAATAATCGCAACTAACACGAAACCAACATGTTAAGAAAAATGCCCAAATCAACAGCCGCATGATAATGTAAAGAATTCCGACAGATAAATCCCGAGCATTTCCCCAATCCAAAAGACAAGTCCTTGGTTACGTTCAGTTTATATTACAATACACAAAGTAAACAAAAACGACACCCAGGTGAGACAAATGAGACAGTTTCTCCCGACTTCCTCAGCCACAGGCCCCAAGCGGACGCCCACGGCCCGGATTCCTAGGCCCCCGCCCGGGCCTGCACCGACGCCAGCCCACCATCCACTCCCAACACCTGCCCCGTCACCCAGCTCTGCCCGGGATCCAGAAACCACTGGATGGCACGGGCCACCTCTTCCGGCTCTCCGATCCGTCCCAACGGGTGCATCGCCGCCGAGGCTTTCACCACCGCCTCGCTCCGCGTCAAAGCCGCGGTGAGCGGCGTTCGCGTCAGACCCGGAGCCACGCAATTCACACGGACCTGATACCGGGCGTAGGTTGCGGCCGCCGACAGCGCCAATCCCACCACCCCAGCCTTGGCCGCCGCGATGGCCTCGTGGTTCACCATGCCGCGCAAGGCGACCGCGGACGCCATCAGCACGATCGATCCTCCCCCGTCCCGCATCATCCGCCGCGCCGCCGAGCGCAGAACATGGAAGGCGGAGGTCAGGTTCGCCGCCATCACCCCGGCCCACTCCGAATCCAGGGTGGTGTGCGCCGGCTTCAGGAGCAGCGAACCCACACAGTTCACCACGCCATCGATTCTTTTCCCGTCCGCACCGGCAGCCTCCAGGCATTCCTCCACCGCGGCGGAATCGGTGACATCCAACGACCTGGACTCGGACTTCAACTCCCCCGCCAGGGCCGCGAGTCGCTCGGAGTCCCGTGCCACCAACGTCAGCCGGCATCCCAAGGGCGCCAGCTGCCGCGCCAACGCGGAGCCTATTCCACCCGTCGCACCAAAGATCACCACGTTCCTGCCTTCGAAAGAATTGTTCACTGGGCGGCATTCTGTCGCGGATTCGGACCTTGTCCAAAACGCCCTTCCCAACACCCGAGTCTCCGGATCCGGCTTTGATGCATCCATTCCACAGGCGGCGGCGTTCCTTCCTCGAATGCCTGTGATGGAACCTATCCTCTCGTTCCGACACCCTTCGCCCGCCACCGGATGAAACGGATACGGCCATGGATCGCAACGTACCTGATCCTCGCCCTGGGCCTCGCCGGGGTGGCGGGGCTGGTTCCTTGGCTGCATGTCTGGGTGGAACATGGCGGTGAAGGGGTCCCCCACTTCCACGCCCGGTCGACGCCGGTCTGGCCGCTGTCCCGGACCGAACTCCGTCGCGTCGGGGCAAATGCTTCCCGAATTGTCCTCGAATCCCGCAGCCCATTTGCGAACCAACACGAGTCCTTCCAACTGCCCCTTCGACCCCTGGCGAACTGGCTCACGGCCCTCGGACGACGTCTGGCCGGCCGCTCCCCCGCAACCCCTGACCCCAAGCCGAACTCGGACATTCCCGGCCATCATCACGAGGGGCTGATTCAACTGCTCGGCGAAGGTCTGATCGACCACGCCCCCACGGCCGACCCTCCCGCTTTCTTCGCTTCGTTCGGGTTCGCCGCTCCCGGCTCCGCCTGCGATCTCCCGCGAACCCACGCCTGGGATCCTCAGACCGCCGGACGGGCTCCGCCCGAGGTCTAGTCTCCAAGTCGCCACGTCGCCGACCGTTCCATCGTTCGGTCCTTCACCCCGACTCCCTTCCAGGAATCCGGGTCCTTCCAATCCAATCCTTATCGCGGCCCTCCCCCGGGCATGCAGCGGCCCATCGCCGACACGCCCGGGGAGCCAGGGGCGGTGTGCCCGTGCGCAGGGAACAAGAGCCTGTCCCCCTATCCCCGCCACGCACGCCGATCCGTCGGTGCCCCCCAGGCCGCCAGGCTCCCCAGATTCCCAACCCGATTCCTTGCCATGACGATATTTTCGAAAGCCCGTTCGTTGTCAGCCCGCTCGCTCCGTCCCCCAACCTCCCCTCCCCCTCCCGCCCGCACCGCACTTCGATTGGCGCTGGCGGCCTTCGCCGGAACATTCGCTGGAACCGCGCGGCCGGACCTCATCCCTCCGCCCAATCCGGTCCCCCATCTCGCCCCCTCCCCCGCCGCCGCACCCGAAACCACACCCGAAGCCTACGCAGCCGCTGGTCCCGTCACCCAGCTTCCCGAAATGCTGGTTCGCGGCCGGGGCGACAGCCTGATCGGCATCGCGAACTCCGCGACCCAGGGCACCGTGGGTGCCGAGCAACTCGAACGCCGCCCGATCTCACGCGGGGGCGAGCTGCTGGAAACCGTTCCCGGGGTGATCGTGACGCAGCACGCGGGTGGCGGTAAGGCGAACCAATACTTCCTCCGCGGCTTCAACCTCGATCACGGCACCGACTTCGCCACCAGCCTCGATGGCATGCCCGTGAACCTGCCGACCCATGGCCACGGCCAGGGTTACACCGACATGAACATCGTCATCCCGGAACTGGTGGAACGGGTGAACTACCAGAAAGGGGTGTACTACGCCGACACCGGCGATTTCGGCTCGGCCGGTGCCGCCCGACTCGAAACCTTCAGGACACTCCCCATGAGCCTGGCCGTCGTCGAAGGCGGCATGTTCGGCTACGGCCGGGCGGTCTTCGCGTCGTCCCCCAAACTCGGCGACGGCACCCTGCTCTACGGGCTCGAAGCCCTGCACCACGACGGCCCCTGGCGGAACCCCGAGGATTTCCAGAAGTTCAACGGGCAGGTGACCTACAGCCGGGGCGACGAAGCCAACGGCGTCAGCGTGACCGCCCGCGGTTACCACGGGAAATGGGAGTCCAGCGACCAGGTCGCCGCCAGCGCTGTCGACGAAGGTCTCGTCCCGTTCTTCGGCTCGCTCGATGACACCACCGGCGGTGACTCAGGCCGTTACAGTCTCCAGGGGGAATGGCATCGGTCCGACGACCGGTCCACCACCCACGCCATGGTCTACGGGTTCCACTCCGACCTCGATCTGTTCTCCAACTTCACCTACTTCCTCACCGACCCCCGGCTCGGCGACCAATTCGAACAGGTCGACCGACGCTGGGTCGCCGGGCTTCAGGCCGCCCACACGATCCACAGCCAATGGTGGGAGAAGGAAGTCGACAACACCCTCGGGCTCCAGGCACGGCACGACTCCATCGAAAACGGGCTCTACCAAACCCAGGGACGCCAGCGCGTCGACAAGATCAACGCCGCCGACGGTTCGGTGCTTCCGGCCACCACGCGATCCGACGACGTTCTGCAAACCAGTGTTGGGATCTATTACGAGAACAAGATCCGGTGGACCGAAAAATTCCGGACCATCGCCGGTGTACGCGGCGATTTCTATGCCTTCGACGTTGAAAGCCTGCGTCCGGAGAATTCCGGAACCCGCACCGACGGGCTTCCCAGTCCGAAGGGTGGGGTCGTGTTCGGTCCGTGGGCCCGGACCGAGATCTATCTCCAAGGCGGGCTTGGATTCCACAGCAACGACGGGCGCGGCACGACCACACGCGTCGATCCCGTGACCGGCAGCCCGCTCGACGGCGAGGGCAATCCCATCCGGCGCGCCGATCCGCTGGTTCCGACGGTGGGTGCTGAGATCGGGGTCCGGACTCTCGCCCTTGAGGGCCTGCAGAGCACCGTTTCGGTCTGGTGGCTGGACATCGATTCGGAACTTCTCTTCGTGGGCGACGCGGGAACCACCGAGGCAAGCCGCCCCAGCCGCCGCTACGGCGTCGAATGGGCGAACTACTATCAGCTGACCAAACATCTGACCCTCGACGCCGACCTCTCCTTCTCGCACGCCGAGTTCCGCGACGAAGATCCCTCGGGAAACCATATCCCAGGGTCCATCGAGACCGTCGTCGCCACCGGACTCACCTACCATTCCGACCAGGGTCTGTTCGGTGGGTTGCGACTCCGTTACTTCGGTCCGCGTCCGCTCATCGAGGACAACAGCCTGCGATCGGGCGACACCCTCCTGGTGGGGTTGCAGGTCGGTTACCGGTTCAACCGCACCTGGACTCTGACGGCGGAGGTTTTCAACCTGCTCGACCGTCGGGATCACGACATCGACTACGCCTACGAATCCCGCGTCCGACCCGGCGACGCCGCCCTCACCCAGATCCATTACCATCCCGTGGAACCCATCCAGGCGCGGTTCGGACTGACCGCGCGTTTCTAGCCCAGAGGGACAG
>CAYZAE010000190.1:0-12128 GCA_964476125.1 uncultured Verrucomicrobiota bacterium | reverse complement strand
CGCCCGCCGGCACGGACACCGGTTGCCCGAGCTTCCGCGCCCAGGTCATCGTGGCCACGAACTTCGGGGAACGGGACGGGTCGTCGTCGGCATGCTGCAGCAGTCCCCAGCTGCCCCACTTGCTCCAGGCTCCGACACTCGAGAAATGGCAGAGCAGATCGCCCTTCGCCGCCTCCCAGCCGGCATAGTACTTCCGGTAGATCTCGGCCATGCGCGGGTGAGCGTTCGCGCGGAGAAGCAGGTCGGTGAGCGCCTTGTCGTTCTCCGCGCCTGCCACACCCACGAAGTGTTGTCCGGCTTCGTAGGCCACCAGGCGAAGTCCACGCTGATTGGCGATCTTCCGGTGATCCTCCATCCAGCGCAGGCACTCGGGCAGGGCCTTGGACTCCACGTGATCGAGAAATTGGTCGACGGTCCAGGTTGCCACCTCGGCGGCTGTCAGTCCTTTGCCGGACATGAGGGGAATGTTCATGGAAATGTAGGGAGCAATGGCCAGCGCGTCGGCTTCCTTCGCCGCTTCCCCCCAATCGGCGATCTGGTTCGCAACATACCCATTGGCAGCCTGGGCCGGCAGCACCCGCACCAGCCGGTCCCCCTCACCCCAGACTTCCTTCCAGATCCGGAAGATCTCGACCGAACGCCGTGCCGTGTAGCGCCAGGCCGCCTCCCAGGACTTGGTTGCGAACCCCAGTTTCTCCCCCTGCTCCGCCGCATGCCGATGTTGCTGGAACTGCCCGTTCCAAACCTCGTTCGAATACTCGACATAAACCCGGCGCGCGGGATCGAGGCGGGCCTTCGCCAGTCGGGCGAACTCGCGGACATACGAGTCATCCGCCAGGTGCGGCAGGCAGAACCAGGCATCGGCCCCGAGCCGGTTGGCGAGATCGCACAGGGCCTCGATCGGCACTCCGTTCCGCGTGAAGGTCGCATCCTCCAGGCGCGGCCTTTCGCTCCATTGGCGCTGCTTCGAGTTGTTGGTCTCCTGGAAATCCATGAACCGCAGACAGGCCACCCCCCGCCAGCGGGCCAGGAACGTGGGGTTCCAGGGATTCGCCGCGACGTCCTTCTCACTGAACCCCGGCATCAGCACCCGCAGGTCGCGCACGGGATTCCCGGGGGTGGTCTCCCGGATCCGAAGAAAGAAGCCACCGCCGGTCGCGTCCAGGCTGACAGTCAATCGGCCCGGGGCCCGGGAAACCTCCCGGCCACGCGACAGTTCCACCCGTCCCTCGCCCTCCCACAGAACGGTCCAGACTCCTCCCGGAACATGACCAGCCTCGATGGTGCACAAGGCCGTCTCTGCAAAACACCCCGGCTCCAGCTTCCGAACCCAGCCCCGCTCGTCGAGGTCGAGTGCCGGCCCCTTGCCCCAGCCCGCCCCGGCCTTCTGGCTGATCCAGGTGCGGGACAACCGGAACACATCCACGAACGGCAGTTCGCTGTTCCAATCCGCCGGCCCGGCCAGATTGATGCCCAACGCAGGCCGGGCCGTGGCCGGTTCCGCACCCTGCAAAGGTGACGGATGCCACCCGGCCAGAAGGAATAACAGCAGACCCATCCAGCGGTAAATCCGGCCAACGCCACGTTGCCGCATCACCGTGACCCGGGTGGATCCCGGCAGGCAGAATTTTTCCTCAGCCACCTGGACCCCAGCAAACCAGTGCATGGGACCAGCGTGAATCGTGGCGCCTGCGTCGGCAACGATCCTGCCGCGATCTCCGCACGGTTTGACCGGTCGCCACCCGATCCGGCAGCCTTGCCGCGATGGGCAACACGTTCGGTCATCTCTTTCGAATCACCACCTGGGGCGAATCCCACGGGGGCGGCGTGGGTGTCGTGATCGATGGCTGCCCGCCCCGACTCGAACTCACCGAGGCGGACATCCAGCCCGATCTCGACCGGCGCCGGCCCGGGCAATCGAAGATCGTCACGCCCCGCAAGGAGACCGACACCGTCCGGATCCTGAGCGGGACGTTCGAAGGCCGCACCCTCGGCACCCCGATCTCCCTGGTGGTCAAAAACGAGGACCAACGTTCCGAGGCCTATTCCGAAATGGCCACCAAGTACCGCCCTTCCCACGCGGACTACACCTACCAATCGAAGTACGGCATCCGCGCGTGGCCGGGCGGCGGACGCACCAGCGCGCGTGAAACCATCGGACGCGTGGCCGCCGGGGCCATCGCGAAGAAGCTGCTCCGCGAACGCTTCGGCGTCGAAGTGCTCGCCTGTGTCACCCAGGTGCAGGACATCGTGGCTATCGTCGATCCCGAGACGTTTTCGAGCGCCGACGCCGAGGCCAACATCGTGCGCTGCCCCGACGCCGCGGTGGCCGAACGCATGATCGCCCTGATCGAACAGCGCCGGGCCGAAGGCGACAGCGTGGGCGGCATCGTGCTCGGGGTCGCCCGCAACGTGCCCACCGGCTGGGGCGACCCGGTCTTCGACCGCCTCGAGGCCGATCTCGCCAAGGGCATGCTGAGCCTTCCGGCGTCCAAGGGCTTCGACCTCGGCAGCGGGTTCGCCGGCATCCAGCTCACCGGTCTTCAGCACAACGATCCGTTTCGGAACATCGACGGCCGGGTGCGCACCGTCACCAACCGCTCCGGCGGCGTCCAGGGCGGGATCAGCAACGGCGAAACCGTCTATTTCCGCGTCGCCTTCAAACCCGTCGCCACCGTCATGCACGAGCAGGACACAGTCGACGTGGAGGGCCGCGACACCACCCTCAAGGGCCGGGGACGCCATGACCCCTGCGTGCTTCCGCGGGCGGTGCCCATGGTGGAGGCGATGACGGCGCTGGTGCTCATCGACCACGCCCTCCGCCACCAGGCCCAGTGCGGCTGAGCGGTGGAGCGGCCGTGGCCCGCCCGCCCGCCGGCACCCGGGACGGCAGCTCACTTCGCAGGCAGCAGGACGGCTCCGGGAATCTTCATTCGAGGGGTCCTGCAAGGGTTTTTCGTGGAGCAAATGTCTCCCGTCGGAGCCGGGGACGCGGACCCGGGCGAGGAATCGTCGGAATAACCGTTTGACCCCCCTCCCCCCTTCTGCTGTAAGAGCCAATCACCGGTGCGCGCGCGTTCCGGCGACGCCGATCCCAACCCAGTCTCCCCCAACTCTCCATGCCGGAAACCCCCGTCAAATCCGTCCATATTGGAGTCGACCTCGGTGGCACCAAGATTCTGGCTGGCGTGTTCACCCCCCAGCTCCGGCTGCTGGCCAGCACCAAATCCAGCACCAAGGCCGATCGCGGCCCCAAGGCAGTCATCGAACGCGTCGCCCGCACCATCCGCGACGCCGTGGACGAGGCGGATCTCGACCTCAAGCAGGTGAAGTCCATCGGCATCGGGGCTCCCGGCTCCATCGATCCGACCGAAGGCCGGGTGATCTTCTCCCCCAACATGCCCGGCTGGGTGGACATCCCCCTGCGCAAGGATCTCGAGAAACACCTCGAAATCCCCGTGTTCGTGGAGAACGACTGCAACGTCTGCACCCTCGGCGTCCATGTCGCCGAACTGGCCGGCAAACCAAAACATCTGGTCGGCATCTTCCTCGGCACCGGCATCGGCGCCGGCATCATTCTCGACGGCCGCCTCTACAGCGGCTTCAACCGCACCGCCGGCGAAATCGGGCACATGGTCCTGGAAGTCGGCGGTCCCAAATGCGGCTGCGGCAACAAGGGCTGCTTCGAAGCCCTCGCCAGCCGTTCCGCCATCTTCCGGCGCATCCAGAACGCCGTGAAGGAAGGCGAAAAAACGATGCTCACCGAACTGCTGGGCGACGACCTCAGCGACCTCCGGAGCGGGGATCTCCGAAAGGCCCTCAAGAAAGGGGACAAACTGGTCGAAAAGGTGGTCGAGGATGCCGCCGAATACACCGGCATCGCGGTGGGCAACATCATCAACCTCATCAACCCCGAATACATCGTCCTCGGCGGCGGCGTCATCGATGCCCTCGAGGATGAAATGATGGCCATCATCGTCGAAACCGCCAAGGACTACGCCCTGACCGGCGCGGCCAAAGGCGTCGAAATCATCGCCAGCAAACTCGGAGACCACGCCGGCATCACCGGCGCCGCCGTTCTCGCCCGCGACGGCGTGAAGTCCTGACCCCACCCCCAAGGTGTCCGATCTCCCTTCCCCACACCCCAACGCCGCCCCCCACCGACGCGCCGTCATCGACGTCGGCACCAACTCCGTCAAATTGCTCGTCGGGGACGTCCTCGGGTCCCGCATCGTCCCCCTCCACGAACACGGTCAGCAAACCCGGCTCGGCGAGGGTTCCTTCGAATCCCGGATTCTCTCCGCGGAAGCCATCGCCCGGACCGCCGACGTCGTCGCCGCATTCCACGCCGAGGCCCTCCGGCTCGGTGCCACCCGCATCGGCCTGCTGGCCACCGCCGCCGCCCGGGACGCCCGCAATGCCGGCGAACTCAGGGACGCACTGTTCGCCCGGACCGGCCTGAATCTCCGGATTCTTTCCGGCGCAACGGAGGCGGAGATGGGGTTCCGAGGGGTCTGCACCCAGGACAATTTCGCGCACGGCCCGGTCCTGGTCACCGATCTCGGAGGCGGCAGCACCGAGTTCATTGTCGGCCGGGATGGTTCCCGAAAATACAGCCGCAGCTTTCCCCTGGGGGCTGTCCGGCTCCTTGAGACCCTCCGGCCACCCGCGGATCCGACGCCCGACGACCTTGCGCGTTGCCGCGATCACGTGAACGGGTTTTTTCGGGATCAGGTGCTGCCGGAGGTCGCTCCCGCCCTGAAGGACGCCTCCTCCCGGGAGGGCCCCGCCCGGCACATTGGCGTCGGCGGTGCCGCCAGCATCCTGGCCCGCATGGCGGCCGGGCTGGTTGATTTCGACCGGGACCGGATCGAGGCCACGCCCCTTTCCGCCGCCGACCTCACCCGCTGGGTGGAGCGGCTTTGGTCCCTGCCGTTGGAGAAGCGACGTCAGGTGCCGGGGCTGCCTCCGGAACGGGCGGACGTCATGCTGACGGGTGCCGTGGTCCACGAGAGCATCCTGCTTCAACTCGGGCTGCCCGCGTTGTGGGTCAGTACCCGTGGGCTTCGATTCGCCGCCTTGCTCGAACCCGTTCCCGAACCGGATTCCGAATTTTCCGTGCCTACATGAACCACGCCGCCGCGATCGCCGAAGTGCATGCCGCGATGGACCGGTTGGAACCGGAACCGGAGCACACCCGGCACGTGGCGATGCTCGCGGTCCGCCTGTTTGATGAGTCGAAGAAGTGGCACGGACTCGGCCCGGATGAACGCGTGATTCTCGAAGGGGCCTCCTGCCTGCATGACGTCGGCTGGCCGGTGAGCCGCAAGGGCGCCGCCCATCACAAACACTCGGCCCGCCTGATCCGGGCCCAGACCTGGGCCCAGTTCAACGCCGTCGAAGTGGAGATGCTCGCCCTGGTGGCCCGCTATCATCGCAAGGCGCATCCCAGCCCGGACCACGAGGATTACCAGAGGCTTTCCCGGACCCGGCGCAAGAAGGTGTCGTGGCTCGCCTCGCTGCTGCGGTTGGCGGACGCCTTCGACCGCAGTCATCTGCAACATGTGCAGGACCTCAGCCTGAGCCCCCGAGAGCACTCGCTCGAAGTCACCCTGGTCAGCCGGCTCCCGCCCGAACGCGAGATCGCCGCCGCGGGTCGCAAGGGAAAGCTGGCCGAGGAAATGTTCGAGTGCGAACTGACCTACCGCTACCGCCCGCTGGCTCCACTTCGGCCTGTCTGAAACACCAGGGAAGGCGGGCCGGATTCTGATCTCCCCGATCCTCTCGCCGGCCCCAGTTCTCAACCCTCCTTGATCCGTCGCACCGCGCGTCGCGCCGCCCTCTTGACCTCATCCTGCGGATCGTCCCGCATGAGCTTCTCCAACGCCGGAACAGCCTCCGCCCCGCCCTTCCCCAACCGGGCCAGCGCATCCGCACCCAGTTCCCGCAGGCTCCAGTCGGTGTGCTTCAGCAGTTCCAGCAGGGACGCCATCGTGGTGGGATGAATCGCCCGCAGCGCTTCCTTGGCCAGTTCCCGGTCCCCCGCGTTTCCCAGCATGGCGAACAATCGCGCCTCCGCCGGACGTCCCTTCTCCCCCAGGGCCACGAGCGCCGTGGTGGCGGAGCGTCGCACGCGTTCCTCGGCATCCTCCAGACCACGCACCACCGCCTCCAGCGTGCCCGCCGCCTCCGGATCCACCGCCGCCATCGCCTCCAGCGCGGCCGAACGGACCGAGGTGTCCGAATCCTTGAGGGCGGCCTCCAGTCCGGACATCGCCGGCTTCGCCGCCGCGCGAAGCCGACCGAGGGCTTCCGCCGCCGCCCGGCGCACACCGGGCTCGGGATCCGACAGGGATGCCGACATCCGGGCCAGGGCCGGTGCCGCATCGCTTCCAATCGCGCCCAGGGCCGCAAGGAGTTCGAGGCGCGCTGCTCCCGTGGCACTTTCCAAGGCGGCGGCCAGGGGTTCCACAGCCGCCGCGGCCTCCGGCCCAAGCGATCCCAGCGCCCGCACCGACGCCGTCCGCAGCGGTTCATCCGCCGCCCCAATCTCCCGGATCAATCGCGGGACCGCCGGCTTGGCGGCACTTCCCAGATGGCCAAGGGCCAGCACCACGGACCGCCGAACCTCCATCGAGGCATCCTGCAACCCGCCTTCGATCGCCTCCAGCAAACGCTCGGAGGAAACCCCACAAGCGGCGGCGGCGGCCCACGCTGCGGCACGCACCGACGGATCGGTATCCACCAGGTAGGGAGGCAGTTTGCGGGCCACCGACCTCGCCGCAGAACCGATCCCGGCCAGTCCCTCCAACGCCGCGACGCGCACCACGGGAGCTGGATTCGTCAATCCCTCGACCATCGCCGGAATGGCCAGGGCCGTGGCCTGACGCAGCACCAGCAACCGCCAGTCATTCGTACCCTGCACCACCGGCGACCGTCGGGCCCCCAAATCCGCGAACACGGGCCGGACCCCGGCCTCACCCAGGGCCGCCAAAGCGCGGGTAAGCGCCGGCTCGGGGCCGCGCCCTGCCGACGCGGAGGTCTGCAAAGTCTCCACCAGAACCGCCGCCGCGCTCCGGGCATCCGCGCCCAGTTCCGTCACCAGTCGGGCGGCAAGTTCTCTTTCCCCGGGATCCGCAGTGCGAAGGCCCGCGATCAGCGTCGGCATCAGCCGCGTTTCCACAGGGCGCACCACCAGCAACAAACCGAACGCAGCCTTGCGCACCGGCTCGGAGGGGTCCCGGGCCGCCTGGA
The DNA here is from genome assembly GCA_964476125.1 of uncultured Verrucomicrobiota bacterium. GTDB lineage: Bacteria > Verrucomicrobiota > Verrucomicrobiia > Limisphaerales > CAIMTB01 > CAIMTB01. The sequence continues at coordinate 4,874 of CAYZAE010000190.1, read as the reverse complement.
ACAACAGGGACACCCATTCCCCAGCCGGCAGACCACAGCGCGACAGGGCGGTCATCGCTTCGACCCGGACTCCGGAATCGCGATCCTTCTCGGCCGCCGTGCGAAGGGCGGGCAGGGCTGACACCGCATTGGTCCCGATCCGTCGCAGCGTGCCCGCCGCCGCCGCGCGGGCGCGGGGTTCCTCGTCCTCGGTCAGCAACGTCACCAACCCGGCCACCGCGGCATCGCGGTGCAGCGCCAGAGTCTCCGCGGCGGCCTCCCGCACCTCCACACGTTCATCGCCCACGACACGAATCAGCGCCGGAACGACGGGACGGGAGAGATCCCCCGCGAAACCCAGGGCGCGGGCGGCCCCCGCCTTGACGAACCACTTGTCGCTGGCCAGCGCATTCGACAGCGCCGGTACGGCCGGGGCCCCGATCGAGCCGAGAGCCAGGGCCGTGCGGTAAAGGGCCTGGGATCCCTGACGATCCTTCCGGAAGGGTTGCCAGGCCTCGAGTTCCTTGAGGAGCGCCGGAAGCGCCGGCTCGGCGTCAGGCCCCAGATTGGCCAGGGCCGAGATGGCCCCGAACCAGACCTGCTGCTGGTCGTCGTCGAGAGCCTTGATTAACTCGGGAATCGCCACCCGGGCCTCGCGGCCCATGCGGCTCAGGCGGTAGGCCGCCTCCCGACGGACATTGCGATCGCTGGCCTCCAGATCGCGGGCGTACTCCGCCGCCGATCGCTCCGGCCCCTCGGCCGCACCGGACCACAACGTTCCCGCCAACGCGAGAACTCCCAGGAGAACAAAAGCCCGGCCGGACATGGAGGGAGGAGCGGGTCAACCCGGGGACGCCTAGCTTTCGAGATACCGCAGCGGGCCCGTGCTGTCCCCGAACCGTTCCACGGGTGCGCCCGTTTTCTGGAGCAGGGAAAGGAACAGGTTGCACATCGGCGTCTCCAGCGGATAGCGCAGGTGCCGGCCGGTCAGCACGGAGCCACCCCCCCGCCCGAACAGCGCGATGGGCAGGTCGTCGTGATTGTGCCGGTTGCCGTCGCTGATGCTCGATCCGTACACGATCAGGGAATGGTCCAGCAGCGATCCGTCCCCTTCCCGCGTGGTCTTCAGGCGTTGCAGGAGATACGCCAGCTGGCGGGTGTGGAACTGGTTGATGCGGCTGATGCGCATCTGCTTCTCGTGATCGTTCTCGTGGTGCGAGAGCGAATGATGGCCGTCCTTCACCCCGATGAAGGGATACGCCTTGTTGCTGCCCTCGTTGGCGAACATGAACGACGCCACGCGCGTGGTGTCGGTCTGGAACGCCAGCACAATCATGTCGCCCAGCAACCGCAGCTGCTCCTCGTACGAGGTCGGTGTGCCCGCCGGAATTTCCGCGGTGTCAGGCAGGTCCGCCGGCCGGCTCGAAGCCTCGCGCTCCGCCCGCTCCACCCGCTGCTCAATCTCCCGCACCGCAGTCAGGTACTCGTCCACCTTGTGGCGGTCATTGCCACTCACCCGGCCGCTCAAGGCCCGGGCGTCTTCCTGCACGAAATCGAGAATGCTCTTCCGCTGCCGCAACCGACGCGCTTGGCCCTCCGCCTTCTCACGGTCGGCGCCCCCCCCGAACATGCGCTCGAACACGGCCCGGGGATTGGTCTCCTTGGTCATCGCCGTGGAATCGTTGCGCCAGGAAATGTTGTTGGAATAGGCGCAGCTGTACCCGGAATCACACTTGCCCGCCTGCCGGCCGGGTTCGGCTCCCACCTCAATCGAAGGAAGGCGGGTGTAACGTCCGACAGCTTCCGCCGCGATCTGGTCCACGGAAACACCGGCCCGGATCTGCGAACCCTCGCTCTTCAGGGCCTGCGAACCCGTCAGCCAGCTGGCCGCCGCCCGGGCATGGTCCCCCGGCCCATCCCCGTTGGGTCGGCCCTTGTCATGGGTCAGCCCAGTCAAAACCAGCATGTCCCGCTTGAACGGCGACAGTGGCTCCAGAATGGGCGGCAGATCGGTCAGCGCCCCCTCGTACGACGGCGTCCAATGCGGCATGTGAACGCCATTGGGCACGTAGATGAAGGCCAGCCGGATCGGGGAGGCCTCGGCAGACACCCCGGCACCCAGGGCCCGCACGGGCGCCAGGGATTCGAGCAGCGGCAGGCCCACGGTGGCCCCGAGTCCGCGGAGAAAAGTCCGCCTAGGGAAGGACGCTTGCATGTTGTTCATGGCTGACCGGGTCGATTTGTCGTTTCAGAAACGGATCACTGCGCACCACTCCTAGCACCAGCGCCGAAAACCGGAAGTCGTTGTTCGCAACATTCTCCACCACGCCCTTCACCGCCCGCCGATCCCGGAAATCCAATCCCCGGCCCAACCCATACGTCAGGAGCTTGGTGGCCATGGCCTTCGGAAAATCATCGCTGCGCCGCACCAGGGTCTTCAACCCGGGCGCCCCCACGAACTTCCTGCCGCCCGGCAGCTCCGCCGCGTTGTCCACGGCATGCGGCCCATCCTTGTCCCGCCACGCCCCCACGGCATCAAAGTTTTCCAGGGCGAACCCCAGCGGATCCATCTTCTGGTGGCACGCGATGCAGTCCGGCTTGGCCCGGTGGAGTTCCAATCGCTGCCTCAGCGTCGCCGCCTTGACTGCTTCCGCCCCGGTCTCGACCGGCGGTACGTTCGGCGGCGGCGGCGGCGGCGGCGTGCCCAGGATCTGTTCCATGATCCACTTGCCCCGCAACACCGGCGAGGTCCGCGTCGGCACCGAGGTGATGGTCAGAACGCTGCCCATCGTGATCACCCCGCCCCGACCCGACCCGGCCGGGAGGTTCACCCGCTGAAATTCAGGTCCGGTCACCCCCTCGATGCCGTAATGCTTCGCCAGCCGTTCGTTCACGAAGGTGAAATCGGCATCCACCAACTCCCGCAGGTCCCGGTCCTCATCCATGATCGCCCGCAGGAACAACTCGGTCTCCTTGCGCATGGCATCCCGCAATTCCGCACTCCACCCGGGGAAGATGGAAACATCGGGCTCCACCTGGTCCAGATTCCGGATCTGCAACCATTGGCCGCCGAAATTCTGCACCAAGGCCTGGGACTTCGCGTCCTTGAGCATCCGGCGAACCTGCGTCTCCAGGCCCTCAGGCCGTCGCAGTTCCCCCCTCGCCGCCGCCTGGAACAACGCCTCGTCCGGCATCGAACTCCAGAGAAAGTACGAGAGGCGCGAAGCGAGTTCGTAATCCGTCAGTTCGCGCACCGGAGGCGCCTGCGCCGGCAGCACCCCGCCGGCCACCGGTCCCGGGCCCGCCGCAACCGCCGCCACGGGTTCCGCGGCTTGCCCCGCCCCTCGGCCCAGCGGATCCAGCTCCCAGCGATACAGAAAATGCGGCGAAACCAGCACGGCCTCCACCGCCAGCCGGATGCCTTCCTCGAAACTGCCCCCGTCCTTCATCGTGGCCCGCACGAACCCCACCAACTTGCCCACCTCGCGGTCGGTCGGCGGACGTCGGTACGCACGCGTCGCGAAACGGCGGAGGGCTTCGTCGGCAAGTACGAGTTCGCGACCGGGCTCGGGTCGGCGCGGCAGGACCCGACGATGGGATTCCGGGTATTCCTCCGGCGGTCCCCCCAGCGGGCCGGCCACCTCCAGCGACGCCAGGTACACATTGCGGTCGCCGTCGGCATTGAAATTGTTGATGTACGCCACCCCCAGCTTGTGACGCCCGGCCTCCACCTTGACCGTGACCTCGTAGGTCTCGGGCTTCTCGGCGGTGGCTTTCACCGACTGCACCTGGATCTCCCGCCCATCGAGCCGAAGCCTCAGCTTGGGCAGCTCGGGACCCGCCTGTTCTCCGTAGGCCTTGAGCCGGAGCACATACTCCCCGGGCTGGGCAAACTCGTGTTCGCCCGCGATCTCGCCTTCGCGGTAGAAGGCCCAGACTTCCTCCTCGATCAGGGACACCGCATCCGCCTGGGTGGAGAAGGTTTTGGCCGGCACCTTCTTGATCCGGCGGCGCGCCGGGTCCTCGGTGACGATCGCCTTCCCGGCAATCTCCTCCGCGGCCGCCAGGTATTTCTCCAGCAGCATCGGAGGCAGCGAGAGCACATCCCCGATGTTGTCGAAGCCATACCCCGACTCGTCGTTGGGAAACTTGGCGTGCGCGTTGAAATCGACCGCCAGCAGATCCCGGATTGTATTGCGGTATTCGTTGCGATTCAGGCGCCGCAGGGTGACCCGTCCCGGGCTTGGAGGGAGGGCGGCATCAGCCTTCGCCAGTTCGGCATCCACCCAGCGGATGGCCTGTTGGCGGTCGGCTTCCGTGGGCTGTTTCTTGTTCTCGGGCGGCATCTCGCGGGTTTCGAGGGCGTCCCGGACCTTCTCCCAGGCCTCCCGGTTCACCGCGAATTCGCCCCCGGCGCGAAACCGCTCCAGATCGAGATCCCCGCGCGCCTTCTCGGCCCCATGGCAGCTGAAGCAGTAATCGGCCAGGAAAGGACGCATCTGCCTGGCCCAGAGGTCGCCCTCCGCAGCTTCCGCCGCCGCCGCCAACGGGACCGTTGGCAGCGCCGACAGCGCCACGGCCGCTGACGCGGTCGTCCTCAGGAACCAACGCTGTGCCAGATTCCGCATGAGACCTTGATCCAATACCCCATCCGACGTCGCCACGGCAAACCGACATTCGAAAATCCTTGGCCGCCTCGAACATTCAAAATCCTGTTCCAAACCGGGGTGGGGATAAGCGCTGCGATTTTTTCACCACAGAGGGCACAGAGAGCACAGAGGAAAGCTGAGGGATTCGGGTGGGAATGGGCTCGGTGCCACCGGATTCTCCCTCCGGTTTAAGCTTCCACCCAAGGGACTGCCGGTTCCGGGTCGTTGGCTTCTCTCCCCCACTCC
>CAYZAE010000189.1:0-12237 GCA_964476125.1 uncultured Verrucomicrobiota bacterium | reverse complement strand
GTTGAATACCATCCATGCGGATTGGCATCGCGGCTCCCGGCCACCTCAAAACCGTCCCGATGGGGCGGTACTGCGCGGAGACCTCGAGTTTCCCCGAGGGAGCCATGCCACGCCACGCCCTGGCGAGGGGCTCCCTCGACCCCGAGTTCGATGCAGTCCCCTCCCTCCAGGAGGCGCAGGAAGGGAGAACCGGTCCCGGTTCCTGTCCTGAGGGGGAATGTGGCGTCGCCGCCTGCGGGGAGGGGTTGCACGAGTCGGTGGGCGTTCTAAGATGTGCTCCTTGTCGGGGGCGCGCGGATGATCCTACGGCGCTGGCAGTTTCTCTCCGAAAAAAGAGAACACCGCCTCCTGCACCTCGACATCGAAGCAGTGGGGCTTGCGCGGCGAAAAGTCGCGGAACTGGCCAGGGCATCCGGCCCAGCGAAATCCTTCGCGGATGTGCCGTACTGCGGCTTCCTTTCCCTCGCGGGGGAACAGGGGGTCCTCGGTGCCGCTGACCACCAGGGCGGCTGACGGTGCGGCCATCACGGAAAGATCAGGAACGTCCATCTGCTGCCAGAGGCCTGGAAGCAGGCAGAATGTTCCCACAGCGCCCGCCACGTTGTAATCGTGCAGGGTATCGCTGGTGCTCATCCACATCACACTGGCCGAGGCGCGGATTCGGTCGTCGAGCGCCGCCAGGAGATTGGTCCGCCAAGCCCCGCCGGAGAGCCCGGTGCAGGCGATGCGGCCGGGATCCACCTCGGGACGACCGGCCAGGTAATCAATTCCCCGGGTATCGTCCCAGAAGTTGACCCCGGCCCAGGTGGTTCCCGCCCACATCAGGTATCGGACGGCGAGATAAAGCGTGGAAACAATTTGGGTGTGAAGCTCCGCGGCCTCCGCGATGGAGAGCGTGCGCGGGTCCACTTTCTCAGGGATGCCGCTGAATCCTCGGGGACCCCTTTCCCCGAAGTAGAACGCGTCGGCGACCAGCACGGCATACCCCCGGCGGACCAACTCGTTCGCCAGGCCTCGTCCGCCGTGATAGGTCGCCTGGTGCTCAACGACGGTTTGGGGCTCGTCACCAAACCGGATCACCCGTTCCTTGCCCCAGAGGATGTTGCCGCCCCATTCGTGCATCAGGTAAACCGCGGGAAATGGAGGCCGTCCCATCTTGGGCCGAAGAAACCACGCGGGAACCGAAAACCAGGGGGTGGATTGATAGACCACCTTCTCCGCGATGAAGTCCGCATGCTCGCGCCGCTCCACGATCTGCGGGGCGAGATCGCACCGCTTCACCTCGTAGCACAAGGCCTCACGCAGTGCCGCGCGCGCCCGGCGTTTCCATTCTCCAAATCCCAGGGCCCGACGGTTAGTCCAGGAAAGTTCGCGACGGTGGGTCGCGCGGAAAGCCTTCAGCGCCCCGTGCAGATTGCCGAAGTCGTTGAGCGGCGTGGAAAACGCGGGTTTCATGTCAGTTGGGCCGGCGAACCTGTAAGAGCGTGTTTAAACACGCTCTTACGCAATGCGAAATATGGAAGCAAAACCCAATCGATCAGTGGTGGGGATAGCGACGCCAGCCCCAGGGAATCCCCATGTTCGGATCTGCGGGGCCAAGAAACTTGGCGTTAATCAACCGGTCGTTCGTGAGCGCAGCGTCGTTGGTAAAATGGGCTTCGAGATTTACGCCCATCAGCGCTTCCGGCACCTCGGCGTCCGGCTTTCCTGCTACCTTGACGTGTGCCTGTATGTGAGATTCCTTCATGGTGTGATGAGGTTATTTGTGCGTATGAAAGTTATGTCTGAAATCCAAACGCGTAAAGTTTTGATCGCAGGCCATCGAAGACAAAACGCAGACGGTAGGTTCCCGGCTCAAGTGTTTTGTCGCCCGACCAGGCGACGGAGGAGCGAACGGCGTCGGGATTGGAAAAGCGGGATGAGGCAGCATCAAAACCGGGAACGACCGCGGCGTTCTCCGCGGTGCGCACCTCGACGCGAATTCCGCCCGAACCGAGACCGGTGCCGTTGACGACCAATTGGCCGCCGCCGTACTCGAACGGGATCGTGGTCAGGTGGCCCGACTGCGCGTCGCGGGCGAGTTGGAGATACGCCCAGCCGTCTGCACGGAGTTTCGCGAGGCCGACCTTCCATGGACGCAACTCCAGTCCCCGTGCAGTTGTGTTATGTGACCACGCATCGGCCCACACGGGCGGGACGTAACCCTTGGCGTCGGGGTCGTCGAAATAACTCGCGGGCATGCCGCAGTAGTAGAGACGGAGTTCGTCGCCGACACGGATGGGCAGGCCCGTGCGCACGCGGCCCGAGTCCCACGCGCCGGCCGCGCCGTGCGGGAGGTTAATCGCGCCGCGTTTGACGCGCCAGTAATGACGACCGTCGCGCGACACGGCGAGCGCCTTCTCGACGTGCTGGTTTGCGCCGAAATAGAACGAATCGTAGTGGAACATCATCAGGCCGTGTTCGCGCCATTGGTAGGCGTCGTGGATTTCCTCCTCCCACGGATGCTCCGCGCCGTCGGCATCGAGCGGCACGGGACCGGTCGGATACGGGCAGAACGCGGATTGGAGATCGTTCGGGTTCTCACGCAGGTAAACCGGGTCATGCCAGTTGAGCAGATCGGGGCTGGTGAACATCACGACGGTTCGGCCCGACTGCCCACCGCTGCATGAGAGGAATTTAAAGCGACGATTCGGGTCGCGGTCCTCGTCGTCGCGGATCAGATGGAGCGAGATGCTGATGTCCCCGTTCGTCACGGGCTGAATGCCTTCGACCGTGTGCCAGTTCGTGCCGTCGGGCGACGCGACCACCTTGTACCAGCGGAGTTCCCACCCACGGACGTGCTGCCACGCGCCAAGCAGACCCTTGAAGCGGCGTCGCGGATCGCGCTCGGCGGGGTCTTCGAGGAACGAGGGCCTCCAGAAGCGATCGGGGAACGGCTTCCCGTCTATCGTCATCCTGGTGTGATCGAATGGCGGGCGCTTTTCCCACTGGATACCGTCCTTGCTGAACGCCCGACCGCGCACGCAGTTGCTGTACAGATCGCCCATGCCCATGTACTGCATCTCGAAGCCGCCGTCGCGAGGCCAGACCTGACACCACGCGACGTGATCATCGCGTTCGTCGCCGCTGATGCCGGAGCCGAACACGGGCTCGAGATGTTTCTGCCAGATGCCGAGACGATGTTCGAGCCCGATCACCCTGTCCGTTTCGAGGTTGTCGAGGAACACCACGCGGCGCTTTTCGGTGCTTGCGTAACCGGGCACGGGGATGGTGTCGAAATACATTTGCTTCCCCGCCCGCATCATGAACCCAATGGCATCGCCGCCGCGCGACTCCTTCTGGAGAAACAGCTCACGTTCCATGCAATCGAACGGCCCGCGCGCCTCGTAGCGTTCGCCGAATGTCTGGCCATCGAACCGACTCCAATAGATGTGGCGACGCGTTGTATTGACGTAGAACATCCACACCACGCCGTGACGATCCACGGCGAGGCTCGGTCGCCACAGTTCCTCCATGAAGGGGATGAACGTCGGGTCCACTTGCGGATGGCGATGGTGCGGCCGTCGTTTGAGCACGATCTCACGGGAACGGATCAGATCGTGGAGCGACCAGTTGCCGCCATCAAGCACCGCATACGAAATCGTGCTGCCGCCCGCTTCGCGGAGTTGCTTGTAGAGTTGCCAGTCGCGGTACAACACCGCCTTGCCCTCGCCTTGATAGGCGATGATTACCTTGCCGTCGTCGGTGGAAGCGATCGATGGCCACGAACTGCAGAAGTGCGCGACCATCTCGGGTGCTGGCGCGTTTTTGTCGGAGCGCACGTAGAAGATTCGACGATCCCGCTCGCAGGCAATGTGGCGAACGCCCTTTGCGTCCACGCACGCCGACGGGTGCGCGGCGTGGTCGACGATCTTCACGGGTGTGTTGGACCCGATCTTTTCGAACAATGCGTCCTGATGCGTGAAATAGAGCGCGAGTTCTCCCGACGGCAGACCAACCACGTCTCCGAGCAATGAGCCGGCGTCCGTCAGATGTTCCGGCTTCGACCACGCGGTGGCGTTGGCCAGCCGTTGTCGGGCATCCGAGCCGGCAGCATTGGCGGTCACGCGATGGATACCGGTTTCCAGTTCGTAGAAGACGTGAAGACGATCGGCGTCATCCATCATCAGCGCGCAGCCACCGATGAATTTGCCTTCGTACTCCAGCACCGCCGACACGCCTGAATCGCTCCGCCCGACCAGCAGCAAGACAGGTTGAAACTCTCTGCCCAACTGCTGTGGCCTGTCCGAGATCGTGAGTGCGAGCCAGTTGCGGTCGCGGAACGCGCGATCGAAGATGAATCCGCAAAACCAAAGGCCCGCGCGGTTGCGCGTGATGTATTTTCCGTGGTTGAGGTAGGGGATCCGGTTCGCGGGCGATGAGCCCGGAAGCACGTCCTCGTCAAGATTGAAACCAAGTTTATCCATCATAAATGATCAGCCTTCGTTTTTTTGTTCCGGCGTAGAAAATGGCCGTTGCGCCGCACCGTTCGTACGCTTTCAAGCGGAGGAATGTGAAGGGCGATGCGCTTCTGCGGGGTTCGGAAGTCTGTATCCAGCAAAATATGCAGAGGCGGAATCAATGCGATAGCCTTCCTGACACCCTGAACCCTATCCCCCCCCACAGGCCGCTTAAGCTGTTTTTCCTGGCATGCCTTGGTACGCCGGGAAATGTTTGAGCAGCACCAGCGGTTCGCAGCGGCTTTGGTTTTCCACGCGCACGCCGTTGGCGGCGGCGGGGGCGCTGACGAAGAACTCGTCGGCGCTGGTCTGGCCGTAGCGCAGCATCACCGCCGTCTCCGCCGCCAGGGTGCCGACCTTGCCGTGCCCTTGGACGAGGATGCAGCCGTAGGCGCCGGCGTCCTGGATGGTGGCGGACGCCCCCGGCTGGACGGTCAGTTCCTTGGCGCCGAGGTATTCGTTGCCGTAGGTGATCCATTTCTCTTCCCAGCCGTCACCGGTCGCGGCGGTGAGCGGCGGAAGGTAGAAGCTCTTCTTGTAGTGCGGATCGACGTTCTTCTCCCAGTCCATGAGGTCGAGCACATAATCGAGGTCGAGCTTCTTCTCTTCGGGGCAGTTCTCCACCAGGAACTCATACGGATAGACCTCGCCGGCGGTAATGTTCTCGTAGACCGAGTTGACATCGCTGTTCCACTGCGGCTCGTAGGTCAGCACCGAACCGGGCGCATGCACCACGCCCGGCGGCGTGTACCAGCCGGTGCCCAGCTCGATGCGGTAGGCGCGGGAGAGTTCGGTGATCCGGTTGTCGCCCTTGGTGTATTGCAATAGGCGTTCCCGCACCTGCTCGCGGGTTACGTCCGGGTCGAACCCGAAATAGGTGACCGGGAAGGTGCCGAGATGGTTGTTGAGCTGCGGTGGGAAGTAGTAGGCTTCCGGCTTGCCCAGGCGCCCTACGCGCGCAGCCGCCTCGAAGCTCAGGTGCAGGTGATGGAAGAGCGGCTCCCCGAAGTCGAAGAACTTGGAGTACATCGGCCAGCCGCCGTGCTTCTGCATCAGCTCCGCCCCGACCAGTTCCGCGCCCAGGGTCTCCTGGGCTTCGCGCAGGGTGAACTTTTCCGCCGGGTTGCCGGAAGTGGGCAGCACATAACTGAGCCCTTCGTCGGCCGGGGCGAGCGGCCCGTTCATGCAGGGAATCACCGAGGAGAACCAGCGCTCCTTGATCGCCCCACGGGCGGTGCCCAAGGCAAAATAGTCGTCCGGGTGCAGGCGCAGCCGACGCCCGGGGGCGCTGAATCGGCGCGGCACAAACACCGGCATCAGTTGGAAGATGCCATGGCCTTGGTCGAGGGTTTCACGGATCCTGGTGGCGTGTGTTTTCATGGTTTTTAGCGTGAGTCGATTGAATATTCACTTGGCGGTTGATGCCGGCTTATGCGGTTTGCTCTGGTCCGGCTTGCCCAGGTTCGAGTGTGTGAGGGTGCCCCAGCCGAACTGGCCGTTCTCGCGGGTCCCGCCCCAATGCCGGTCGATGTGTGGGAGCAGGACCGTCTTGAGCATCGTCTCGAACCGCTGGATATCGTCCTCTTTCCAGCCGCTGTTGGTATAGCGCAGGATCCCCGGGTCGAGGGGTTTGGCAGTTGGCTTCACGGCGTCTGAGTTGGTCTGACGGGGCGGTGAGTCATCTCAACTCAGGCGATGGACCAGCAGGGCCTTCCATGCCCATTCAAGGCCCGGTTTAGAACTCACTCCGAAACGGACGAGGGCGTCGCGCTCCACGGGGAGGGTAAACCCTGCCGCGCGCGGTTCCCCCGCTCCCTCCGTCTGCCGGGGTTTGACGGTCGTTTGCCCGTTGACGGTCAGCTGGGTCCATGAATTTCGATCGGGGTGGCCCAGCAGGACGAGCGCCTGGTACTGGCCCCGCGGAAGCCAGAGCAAAAACTCGGCCTTGCGCGAGCCCGACACCCCGTCGCGCAGGAGGCCGTCCTCATCCGTGGATTCAAAGCCTGCCCGCTTTCCCGTTTCGCTCCAGCCCAGCCTGCGGGCCGGGTGATAAAGCGTTCGGGGGCCCACCCGCCAGATGCCAAAGAGGGGGCTTACGGCCGCGACCTCCGGGTGATGGTGCAGCGTGGAAGGATAGGGGAAGCGCTCGCCGGCGCGCGGCCGGTAGTAGATCCGTTCGAGGATGGGGTAGGCCCTGGGCGCGTCAAGGTTCGGCGTGAAATCGATGCGGTAGACATTGTGTTTCCTCTGCGGGGAGTTGCCCATCTGGAACGGCGCGAGGAACCGCTCGATCGTCTCCAGCAACCGGGTGTGGCGGTTCCCGCCGAGGTAGAGGTGGAAGCCGCGCGAGGTCCGATGCGACGGCACCTCCGGAACTTCCGTGCGTTTTTTCCCCGGTTCGACGGGCGCCGCCGAAGCCGGGCGAAAACGATAAACCCCGCCGGTCCTGGTGGGCACTTCGAGAATCCGTTCCTCGCGTTGAGGGGTGACAGCGACGCCGTCCTCCTCGACCGCGACCGGCTCCCCGCCCCAGGGTGAAAGCAGGCGGAGGGGGCGGCCCCGGAGGCTCAGGATACTGACCTCGGTGACGCGCCCGGCACGGAGGGTGGCGGAGACTTCATGGGCGCCGACCGCGAGCAGGCGCTCGAAGCAGCATTCCTTCCAGGCTTTGGGAAGCGCGGGGAAGACGCGCAGGACGCCGTCGAGGCTTTGGAGCAGCATCTCGTTGACCGCCGCCACGATGCCGCCGCTGGCCTCCATCAGGTGCGGGTGGCGCGCGGGCGCGTAACCGATGCTCAGTTCCTGCACGAAGCGGTCGGTTTGCTCGGCGACGGCGCCGTTGGCGCGCAGGCAATGCATGAGCCCGCGGTCGTGCAACAGGCGGAGCGCGTCATCCCCGAGGCCGAGGCGCGCCGCGGTCGCGGCCAGCCAGCCGAAGGCGAACGTCACGATTTCGGTGCGATCCTCGATGGTTCGGAGCGTGCGGCGGGCCAGGGCCTTCTGTTCCTCGCCGCCTTCGAGGCTGAGTTCGGGCAGGGGGAAGACGGGCATCAGCAGGCTGGGATGCCGCAGGCGCGACCGGGCCTCCATCCCCGGCGCGTCGGAGTCGCGCAGCACGGGGCCTTCGGGCGTTGTGGCGGTCGGGTAATCGGCGATCCTCCGTGACATCTCCTCCCAGCGATGGCGTTCTCCGTCGGCCTCCCCCATGATCTGGGCGGCTTCCGCGGCGGTCTTCAGGAGGTATTTGGCGCAGGCGAGATCAATCACGGCGTCGCGCGTGATGCCGTGGTACCCGAGGCCGCCCTGTTCCGGGGAGATGCCCGGGTCCATGTGCAACCCGCCGTTACGGTCCGGCTTGAGGTACGCCACCAGGAATGCGGCGACTTCGCGCATCACCGGCCAGGCCCTCTCGCGAAGGAAGGTCTCGTCGCCCGTATGGAGGTAGTGCCACCAGAAGAACTGGGCATACCAAGGGCCCGCGCAGTGGTAGTAGAGGCCGTAGCCATGCGTCGCGCAGAAGGCGGCGCCGGGCATCCCGAAGAACTTTCGGGCCAACTCGCGCGCGACCGATGCCTGGCGCTCGACCGCCCGGTAAAAGGGTTCGGCCAGTTCGACATGGTTGGCGGTGTAGGAGCCCCAGAAGGTGGACTGGGGATTCACGTCCAGGATCCAGCCGTTGCCCCAGCGCAGGTCGTCATTCGGGTGGAAAATCCCGTTCATCCCGCAGGCGTGCCATGGAACGCGGCTGCCCCGCCCGTTGGATACCGCGAGATGATAAAGCTGGAGGCGCCAGAGCCGTTCCAGAAAAGGGTCGGGAAGGCTGATTTTGGATTTGCCCCAGAAGGCGTCCCAATGTCGCACGTTTCTTTGGCGGAGATCGGCCAGCGGGGGTGGCGAGGCCAGGGAACGGGACAGCCTTTCGCGCACCCCGTCTCCCGCGCGCGTGGAATCGAAGTGCAGGCGCAGGCTTCCCGTGGCGGCGCCCGGTCGTGTTCCCTTCCAGCGCAGGCCCTCCGGCGCCTTGACGAAACGGCCTTCTCCGAGCTCCGCGCGAAGTCCCACGGCATAGCGGATTTGGGAGAGTTGGTGCTCGTGGACCCATCCGGCGACATTTCCATGGACGAACCCCCTCGGCTTGACCGTCTGCCAGGCGAACGGGGGACAGCACAGGCGGAGGTCACGGAAGGGGGAACCTTTTCCGCTCCAGGAGAACTCGATCGCGATCCAGTCCTCGACGGGATCGGTGAGGATGTCCAATTGAAACGCCTCGCCTCTCTCGGTCTCCGCCTCATAGCGGATTGTCCCCGACGCGAGGTCGAGCGTTTGGATGAAGCGGCGGCAGCGCTGCTTGTCGAAAGCCAGTTCCAGTTGGAGCCATGCGGCCACCGCGGCGATGCTGACGCCGCGCTTGTTCACCATCTCCAGGGGATCCCTGGGTTCCGCAGCCTGCTTTCGGTTGCCGTACCAGATCCGGTCCAGCTCCTCCCACTCTCGCGCCTTCAGCAGTTTCACGAACTCCGGATGCGTGATGGGCAGATCGAGGGGCTTGGAGGCGACCGACTCGTTGAAGAAGATCGTCGCGTCGAGGTGGTTGATGGCCATCTCGATCCGGTTCTCCGGGTGCCAGACATTCGCCGCCATGCGGCCATTGCCGACCGTCAGGGCGTCCTCCCAGGTGGTCGAGGGCAGATCGAAGACCACTCGGTGGTCGCGGGGAGAGGGGGAAGGGAGGCTCATGGCCGGCGTTTCATGATCGTGAGGACGGCATGTTCCTTCAGGTCGCGAAGGCAAACCTCCCTCCAGCCCCTTCGGGGTGGCGGGAGCCCTCGGAGGACGCGGCCGCCCGGCGGGAGGACCACCCGCGCGCCGGGGCCGGCGCGCAGCCGAACGCGCACCCCGCGCAACGACGGGAAGAAGCATGCCGCGGGGGGAGGGGCCTGGCGGTGGCCGGCACGACGCCACGGCTCGACCACCAGGTGAAGGCGCCATCCCCCCGGGAAGGAGACGCGCAGCTTTCGGAGCGGCAGTTCGGGAGCGACCTCGAAGTTCCGCAAGCGGCCGAAGATCCGTTCCAGGCAGGCCAACCCGAGCCTCAGCGGCGCGTCCTGCTGGTACAGCCACCACGCGCTGAAAACATCCACGCCGAGGAAGGCGAGGCATCCGCGCCCGACCCGACGGGTCCAGAGCAGGGGGCGCCGCACGGTTTCGTCCCAGGGGATCGCCCTCTCCTCGGCATAGGCCTCGGGATCGCCCTCGATCCGCAGCCCCCACGCCTGCCAGAGAACCCTGGCGCCCCGGGGCGCGCCGAACATGGGCCGACCCTGGACGCCCCAGGGCAGGTCGCGCCCCGGATCCCCCAAAGTCCGTGGCGGCGCGTAAACCATGGGCCATTCCGGCGCGTCGAGCGTCACTTTCGAAGCCAGCGCCGCCTTCAACAGGCCCGGCGCGTGGGGCCCGGCGACGACGAGGACCGTGGCGCCTCCACGGATCGAGGTGCGAAGGGCCTGCACCCATTCCGACGAGAGGCGCACATGGCCGGGAACGATCCATGAGCGGTGCTCGTCCCATCGCGCGGGCCCGGACTGGCCGTCGGCGAGGTCGGCTTCGAGGCACGCCATGTCGAGGATCTCCGCCAGCCCCGCCTGGTGCGGGAGCAGCGCGGTCTCCAGGGCGAGGTTGATCGCGATGCCGATCGGGCGCGGGGCTCCGTCGTCAACCGCCCCGGACCGCGCTGAATCGAAGGAACGGAAGAAGCGGCGGCCGGCGCGAAGCACGGTCCGCGACACGCGCCCCGAGGGATGCCACTCGTGGCCGAAGACCGCCGTGCTGCGCGTGATGGCTGCGAGACGGCCCATGAGGTCGAGCGTGGCGTCCGCCTGCACGCCGTGCCCGTACCACCCCTGCGAATCGGCCGTGGCCATCGCCTGGTAGGGCAGGCCGCAGCGGCGCGCCACCCGTCCGAGAAGGAGCGGCGCCCAATGATCGCGCACCACCGTGCGCGGCCAGACCTCCGCCTCGGTGAAGGTCTTCCAGGCAGGATCGCGCCCGACGAGCTGGCGGAAGCCGAGGGGACCCATCCACAGGCCGCGGCGGACGGATTCCACCTCGGCGAAGGCGCGTGCCCACCAGGATCGCTCGCTTTGGCGGACGAACGCCTCGTACGCCACCGAGGGCGCACGGAGGTCGGAAGGATCGAGGCGCCTTCCGTTCGCGCGGCGAAAGGCTTTCCGGCACGCGGGGCACAGGCAGCCGCCCGGCGCGAGGACGGGGCCGTCGAGCCACAGGCCGTCCAACTCGGGAAAGGAGGCCAGTTCCCGCAACTGGGGAAAAAACGATTCCTCCGAGTAGCCGCCGTTCAGGCAGAGGTGCCACCATTTGCCGTAGCCGAGTTGCGGCGTCCCGTCCGCCTGGATGCAGCGCCACTCGGGCCGCATCTCGCCGAGGCGGTGGTCCCGGACCACGGAGACGTAGGCGAGCACACCCATGCCCTCCGCCTTGCAGGCGCGGGCCGTCTCGCGGAGCAGGTCGCGCCGCAGGCCCGGGTGGCGTCTGCCGCACCGCCCCTCGTAGGAGTTCAAACCGTAATGGCACTTCGCGAAGAGGTGGACGAGGCCCACCCCGCTCGCGCGGAGGTCGCGAGCGAGGCGCGGGGCGTCGAGGTGGGCGCCCAGGCCGCGGGCCTTCGGAGGTTGGTGGAAGTTCAGGAGCCACTGGCGCGGCGGCCAGCTGTGTGGCAGCGCGGGATTGAGCCCGGGGCCCGCCGGGTCGGTGGCGGGCGTGGCTGGGCCCGATTGCGGCGTCATTTCCACGCCTTGAGCACCTTCGCCAGGAGCGAGACGTAGCCGTCCTTGGGTGCGGTAAGGCTGTCGCCGAGGCAGATCAGGGTGTCGTTCTTGGCCAGCCAGGGTTTGTCGCGGAAGGGGATCATGGGGATGGGGGGGGTGGGGCGAGAAAGGCGTGTGGCGGGGTCAGTAGCCGTAAATGATCGGATCGGTGGAACCTGCGCGGATCTTCTCGTCGTACTCGTTCCGCGGCATCCCGCGGACGTGACCGTCCACGAACAGGAAGTTCATGAGGCGCTGGTGGTGGAAGGCCCAGCTGGGAGTGATCGTGGCATTCACCCAGAAGACGAACTGCTCGTAGTTGTCCGTCTCCCCGAGGAGCGCCATGTCACCGGGCTTGGTGAAATCCGCCAGTTTGGTGATCTGGTCCAGCGTGGTGGTGTTTCGGTAGCCGAGCCGATACCGCACGCCGTTCGGGGCTGTCGGGTCCACGGCGACCACCATGCCGTAACTCAGGCGCAGACCATACATCACGTAGTACTGGGGGTTCTTGTGGGAGGGGCATGTGAAGACCGTGCTCGCGCGGTCGCACAGGACGTTCGTCACCGGCGCGCCGACGTACGGGGAGACCAGCTTGAACCACATGCGCGAGGGGTCGCTCGCGGATGCGGTCTGGTCCGTGCGCGGCAGCACGCCGTCGTTGTCGTTGGCGTAAAGGTGGATGCCGGTCCCGATCTGGCGGAGGTTGTTCGAGCACTTGGCGATGTTGGCGCTTTCCCGGGCGTTCCTGAGCGCCGGCAGGAGCATGGATGCCAGGATGGCGATGATCGCGATGACCACCAGCAACTCGATGAGGGTAAAGCTCATCGTGTTGCGTTTTACGTTCCATCGATCAGGTTTCACAGCGCAAGAGATGATGAGTGCCCTTCTGGTCGGTGGGGAGCACACGCGGCTCG
>CAYZAE010000188.1:0-12505 GCA_964476125.1 uncultured Verrucomicrobiota bacterium | reverse complement strand
GCAGGAAGGGTCAGCGTGCCGTTCGTCGACACGTAGTCCACGGCATTGGTGGCGGTGCCGTCGGCGGTGAGGAAGTCGACGGTGACGGCGAAGTTGGTGCCGCCGGTGCGGAGGACGGTCAGGGTGGCGTTGGTGATGCTTTCGGCCACCGACAGGGCGTTGGTGCTGAAGGAGACGACGGAGTCGTCCTCAAGGATCCGGACGGTCGCCGTGCTGGGAGTGACCAGGGAGGCGCCGGAGGCGCTGCTCAGGGTGACGGTGAACGTCTCGTTGGTCTCCAGGCTGCTGTCGTTCGTGATCGGGATGGTGATGGTGAGGCTGTTGGTATTGGCGCCGAAGCTCAGCGAGCCGTTGGTCGAGGTGTAATCCGACCCGGCGGTGGCACTGACGTCGGCCGTGGCGTAGTTGACGGTGGCGGAGGCGGACAGGTTGCCGCTCTGCACGACGGTGAGGACGATGTTGGTCCCGGCTTCGCTGACCGCGTAGGTGGCGGCGGAGAAGGCGAGGCCGACGTCATTTTCGGAGATGGTGACGGCGGCGGTGTTGGTGCCGCTGATGTGTGCGCCCGAGCTCGGGTTGGAGAGGAGGACGGTGAAGAGCTCGTTCGATTCGACCACCGAATCGTTCACGATGGGAATGGTCAGGGTGGCGTTGGTGGCGTTGGGCGCGAAGGTCAGGACGCCGTTGGTGATCGTCAGGTCGGCGGCGGTGGCGGTGCCGGCCTTGATCGTGTAGGCCAGCGTGTTGGTGGCGCTCAGTGTTCCGGTCCGGTTGATGGTCAGTGTCGCGTTGCCGGCGCTTTCCAGGACCGTGACCAGGTTCGTCTCGAAACTCAGGAGGGCATCGTCGTCGGTCAGCGTGACCGTGACATTGGTGGTGGCGCCCAGGGCCGCGGATCCGGTGGGGGCGCTGAGCACGACATCGAACGCCTCGGAACTTTCCGGAGTGCTGTCGTTGGTGATCTTCACCGTGAAGGTCTTGTTCGTCTCGTTGGCGGCGAAGCTCAGGGTGCCGGTGGCCAGGGTGTAGTCGGTTCCGGCGGTGGCCGTCGTGTTGGTGGAGGTGTACTTGACCGTCGAGGTGCCGGCGACGCCGCCCGCGCGGGTGACCGTGAGGGTGACGGTGCCGATGGATTCGGCGGCGGTGACGGCGTTGGTGCTGAAGGAGAAGGTGCTGTCGTTGTCCTTCTGGGTGACCGTGGCGTTCGTGTAGGTGCCGAGGGTGGCGCTGACGGCGTTGGTCAGAAGGACGGAGAAGGTGAGATCGCCGTCGACGGTGGTGTCATTGAGCATCGGGACCGTGATGGTCTTGCTGGTGCTCCCGGCGGCGAAGGTGAGGGTGCCGTTGGTGGAGACGTAGTCGACGGTGTTGGTGGCGGTGCCGCCGAGGGTGAGGTAGTCGACGCTCACGGAGCCGTTGGTGCTGCCGGTGCGGAGCACGGTGAGGGTGACGGAGGCGGTGCCTTCGGCGACGGCGACGGCGTTGGTGCTGAGACTCAGGGCGCAGTCGTCCTCGAGAATGGTGGCCACCAGGTTGGTCGTGCCGTAAAGGGTCGCGCCGCCCGTGGCATTGGTGAGCACGAGGCGGAAGGTCTCATTCGATTCAAAGGCGGAGTCGCCGGTGATGGAGATGGTGATGGTCGCGTTGGTCACGCCGGCATTGAAGGTGAGGGTGCCGGAGCCCGCGGTGTAATCGCTTCCAGCGAGGGCGGTGGCATCGACCGTGGCGTAGGCGACCGTGTTGGTGCCCGAGGAGTCCCCGGTCCTGGAGACGGAAACGACAAGATTCGTACCGCCCTCCGAAACGGAAGCAGTGGCGGTTGGGAAGGTGATGCCCGTGTCATCGTCCGAGATGGTGATCGAGAAGGTCTTGTCGACGCCGAGCACGGCGTTGGTCGGAGTGGCGAGATTGACGAGGAACACTTCGCTGGCCTCGACGAGGGAGTCATTGAGCACGCTGACGGTGAAGGTTTTCTCGGTTTCACCGGGGGCAAACGAGAGACCGCCGGAGGCGGCGGTGTAGTCGGAGGCGGCGGAGGCGGTCTGACCGGCGGTGGCGTAGGCCACGGTGGAGGTGACGTTGGTCGGCCCGGAGCGAAGGACCTTGAGGGTCAGGGTGGTGCCGGCCTCGACGACGTTGGAGCTCGTGGTCTCGAAGGAGAGCATGGTGACGCCCCCGCCGAACGCGGCGACGGTGGCGGCCGTGTTGTTGATGGAGAGGGCGTTGTTGGCGCCGTTGGTGGCGCTCTCACTGATGCCGGTGGCGACGCTGCTGTAGTTGACCAGGGGATTGGAGAAATAGGGGATGCGCGTTCCCGGGGCGTAGGCCATGACGGTGCGGTATTCGGTCGAGGAGGCGGTGAAGCGATGACCGTGGGAATAGGCATAGGCGCCGCCGCTGGTCGAGTTACCGCGATCGTGCTGGCAGCCCATGATGTGCCCGAGCTCGTGGGCGAAGACGTAGTTTCCGGTGGCGTACTCGCGCTTCACGACCCCGTAGGCAAAGGTGCTGAAGCCGGTGGAGACAGGCGCCATCACGTAGGCCAGTCCGGCGTAGGTGGCCATGGACTCGGTGAGCAGGATCACCGCGTCGGCACCGTAGGTGGTGCGGAGGGTCGGGACCGTGTCCAACTGGCCGTCGGAGACGTTCTGGAGACGTCCGAGGTCGGTGGAGGCGCTGCCGCTTTCGGTGTAGGTGACCTCCCCGCGGTAGACGAGGTTGAGGTTCACATCGACCAAGCTGTTTCCGTAGATCGTGTTGGCCTCGGCGACGGCGAGGTCGATGAGGGTCTGGATGGCGGTGGTTCCGCCGGCACCGGCGCGGGCGGCGGCCGTGTAGACGACCATGATGTCGATCTGAGTGGCAGGGTCTCCGGACACGCGCGGGATGTAATCCCCCTGGGGCACGCCACCCGGAGGAACGAGGCCTTCGCCCGCGCAACCAGGAAGCGTTGCCGGGTCGAGTTCATTCACCTTGTGCCAACCGTCGCCGGCATAGGCGATCTGGAGAGGGGGAGCGTCATGCACGTAGATGGAACCCGCCATGATTCCGTCCTTCACACTCAGGATCACCATGCTTTCCTCGGCCCCGACGATCCGCCCGTGGATCCGGAACTCGTTCGCGCCCTTGTCGACCCTCCGCGTGATGCTCATGGGCAGCTCGCGATCCCCAAAGAAGTTGAGGACGACATCCGGTTCGGTGGCGGCCAGCGCATGGCCACCCTGGCGGCCGGCGGCATCCCCGGACGGCAGGGCGGGCCACTGGATCTGGACCGCGCGGGTGCGTTTCACGCCAGGCGAAGTGACCTCGCCGGCGAGGGCGGGACCCGTCGCCGGCTCGGAAAAGAGGGCCTGGGCTGCCGCGCCATCCCGGATCAGGGTCAAAGCCAACAGTGTCGCGAGCGTTCCCCAGCGGAGGGCGAGGGCGCGGACACCAATGCAACGGATCTTCTTCATGCGGCGGCCTGGTGATTGAGTTTCGTGCCGGGCGGACAGGGCGGAGTGTGACGTCGGCACCAGTGGGCATCGGATCGAAGGCAAGCCTCCTTTAGGTCCCGTAGAACCCGGAGGTAAATCCCCCTACGCGTTATTGCGCAGACCAACTCGACAGGGGGTGCAGCTCCGACTTGTCTGCGAGCAGGACCGGCTCTTCGAAGGGAGGACGGGTTGGGCGGCATGAACGGCGGAGGCATGTCGCCGCTTGGAATTCAACGCGGGCTGGGGAGCGACGTCGGTGGGCACTCTGACGTCGGGCGGCGACGTGTCGGCGAATCGAAAGCTGCGACAGTCGCAGCATTCCCAAGGACCGCGCCAGGATGGCCGGCTGGGGCGCGTGGGAGGGGGGGCGGAGGAGAAGGGAGACGGGAGAAGGGAGACGGGAGACGGGAGAAGTCCGGAGCGGGGCTACGAGTAGGATTGCCAGCGGGAGGAGGAGTCGGCATCGGTGCCGTAGGAGCGCTGGATGCCCCGGAGACGGGAGGAGGACTGGCGGGCGGTGGCGAGCCGGAGTTCCAGGTGTTGGCGTTGTTCCTGGAGGAGGGATTGATTGCGCGTTTCCTGCTCGATGAGGCCGGTGACGATGGGACGGAATTCGGTCTCGAAGCGGCTGCGGGCGGCTTCGGTGCCCTCCTGTTCGGTATTCCAGCGTTGGATGGTCCGAACGATCTGGTCGCGGAGGGACTGTTTGGAAAGCTGCTGGCGCTCGACCCCGCTCCAGTCGCCTTCGCGGATGGCGGTGCCCTCGAGGTCCGAGAGGCGGTGCCATTCGGCGTAGAGCCCGAGAAGCAGGTTGCGGGTGGCGGCGTTCATGGATCAGACGCAGGCGCAGAGACTGGCGGCGAAGGCGCGTTCGGCGGGGGCGGGGCCGGCCTGGGGGTTGGCGGGGACGGCGTTGTTGCGTCCGAGCATTTCGTTCCAGGCGTCGCGGAGCACGGTCAGTCGGTTGAGGGTGTCGAGGATGCCGTCGGGGTTTTTGCGGAGGTTGCTCTCGATCAGTCGTTCATCCATGTACTCGTAGAGCCTGCGGAGAGTCTGGGCCAGCTGGCCGCCCTCGGCGACGTTGAGGGTATTATTGAGCTCGCAGAGGATGTCCTGAGCCCGGATGAGGTTGTTGTTGATGGTCTGGTTGGCCTCGGCGGGGTCCTCGAGATCAAAGCCGGTCAGGGCCTTCCGGAGGAACTGGAGGGCACCGTCGTAGAGCATCAGCACGAGCTGCCCGGGTGATGCGGTCTGGGCGGTGATCTGCCGGTAGGCGTTCCAAGGGCGGGAGTAAGTCATGGCCGGTTGGGCTGGGGTGGAGGGGAAAGCGATCAGGCGGCAGACGCCGGGGGTTTGGAGGAGGAGAACTCCGTGGCGAAGAGCTGGGAGAGCTTTCGGACCATTTCTTCCGGCGGATAGTTGGGATTGCTGGCGAGAGAACGGGCGCGTTCGACGACACTGGCGCGCACCTCCGGGGTGCTGGCCATGGCCTGCCGAAGAGCCTCGGTCTCCGTGAACTCGCCGGCGTCGCCCGGTGCGGGTTCGGCGCGGCGAACCGGCCTGGCTTCGAGGCGGCTTAGCGGGACGCTGCTTCTGGAGGGTTCGATTTCCAAGGGATGACGGGGTTGAGGTGGCTCGGCGGTCGGGTTAGATAACGGACATCACTATATCGGTCGTTCCAGGGTGGACTTTAGCCGGGCGCTACCTGGGTTGGAGAGTGGAAACAACGGCGGAGGAGGCGTACTGGCCGAATCGGCTGGGGCTGGAAAGCACTCCGGTGCTGTCCAGTTCGACCGCCGGCTGGTTCATCTGGGCCCGGGCGTAGGCCTGGGCGGCCTTGATGACCTCGACGGATCCGGCGTCGAATGTTTCGTCGACGGACCAATGGCTGGCGCCGGTGGAGGCGTCGATGAGGGACATGCGCCATCCGACGGCGAGCGGCGGGTAGGCGCGGTAGGCGGACAACTGGGCGAACAGGAGGCCCTCGCTGGCGGTGTTTTCGCGGACCTTGGCCAGGAAATCGGGGGGAAGCGCCTCCTCCTGGCGCCAGTCGGAGCGCCCTGTCCAGAGCCGCATCTGGTCGCGGGTGACGGGGACCACTTGAAACGCGGCGCGTTTGCGCAGCTCGACGAGGAGGATGGATTCGTAGGAGGCCAGGACGGCAGCGGCGTCGGCATTGCCCTCCTGGGCGGTGGCGGGGAGGACGGCGACGCGGCGCAGGTGGGCGGGGAGCGCGCCGGGGGTGCGATGGAGGTTGGACGGGGTGTAGGGCTGCGCCATGGCGCGCCTCACCCGGGGTTGTTCGGCGCAGCCGGCACCGGCGAAAAGCGCCACGAGAAGACAGGCCAGGGATGATCGCATGATCCGGGAATGCCATCGGCACGGGTGCCGGTTACTTGAGCCGGGTTGGACCACGGAGGCTCCGGCTCAAGTTCCAGCCGGATCGGCCGATGACCGTGACGTATGACGATCACACCTCCAAACCCAGTATCTCTCCTGGACAGTTCCAGGACGGCGGAGAGGACACGCGCCGAATGGGAGGTCGCCGTGCTTGCGAAGAACCTCGCCACGCAGCGTGAACAGGGATCCGCCATCGTGGCGCTCATCGAAGCGACGGTCACAATTCCCCAGCCGGCCCAGCCCGTTCCGGCCGAGTTTGATCGGCTCGCCTGATTCCGCGCCGTCGTCAGCCGGAAAACGCCGGGGATTGGAATCCTTCCCCGACGGATTGAACCGCCCTCGAAGAGCCCCGTCCCGGGGCTGCCCCGAGGACGGTTTGTCGTCGTTCGATCCGGTTCTCCGAGGCCCGCCTGAAGAACCGCCCCAGGCCGACTGGAACCGCGAGACGCGGACAAACGAAATGGCGGCGACAGGGAGGGAAAGCGCATCCAGATCGGGAATCGATGCGCTCCTCGGGGGGGAGCCAGGCCTTGCTCCTCCCCGGACCTCGGTGTCCCGGCGCGTCCGCGGTGGAATCCGCGGGGATGCCGGGCCACCCTGCCCTGCGGCGGGGATTCAGGGATGGCCCGGGAATCACGGGATCAGCGCGAGTCGGCGCAGTTCCTGGAAAAGCTTCGCGCGGTCGAGGGGCTTCTGGAGGTAACCGTCACAGAGTCCGTGGTAGCTGCGGAAGACATCCTTGAGCTGCTGGCTGCCGGTGACCATCAGGATGCGGGCCCCTGATGTGGAGGCGATCCCGCGCTCCGCTTCCAGACCGCGCAGCAGCTTCAGCACCTCCATGCCATCCATGCCGGGCATGAAGATGTCGAGACACACCATCCCGTAGGGGGCGCCGGACTCGAGAGCGGAGCGGAAGGCCTGGACGGCTTCGGTGCCATTGACGGCGACGTGGATGGATCCGACGGTTTTCAGGATCTCCAAAAGCACGCAACGACAGGTGAAATCGTCCTCGACGATGAGGATTCTCAGGGGGGTAGCAGGAACGGGCGGGTTCATAAGTCAGACGCCTCCTCCATCGAGATTGTAGAACACGGATCGAAGATGTCGTTGCGGGACGAACCGGGGGCAGAGACCGGCGATGGATTCGGTGGAACCGATGATCAGGCATCCGTCGCGGGCGATCGTGCGGGCGATGTTGCCGAACAAGCGGACCCGGTCGGGTTCCGTGAAGTAGATGGCGACGTTCCGGCAGAAGACGATGTCGAAGGGTGCGGGGAACGAGAAGGGCTGGAGGAGGTTCATGGTCTTGAACGTGGCCATGGCGCGAATCTCGTCACGGACCTTCCAGCGGTCGCCGTTCTGGGTGAAGTAGCGGGAGACCATGGCGGGGGGCATGCCGCGGCTGACCTCGAGATTGCTGAAGAATCCCAGACTGGCGTGGGCGACGGCGCGATCCGAGATGTCGGTGCCCACGATCCGGATGTCCCAGTTCCGCAGATCCCCGAGCAGTTCCTTGAGCACGATCCCGATGCTGTAGGCCTCCTGTCCGGTGGAGCAGGCGGCGCTCCAGATGCGGAGGGGAATGACCTTCGCCCCGGCCTTGCGTCGGCGGTCGATGAGGTCGGGGATGAGCTTATGACGGAGGAGGTCGAAGGGCGCGGTATCCCGGAAAAAGGACGTCTCGTTGGTGGTAATGGCGTCGATGATCTTCCGTCGCAGGGTGTGGGTGAGATCGCCCTTGACCCTGGCGAACAGCTCACTGAATCCCTTGGCCCCGGTTTCCCGGAGCAGACTGGAGAGTCGCGTCTCAAGAAGATAAGCCTTGGTGTCATCGAGGAAGACCCCGGAAATCTCGTGGATGTAACGAGACCAGGTGGTGAGTTCGTCACGGCTGATGGAGGTGACACTCATGTGCAAGAACCGCGAACGACGGCGGTGATTCGGGATGCGATGGCCTCGAGGGGAAGAACGACATCAACGACCCCCGCCTCAACGGCGGCGCGGGGCATTCCGTACACAACGCAGGTGGCTTCATCCTGGGCGATGGAAAAGCACCCGGCGCGTTTGAGCAGACGCAGACCCACCGTTCCGTCATTGCCCATGCCGGTCAGGATGACGGCCATGGATCGCCCGGGAAACTGCGCCGCCGCCGACCGGAACAGGTAATCCACGGCGGGGCGGCAGTTGTTTTCCGGCGGGTCGTCGGTGATCTGGAGAATCCGGCTGCCGCTTCCGCCCGGGGCGATGCGCATCTGGCGTCCGCCCGGCGCGATGTACACCCGGCGCGGTTCGACGATTTCGTTCTGGGAGGCCTCGCGCACGGGGAGGGCGCACTTGGCCGCCAGCGATTCAGCCAGCGACTGGGTGAAAACCGGGGGCATGTGCTGAACCACCAGGATCGGGACGTCGAGATCGGCGGGCAACTGGGGCAGGACGGTGGCGAGCGCCTTGGGGCCGCCGGTGGACACCCCGATCAGGACGAGGTCAGGGCGGGCGGTGACGGCGGCAATCCGGTTCATGCGTCCCGCGATGTTGCTGAGGTCGGGCGAGGCGGATCGTGCGGGACCGGAGGGAGCTGCCGGGGAGCTCAGGTTGCGGGGAACGAAGGCGGAGGCGGCCGGCCGGGGGGCGCAGGGCGCGGCGGGGACGGCCACGGGCGCCAGCGCTGGGGTTGCATAGGCATGGGCGTGCGCGTGCGTCTGCCCCTGCCCCGGCCCCTGCGGCGCATGGAGAATGTGGTGAACCGCGCGTCGGTGGGCGAGGGCACGCACGCGCGGTGCGAGTTCCCGCCGGACAGCGGCGATGCTTTCCTCGGCGCCGCTGGTCTCGGGCTTGGTAAGGAAGTCGAAGGCGCCCATTTCGAGGGCCTTGAGGGTCAATTGGCCGCCATGCCGTGTCAGGGCGCTGACCACGATGACCGACACGGGATCGCGGGCTTCGCGAAGGGCGTTGAGGACGGCGAGGCCGTCCATGTCGGGCATCTCCAGATCCAGGGTGAGGAGATCCGGTTTGAGTTCCTTGATTTTCTGAAGGGCGATGCGGCCGTTGGGAACGCTGCCCACGACCTCCACGTCGGGCAACGAAGCCAGGGCGCCGGAGATGACCCGGCGGAACAGGATGGCATCGTCGGCCACGAGGACGCGAAGACTCACGCGACAGCGGCTTCCCGGGTGGAGATGGGTGTGCCCGGATTGACCTCGGATTCCAGGACGTTGGTGAGATCCAGGAGGGCGACCAGGCGCCCGGCGCCACGACAGACCCCCTTCAGGTTGCGGCTCTGGGTCCCGTGCACGTTGGGCGGGGGCGGGATGATGTCGCGGGACGAAACCGTCAGGGTGTCGGCCACGCGATCGACCAGGAGGCCGACCGGTTCGCCCCGGGCCTCGACGATGAGGATGCGGGAGTCGGCGTTTCGTTCCACGCGCCCCATGGCGAGCCGGGTGCGCAGATCGATGACGGTGACAATGCGTCCGCGGAGGTTGCGGATGCCGACGACGAAGTCGGGCGCCTGATAGACGGGGGTGAGCTCTCCGACCCGGACCACTTCCTGGATCTGGGCTGTATCGACGCCGAAGGTGGCGGACCCGAGCAGGAAGGTGGCGACGAGCAGGTCTTCGCCGGATTTGGAGGGGGCACTCATGCTTGGTCTCGTTGGGGGCTAGCGGGTGTGGGCGATGGTTTTGGGGGTCGACCGGGGCGTGGTGGATCGCCCGGCGAGGCGGTGTTTCGGGCAGGTGGGATCCTTGGCTCCGGCGGCGAGGCGGGCGAAGCAGATGCCGTATTCCTTGTCGACAGAGGTGATGTGTTTGACGAGCCACTGTTCGAGCAGCTTGAGCAGATCCTGGGGGACGGATTTATCGCCGCCTTCCCAGCGTTGGAGGGCATCCGAGACGGTGCCGAGGAAGGCGCGATGGATCTTTTTGTGTTCCTCGAGTCCCTCGTACTTATTGCGGGTGAGCAGTTCCTCCTCGGCCTTGAAGTGGTACTGGGTGTAGGCCACTAGTTCCTTGAGCACGCTCTTGGTGGTGACCTCGGCTTCGCCGGCTTTCAGGGCGTCGTGGAGGCGGTTGATGAGCCCGACCAGTTTCTTGTGATGGGCGTCCATGGAGACGACCCCGACCGAGTATTCGTTCTTCCAGGGCATGAACGCCTCATCGCCGTTTCCGGGTGTGGAGCACGCGGCCTGGGAGCCGGATTGCGGGGGTGCGTTGACGATCACCCGGCCGCGGCCGTTGCCGGCGGGTTTTGCGGCCGGTTTCGAGGGGGAGGGAGCGGCCTGGCCGTTGGCCGGTTTGGGAGCCTCGGCTTTGGAATCGCGGGCCGGGGCGGCGGGGGAGGCGTGGGAGACGGAGGCTGGGGAGGCCTGGGCGGACTCGAACTTCCCGAGGGTGGCCTGGAGCTGCCCCGCGAGCGTGGAGAGCCGGACGGCGCTGGAATGGACGAGGTTGCCGCCGTCGCGAATGCCCTGCATGGAGCGGTTGAGGGTGGCGATGTCCTGGGCGATGGAGTGGGAGACCGTGGCGGTCTGGGCGACGCGTTCGTTGGCGTCCTTCACGCCCGAGGAGGCCTGGGCGATGTTGGTGGCGACGTCCTTGGTGACGGCGGCCTGTTCCTCGATGGCGGCGGCGATGCTGGCGACGATGTGTCCGACGTCCTTGATGATGCCGGAGATCTTCTCGATGTCGGCGATGGCGCCGCCGGCGGAGGTCTGGACACCGGCGATCTTGGCCTTGATGTCCTCGGTGGCGCCGGCGGTCTGGCGGGCCAGTTCCTTGATTTCGTTGGCGACGACGGCGAAGCCCTTGCCGGCGGCTCCGGCGCGGGCGGCCTCGATGGTGGCGTTGAGGGCCAGGAGATTGGTCTGGGACGAGATGTCGGTGATGGTTTCCGTCACCTTGCCGATCTCGCGGGCGGCGTCGCCGAGCTGCTGCATCAGGACCGAGACTGTCTGGGCCTGCGAGTTGGCCTGTTCGGCGATCACCCGGGCGCGTTCGGAGTTGGCGGCGATTTCGCCGACGGTGGCGCTCATCTGTTCGGTGGCGCTGGCGACCGAAGAGAGGTTGGCGGTGGTCTGCTCCATGCTGGCGGCGACGGAGCCGCTGTTGGCGCTGGACTGCTCGGCGGCGGCGGCGACGGTGGCGGAACGTTCCGAGATGGAGTCGAGATTGGTGGTGGTCTGGGTCGAGATGCGCGTGAGCTCCCCGGAGGCGGAACCGAGCGTGCCGGCGCCGAGGCTCACCTCGCGGATCAGTCCGGAGAGACTGTCGCTCATGGACTGCATGGCGCGTGCGAGATCGCCGACTTCATCCGCGCGTCCCTGGAGTTCCGTCGGGATCGGGCGGGTGAGGTGGCCGCCGGCGAATTCGCGGGTGCGCTCGGTGAGGAGACGGACGGGTCGGCAGAGGATGTTCCAGAGCAGGTAGACGAAGACGCCGCCGCCGAGGAGGACGAGGGGGAGCGACCAGAGCAGACCTTCGCGAACGAAGGCGTTCACCTGGGCATTCACGGGTGCGAGCGGCATTACGACGTGGTAGCCGCCGTGCATGTCGCCCGCCTTCCAACCTTCCATGCGGGCGCCGGTGGCATCCTTGCCGTCCTTGTCCGGATCCCACTTGCTCCCCGCCTCGCCGTGGCAGCCGAGGCAGTTGGAGCTGAGTCGAATGGCGCGGAGGAAGTGCAGATTCCCGGTGGCCGGATCGATGCCATGAACCGTTTCTCCGCGGTTCGCGGCGGCCTGTTCGGTGAGTTGGCGCAGCAGCGTCTCCTCGAACGATCCCGGCTTGGGTTCGCGGGACTTGTTCCGGGCATCGAAGGAGGAGATGCGGAAGTCGATCTTCTCGCGTGCGGCGGCCTCCTGCGCGGCGGTCCACCCGGCGACCACGGGGATGGTCTTGAAATAGCGGGTGCTTTCGAGGGGTTTTCCGGCGGCGAGGTCGCGGGTCAGTTCGGCGACCAGCGCCTCGGTGTTAAACGTGTCGGTGCCGTGCAACAGACTGGCGTGGTTCTTGGATTCGTCCGCGACGGCCGAGAAGGCCTTGGCCTTTTCGACCATGGCCTCAATGGCCGAGGCACGATAGCCCCGGACGAAGGTGGTGTAGTTGACTGCAAGCACACCGACCAGGATCGGGGCGGCGACGGCCACGATCCGGGTCCCGAGCTTGAGATGATTGAACCAGCCAAACATAGGTGGGGGGGGGGCTTGGGGAGTTCCGGATCAGACGTGGAACTGGGCGACGGTGCCCTTGAGGTGGTCAGCGAGACGCATGAGTTCCGCGACGCTGGAGGTGACGGATTCGCCGCCTTGACGGACCTCGCGGACGGCGACGGTGACGTTGGCGATTTCGCGGGCGATCTCGCGGGAGACGGTGGAGGTCTGAGAGACCCGGTCGTTGATGTCCTTCACCCCGGAGGAGGCCTGGGCGATGTTGGAGGCGACATCCTTGGTGACGGTGGCCTGTTCCTCGATGGCGGCGGCGATGGTGGCGACGATTTCGCCCACTTCGCGGGTGACGGTGGAAATGCCGCCGATGTCGGCGATGGCGCCGGAGGCGGAGCTTTGCACACCGGCGATGCGGGCCTTGATGTCCTCGGTGGCGGCGGCGGTCTGGCGGGCCAGTTCCTTGATCTCG
>CAYZAE010000187.1:0-12570 GCA_964476125.1 uncultured Verrucomicrobiota bacterium | reverse complement strand
GGGCATCGACGCCTTCATCGACCAGGATGCCGAGGAGGCCCGCGCCAAACTCGGCCGCCCGCTCCTGGTCATCGAAGGTCCCCTGATGGACGGCATGAACGTCGTCGGCGACCTGTTCGGCGCCGGAAAGATGTTCCTTCCCCAGGTCGTCAAATCCGCCAGGGTGATGAAAAAGGCCGTCGCCTACCTGACCCCGTTCATGGAAGCCGAAAAGGCCGCCTCCATCGCCGCCGGCGGCGTCGCCAAGGCCGCCGGTCGCGTGCTGCTCGCCACCGTCAAGGGCGACGTCCATGACATCGGCAAAAACATCGTCGGCGTCGTGCTCGGCTGCAACAACTACGAGGTCATCGACCTCGGGGTCATGGTGCCCTGCGACCGCATCCTCGAGGCCGCCCGCGAAAAGAAGGTCGATATCATCGGCCTCAGCGGCCTGATCACGCCGTCCCTCGACGAAATGCAGCACGTCGCCCGGGAGATGGAACGAACCGGACTCCGCCTGCCCCTGCTCGTCGGCGGCGCCACCACCAGCAAGACCCACACCGCCGTCAAGATCGCCCCGCATTACCGCGCCCCGATCGTGCACGTGCTCGACGCCAGCCGGGCCGTCCCCGTCGTGAGCTCGCTGCTCAGCGACTCCGACCACGACCGCTTCGTGGAAGCTGTCGCCGCCGAGTATGAACAGCTCCGCAGCCAGCATGCCGGCCAGCGGCAGAAGCTGATCCCCCTCGACAAGGCCCGTGCCCTCGCGCCGGCCCTCGAATTCAAGGACCTGCCCCGCCCCGGGTTCACCGGAGTCCGGGTCCTGGGCCCGGAGGACGTCACGCTCGACGATCTCGTGCCGTTCATCGACTGGACACCGTTCTTCCACACCTGGGAACTGCGCGGCGTGTACCCGTCGATCCTCGATCACCCCAAGCACGGCGACGAAGCCCGCAAGCTGTTCGCCGACGCCAAGGAACTGCTCGCACGCATCACCCGCGAACGGCTGCTCCAACCGCGGGGTGTCTATGGATTCTTCCCGGCCAACCGGGTGGGCGACGACGTGGAACTCTACACCGACGCCACCCGGACCGGCGTGCTCACGCGGTTCCATTTCCTGCGCCAGCAGATGCAACGGGACGACGGGCAGGCGAACTGGTGTCTGGCCGACCTGATCGCGCCCCGGGGCGCCGACCCGGCTGGCGCCACGGACGCCCCCGATCATCTCGGGGCCTTCGCGGTGACCACCGGTCATGGACTCAAGGAACTCGTGGAGGGCTTCAAGGCCGCCCACGACGATTACAACGCCATCATGGCCGAGGCGCTGGCCGACCGTCTGGCGGAGGCGTTCGCCGAATTCCTCCACAAGCGGGCGCGCGAGGACTGGGGTTACGGCGGGGACGAAAAACTGACCGCCGCGGACCTGATCGAGGAGAAATACCGGGGCATCCGGCCCGCCGCGGGATACCCCGCCTGCCCGGATCACACCGAAAAAGGAACCCTGTGGCGCCTCCTGGAGCCCGATCAGAAGGCCGGCATCCAGATCACCGAGAACTTCGCCATGTGGCCCGGTTCCAGCGTGAGCGGACTCTACTTCTCGCACCCCCGCTCCCGCTATTTCGCCGTCGGAAAACTCGGGCACGATCAGATCGAGGACCTCGCCCGCCGCAAGGGAACCACGGTCGCGGATTGCGAACGCTGGCTGGGCCCCTGGCTGAATTACGACCCCGCCTGAGCCCCACCCCCATCGTCCACTTCGTTGACATCCCGTCCCATTTCGGGCAGTACGCGGCCCGTGTGCAGGCGCCTAAGGCGATCTCTCCGTACTGGATCGCCGCGGGGGAACCAGCGGGTCGGGGATTCGCGAAAGCCCATCCCAAACCCACGGGGCGAACGGCGGCTTCGGTCGCCGGGGTCACTTTCCAGACCCAGCCCGTCAGCTAACCTCGCCGGCCCGGGAAAGATTGTCGGTGCCCTCGGACAGGCGTTTCGAACCGCAACCCACGGTTGGGAACTCCTGTTTTTCCAGGGTTCCGCCACCTCCCCCGGCCGCCCCGGGAGCCAGGCGCACGTCAACATCAATGAGCAGTGACCACTCGTCACGCCAGCGCCTGTCCCTGGCCGTCGGGGCGCTCGGCGTCGTGTATGGCGACATCGGAACCAGCCCCCTGTACGCACTGCGGGAGTGCTTCCATGGCGCCCACTCCATCGAACCAAACCCCAGGAACATCATCGGGGTCCTATCCGCCGTCATCTGGTCCCTGATCCTCATCGTCACCGTCAAATACCTGCTGGTGGTGATGCGGGCCAACAACCGCGGCGAAGGCGGCATCATGGCGCTGCTCGCCCTCACCCTCAGCCGCCTGCCCACCGGCCGCACACGCCTCCCGCTCCTCATCCTCGGCGCCTGCGGCGCCGCCCTCCTGCTCGCCGAGGGCATGATTACCCCCGCCATCTCCGTGCTCGGCGCCATCGAAGGACTCCGCGTCGCCACGCCCGCCTTCGACGACTTCATCGTCCCCATCACCGCCATCATCCTGATCGCCCTCTTCAGCGCCCAACGCATCGGCACCGGCGGCGTCGGACGGCTTTTCGGCCCCATCACCTTCGTCTGGTTCCTCTGCCTCGCCGCCCTCGGGGTCCGCGGCGTGCTCGCCGCCCCCCACGTGCTCGCCGCCTTCGATCCCACCTACGCCTTCGCCTTCCTCCTCGGGCACGGCTGGTCCGCCTTCTTCGTGCTCGGCGCCGTCTTTCTCGCTCTCACCGGGGTGGAGGCTCTCTACGCCGACATGGGCCATTTCGGCGCCGGCCCCATCCGCCTCGCCTGGTTCGTCGTCGTCTTCCCCGCCCTCGTGCTCAATTACCTCGGCCAGGGCGCCTGGCTGCTGATGCATCCCGGCACGGTGGAGAATCCCTTCTACAACCTCGCCCCCAGCTGGGCGCTCTTCCCCCTCGTCGCCCTGGCCACGCTCGCCGCCGTCGTCGCCTCCCAGGCCCTCATCGCCGGCGCGTTCTCCATGGCCCGCCAAGCCATCCAGCTGGGATTCCTGCCCCGCATGAACATCCAGCACACCTCCTCCACGCAGCGCGGGCAGATCTACATCGCGGGCGTGAACTGGGTGCTCATGGTCGCCTGCATCGGACTGGTGTTCGGCTTCCGCTCCTCCAACCGCCTCGCTGCGGCCTACGGCATCGGGGTCTCCCTCACCATCATGATGACCACGCTGCTGCTCTACTTCGCCGCGCAGCACGTCTGGTCCTGGCCCCGCTGGCGCGCCGCCCTGCTCGCCGGCAGCTTCCTCACCCTCGAATTCAGCTTCTTCATCGCCAACCTGCAGAAGTTCCGCGACGGCGGCTGGTTCCCCATCACCGTCGCCGCCCTCATCTACCTCTGCATGGCCACCTGGTTCCGCGGCCGTCGCGCCCTCCAGAAACAACTGCTCGCCGGCTCCCTGCCCCTCGGCATGTTCCTCGCCGAAATGGGCCGGAAAACACCGCCCCGCGTGCCCGGCACCGCCGTCTTCATGACCAGCAGCCCCGAAGGCACCCCCGGCTCCCTGCTGCACAATCTCAAACACAACAAAATCCTCCACGAACGCGTCGTCCTCCTCCGCCTCGCCGTCGGCGACGCCCCCTACGTCGAACCCTCCGAACGCGTCCAGATCGAGGACCTCCCCCTCGGCTTCTACCGCGTCACCGGGTTCTTCGGGTTCATGGAATCCCCCGATCTCGATATCGTCCGCGAAAGCTGTCTGAAAGAGGGTCTCGACCTCGACCCCATGAAGACGTCGTTCTTCCTCGGGCACGAAAGCATCGTCGCCACTTCGCGCCCCGGCATGGCCAGGTGGCGGAAACACCTCTTCAGCTTCATGGCTCGCAATGCCCAGCAGGCCACCGCCTACTTCAAACTGCCCCCCAACCGGGTCGTCGAACTGGGAATCCTGGTCGAACTCTGATCGTCTCCGTGTCTCCCGCGGCCCCAACCCGCGGCCGACGCCACCTCCCGACCCACCCCGCACCATGAGCGCCCCCCCCCGAAACCTGACCGCCCTCGCCCTCGGCGCGCTCGGCGTGGTCTACGGGGATATCGGCACCAGCCCGCTCTACGCCTTCCGCGAATGCGTCCACGGCACCCAGGGCCCCGACCTCGCCCACCACGCCCTCGGCGCTGTCTCCCTGATACTTTGGGCCCTCACCGCCCTGGTCACCGTTAAATACCTCATTCTCGTCCTGCGGGCCGACAACCAGGGCGAGGGCGGAATTCTCGCCCTCATGGCCCTCGCCCTCGGCAAAAACACCGCCCGCCCCGGACTGCTCATCGGCCTCGGCCTGTTCGGTGCCGCACTGCTCTATGGGGATGGCATCCTCACCCCGGCGGTCACCGTCCTGGGCGCCCTCGAAGGACTGCGCGACGCCTGGCCAGGCGCCGAACGGTTTGTCATCCCGGGAACGATCCTCGTCCTGATCGTCCTTTTCGCGATCCAACGGCACGGGACCGACCGGGTGGGCGCCATCTTCGGTCCCGTCATGGTGGTCTGGTTTCTCACCCTGGCGGGGCTCGGTTTCGTCTCCATCCTCAAGACCCCCACGGTGCTCTCCGCCATCCTCCCGTCCCACGCCTGGAACTATCTGGTCTCCGGCGGGTGGCACAGCTTCGCGATTCTCGGCTCAGTGTTTCTCGCCGTCACCGGGGCCGAGGCACTCTACGCCGATCTCGGCCACTTCGGGCGCCGGCCCATCCGACTGGCCTGGACCGCCCTCGTCTTCCCCGCGCTCGCCCTCAATTACCTCGGCCAGGCCGCCTTGGTGCTCCGCGACCCCTCCGCAGCCGCCAACCCCTTCTACCGGATCGCCCCGCCCTACCTCCAGGTGCCCCTCGTGCTGCTCGCCACACTCGCCGGCGTCGTCGCCTCCCAGGCGCTCATCTCCGGCGCCTTCTCACTCACCATGCAGGCGCTGCAACTCGGGTTCCTCCCCCGAATCCGCATTCAGCACACCTCGGCCTCCCAGCGCGGCCAGATCTACATCGGCCCCGTCAACGCCGCCCTCGCCCTCGGCTGCATCGCGCTCGTGCTCACCTTCAAAACCTCCACCGCCCTCGCCGCCGCCTACGGCATCGCCGTCTCCCTCACCATGGTGGTCACCACCCTCCTGCTCGGCGTGGTCGCCCGATCCCACTGGCACTGGGGCATCTCCAAAACCCTGCTCGCCATCGGCTCCTTCCTGCTCGTCGACCTCGCCTTCCTCGGCGCCAACCTGCTCAAGTTCCTCGACGGCGGCTGGCTCCCCCTCCTGCTCGGGGCCTTCGTCTTCACCCTGATGATCACCTGGAAACGGGGACGCGCCGTGCTCATGCGCCGGCTCCGCACCCGCTCCGTCACGCTCGAGGAATTCATCGACCAAATCCAATCCAGCACCTCCATCCGCCGCGTCCCCGGCACCGCCGTTTTCCTCAGCGGCAGCCCCGACACCACCCCGGTCGCCCTGCTCCACAACCTCAAACACAACCGGATCGTTCACGACACCGTGGTCGTGCTGCGATTCGCCACCGCCGACCGCCCCCACGTCGACCCCGCCCAGCGCCTTGAGGCGGAAAAACTGCCCGCAGGATTCTGGCGGCTCGTCGGCCACTTCGGCTTCATGGAGGAACCCTCCCTCGCCGCCATCCGCGAAGCCTGCACCGGCGCCGGCCTCGTCTGGGACGACATGGACACGACCTACTTCCTCGGTCGCGAGGCCATCATCAGCGCCCGCCACCCCATCCTGCCCCGCTGGCAGTCCCTGCTCTTCCGGCTGCTCTCCCGCAACGCCCAGCAGCCCGCCGCCTTCTACCGACTGCCCCCCGACCGCATCGTGGAACTCGGCGTTCAGGTTGAACTCTGACCGCGCTCCCGCATTCTTGCCGCCGCGTGGCTGACATCGTCCTGACCGAAAAACTTCTCGCCAATCTCGCCGGCTGGGAGGCCGTGAAAACCGCCCGCACGATCCTCGCCGAGAACCGTGTGCTCAGCTCCGCCTGGCAACCGCCCGTCCTCCGCGGCGTCGTCCAGTCCGGCTCCTCCTCCTACCGCGCCGGCCTCGTCATCCGCCGCGAAAACGACGCCGAAAACCTCTGCACCTGCCGAGAATCCCGCGAATGGGGCACGCTCTGCCCCCACTCCATCGCCGTCGGTCTCCACTTCCTCAAACCAGCCCAAGCCGCCACCCCAGCCAACCCCTCGTCCTCCTCCACAGCATCTCCGGCTTCGTCTGCCTCTGCGACCGCTTCGGCTTCCGCACCGTCCTCTTCGTCCCTCTCCCGATCCACCTCGTCCTCCTCCCGATCCTCCGCCCCGCGCGACGCTCGCCGGATCCTGCGTTCCGAAAACTCCGGCGAACCGCTCACCCTCCACGTCGTCCTCCCCCCCAACCTCGCCGATGCCGTCGCCCGCGGCAAAGCGACGGTGTTCTTCGAAGGACAATGGCGCCGCGGCCGGACCCCGCTCGCCTCCCTGCCGCTCGATCAAACCTTCCTTCTCGGCCCCGAGGATGCCCGACTTCTGGACGCCGCCGAAACGCTGGCCGGCGGCGACACGCCCGCCATGCTCCAGGTCACGACCGCGGACCTCTCCCCCCTGCTCGCCGCCATGGTCGGCCACCCCCGGCTCTCTTTCGGCAAAATCCAAACGGTCACCGTCGCCGCCACGCCCTGGAAAATCCCGCTCCGCGCCGTGCTCGAAGCGGATGGCCAGATCACCCTCTCCCTGCGTCCGCTCCCGCGTCCCCCAACGCTCATCCCGGGCTCTCCCCCCTGGATCCTCTCCGGCCACGAATTCCGCCAGCTCGCCCTGCCTCCCGATTGCTACCCCGTGCTCGGCGGTCCGCTCCGACTGCCCCGCACCAAGGTGCCCGCGTTCGTCGCGTCCTCGCTGCCAATCCTGGAACGCGACACAGACCTCGAAGCCGGGTTCACCGCCGCCGACTTCCAACTCTCCCCCCAGCCCCCAAAGTTCCACCTCCAACTCGCCGGCGGCCTCGCCTCGCTCACCGCCCACCTCCAATGCACCTACGGTCCTCGGATCATGACCGTCGGCGTGACCTCCAAGGACGAGGCTCTCTGGCTTCCCGATCCCAAGGACCCGAAGCGCTACTCCACCCGCGACCTCGCCGCCGAACGTAAGGCCCTCGACCGGCTGCTCCGGAACGGATTCTCCGCCCCGGACGCCCAGGGGCGCTGCCAGCTCCACGGCCAGAATCCAATCCTCACCTTCTTCGCCCGGGAATACCCCCGGCTGGAACGGGAATGGGAGGTCACCCTCGAGGAACGGCTGGAACGTAGCACCCGCCAGAACCTCGAACGGATCGAACCGCGCTTCGAAATCACCCCCTCCGGGGAACAATGGTTCGATCTCCAGGTGAGCTTTTCCTCCGGCGGCGGCGAACGGCTCCCCACCTCGGAAATCCAACGTCTGCTCCGCGGCGGCCAGAACTTCACCCGGCTCAAGAACGGCCGCTTCGCCCTCATCGACACCGGCGCCGTCGAGGAACTGGAGGAAATCCTCGTCGATTGCGCCCCCGAACAGCACGCCGGCGGCTATCGCATCGGCCAGGCCCAGGCCGGCTTCCTCGACGCCACCCTCCGCACCCAGGGCTGGTCCCCCGTCGCCCCCGCCGCCTGGCGCGAACGCGCCCTCCAGCAGTCCGGCGACGTCGCTCTCGACTGTCCCCCGCTCGGCCCGCTCGAGAACGTGCTGCGCCCCTACCAGAAACAGGGCGTCGCCTGGATGGCTTTCCTCCGGAGAAACGGGTTCGGTGGAATTCTCGCCGACGAAATGGGTCTCGGCAAAACACTGCAAACCCTCGCCCTCCTGGCCGCCAACGCCCGCGCCGCCGCGACCAACCCGCGGCCGTCCCTCGTCATCTGCCCGACCTCCCTGGTCTCCAACTGGATCGCCGAAGCCACCCGCTTCTGCCCGGAACTGCGCACCCTGGCCCTCGACGGACCCGACCGCGCCAGCCGGTTCGCCGACCTCGGCCAAGTGCATCTCGCGGTGACCAGCTACGCGCTCATCCGGCGGGACTTCGACCGCTACCGGGGCTTCGAATTCGACACCGTGATTCTCGACGAAGCCCAGCACATCAAGAACCGCCAGACGCAGAACGCCTCCGCCGTCAAAGCCCTCCGTTCGCGTCACCGACTCGTGCTCACCGGCACCCCCCTGGAAAACTCGGTGCTCGATCTGTGGTCGATCTTCGACTTCCTCATGCCCGGCTACCTGGGGGCCGCGCGGGATTTCAAGGACCGCTACGAAACGCCCATCGTTAAGGAAAAGGACGCCGCCACCCAGGCGCGCCTCGCCCGCCGGGTGCGCCCCTTCCTCCTTCGCCGGCTCAAACGCGACGTCGCCCCGGAACTGCCCGCCCGCATCGACCAGGTGGTCTGGTGCGATCTCAACGAAGCCCAGGCCGCCGTGTACCAGCAACTGCTCAGCGCCACCCGCCGCGACGTGCTCGAAGCCGCCGGCCCCGGCGGCGCCTCTGGCAACCGGATGCTCGTCCTCACCGCCCTGCTCCGACTCCGCCAGGCCTGCTGCGATCTCCGGCTCATGGGGGTCGAGGAAAAATCCGCCGCCCCGGACGAATCCAACGCCCCCTCCACCGCCCCGGCCAAGGCTGCCTCCGCCAAACCGGCGCCCGACGTCGATCCCGGCGCCAAGGTCGAGGCCTTCACCGAACTGCTCGAGGAGGTTCTCGACGGCGGCCATCGGGTGCTCGTGTTCAGCCAGTTCACCCGGATGCTCGCGCTGCTCCAGGAACATCTCGAAGCCGAGAAGATCCCGTTCTGCTACCTCGACGGTTCCACCCGAAATCGCGCCGCCGAAGTCGCCCGGTTCCAGAACTCCCCCGACGTCCCCGTCTTCCTGATCAGCCTCAAGGCGGGCGGTGTCGGCCTCAACCTCACCGCCGCCGACACCGTCGTGCACTTCGATCCCTGGTGGAATCCGGCGGTGGAGGATCAGGCCACCGACCGCGCCCACCGCATTGGCCAGTCCCGCGTCGTGACCAGCTACAAGCTGATCGCCCGCGGAACCGTGGAAGAAAAAATCCTCCGCCTCCAGGAGCGCAAACGCGAAGTCACCCGCGGCCTGCTCGCCGGCGAGGAAGCCTTCACCGAATCCCTCACCTGGTCCGAAATCCAGGAACTCCTCGCCTGACAGACGCCTCCTTGGGAAGGAGGGGGTTGGGAGTGGGGAGTGGGGAGTGGGGAGCCAGACGCCCTCACTTCTCCGAACTCCGAACTCCGAACTCCACACTCCACACTCCGAACTCTCCCCACACTTACCGCGCCTTCACCTGCGTCCACACCTGATCAAAGAGCCGGGTCCCGGCTCCCAGGTCCTTGAGGAATTCGAGTTTTTCCAGGGTCTCCGCCGACGGGTAGATTGCGGGATTCGCGAGATCCTCGGCCTTCACCAGCTTCCGGGCCGCGGCATTGGGGGTGGCGAACTGGGTGTATTCCGAGATACGGGCGCCGACACGCGGCTCCAGCAGGTAATCAATGAACTTCTCGGCCAGATCGCGATGGGGTGCCTTGGCGGGAATGGCCAGGTTGTCGACCCAGATCTGGCTGCCTTCCTTGGGAATCACATACCCCGTCTCCCGATCCTCCGCCATGCCACGCGCCGCTTCGCCGCTGTAAACCATGGCCAGCGCCACCGATTTGCCCAGGACCCGGTTCTTCCCCCCCACACTGCCTTCGAACGCCGCACTCCGCTTCTTCGCGGCGATCAACAGGTCCCGAGCCTCCTTGAGCTCCCCGGGCACCACCGAATTCAGACTGCGTCCCCGGAACTTCAGCGCCGCCCCGATGGCGTCCCGCATGGAATCGATCAGCACGAACGGGCCCGGTTGCGATCCGGCGTCGAACACCGCCGCCCACGAGTCCGGCGCCGGTTTGCCCGGGACCTTCCGATAGTACAACCCCACCGTCCCCCACTGGTAGGGCACGGTGTGCTCGTTCTTCGGATCGAAGGGCGCGCCCACGAAGCGCGGATCGAGATTCTTGAAGTTGGGCAGTTTCTCGCGCCGAAGGGGGGTCAACAACCCCAGTTTGGCCATCACCGGCACCGTGTGATCGGGCGGCACCACAACGTCATACTGGCCCGGCGCACTTTGCAGCTTCGCCAGCATGCTCTCCGCATCCTCGTAAAGATCCACCGTGAGGCGGGCATCGAATTGGCGTTCAAATTCCTTCACCACGTCCGGGTCGAGATACTCGCTCCAGATGAACACATGAAGAGGTTGCGCCGCCTGCGCCACCCGCAGTCCCCCGCCAAAACAGACTCCCACCACAGCCAGCACAATCGCGATCGTCCGCATGCGCCAAATCCTGTCCACCACCCACCCCACCCGGGTCAAGCCCCACGCTTGTCAGATTACCGTTCACCCGTATCGTCCCGACCCATGTCCGTCCGCCTTGTGTCCCCCTCCACTCCCACCGTGCCCACGGCCGCCCCCGCCGGGAGAGGGCCCAGACCCCGATCTCCTCGCTCCACCCTCCACACCCTCCAAGGCGCCGCACTCACTCTGCTTCTCGCGTGCGTCAGCCTCGCAGCCCCCGCCAAGGACGGCCCCGGCCAGACGCTTCAAAAAATCGCCGGCGACCTCGTCTCCCCCATGGTGGTCGCCAACCTGGATGCCCAGCGCCTCCTGATCGCCGATCAGGTGGGGCTCGTGTATGTCCTCCAACCCGACGGTTCGCGCCGGCCCGATCCCTTCTTCGACCTGCGCCCCAAGCTGACCAAGCTGAACAATGGTTTCGACGAACGGGGACTGCTGGGTCTCGCCCTTCATCCCGGGTTCGCCACCAACCGACGGCTCTTCGTCTACTACAGCGCCCCCCGCCGCGAGACCTGCCCCACGAACTGGGATCACACCACGCACATCAGCGAATTCACCGTCACCCCCGACCTCGCCCGCGTGGATACCGCCTCTGAAAAAGTCCTGCTCGCAATCAACCAGCCCTACTTCAACCACAACGGCGGACGCATCGGCTTCGGGCCCGATGGATTCCTGTACATCGGGGTCGGCGACGGCGGAAATGCCAACGACGAAGGTCACGACCGCTCCCCCGTTGGCAATGCCCAGGATCTCACCACCCTGCTCGGAAAGTTCCTGCGCATCGACGTCGATCACCCCACCCCGGACCGGCCCTACGGCATTCCCACCGACAATCCCCTCATCAACCGCCAGGGTGCCCGCCCCGAGATCTACGCCTGGGGCATCCGCAATCCCTGGGGCTGGTCCTTCGACCGTGGCGGCCAACGGGAGTTGTTCTCCGCCGACGTCGGCCAGAATCGCTACGAGGAGGTCAACATCATCCGCCGCGGAGGGAACTACGGCTGGAACCAGCGCGAGGGTCTCCACCCGTTCAACCCCAAAAAGCCCGGCAGTCTCTCCGACGATGAACTGATGGTGCCGTCGGATCGCTCCGCGTTTCTCGACCCGATCGTGGAGTACAAGAACGTCAACCTGTTCGCCAAGGATCCCGGAGCCCTCGGCATCAGCGTGACCGGCGGCTGCGTCTACCGCGGACGCGCCCTCCCCCACCTCGAAGGGCGTTACGTCTTCGCCGACTGGAGCCGCCAATGGGCCGTCCCCGATGGCCGACTGTACTTCGCCTCCCGCCCGAAGGACGCCGCCACCAAACGCTGGTCGGTCGAACCGCTCCCCGTGGTTTCCCATCCCGACCAGAAGCTCGGTGTTTACGTGCTCGCCTTCAGCCAGGATGCCGAAGGCGAACTCTACGTGCTCACCACCCAGCGCACCGGCCTGACCGACCGTACCGGAGCCGTCTGGAAGCTTGTTCCCGCGAAGTAAGGCAGAGCGGGGACAAGCCTCGTCCGGAGGGGTGAAGGGCGCGGGGGGAAGCGGTGGAGATCAAGATTAGGGCCAAGATTAAGATTAAGATTAAGATTAAGATTAAGATTAAGGCCAAGACTAAGATTAAGATCCAGAGGCGGATCGAGATCCAGATTCACCGGTCGCGCCGGGAGGGGATGGCGCTGCCGCACCCGGCCTACTTCACGGGCACCGGTTCATTGGGAGGGACTACGGGCACCGATTTCCGTCCGCGCAGGCGTTCAAAAAGGTCGGTGAACACGGTGTACACCACCGGGATGACCACCAACGTGAGCAATGTGCTGGTCACCATCCCACCCACCACGGCGACACCCATGGGACGCCGGCTCTCCGCACCCGCCCCGAACCCGATCGCGATCGGGATGGTCCCGGCGATGGTGGAAATGGCGGTCATGAGAATCGGTCGGAGACGGATGGCGCCGGCCTTGGCCATGGCGGCCGCCGGCCCGAGGCCCTGCTCGCGCAGCTGATTCGCGAATTCCACCAGCAGGATCCCGTTCTTGGTGACCAGCCCGATCAACAGCACCAGTCCGATCTGACTGAAGAGATTGATGTTCATGGCGGGGATCACCGGGATGAGGTGACTCCGACCCAGCGCCGCGAGCACCCAGAGTCCTCCCAGAGCCCCGATCACCGCGAGCGGCACCGTCAGCATGACCGTGAAGGGATGCACCAGGCTCTCGAACTGCG
>CAYZAE010000186.1:0-12598 GCA_964476125.1 uncultured Verrucomicrobiota bacterium | reverse complement strand
GCGTTGCCCACGGCTACCCTCCTTCGGTCGCTCCGCGACGCCGGAAAATGGCCAAATACCTGCGAATCCCGAAGGGTTTCCGTCCCTCAGCCCGGGGTTGGACTGCGTCCGCGCGGGCCTACCCCGGGGAACCAATGCCCCCACACGCCAACAACCCCGCGAGGGGTTGCGGCCGTACACCACACCCCGTCACACCCCGCGCTTACGGAACGCCAACCCGGAAAAACGCCCCTCCAACCTCCGCGCCAACCGACAACGGAAATCTGAGCGGCGCTCCGGTCCCCGGCCTGACCTCAAGGTTGTCCCACCGGACAAGATCCACGGAACGCTGGAGCCGATAGGATCGCCCCGCCCGACTGGTTGTCTCGAGCACCAACCCCCCGGCCTCGCGCAGGAGCGCCACCCGCGGCGCCTCCACGGCACTTCGTTCCAGCCGCCCTTCCACCACCAGATCGTCCGCGGGCCCGCCCAGACCCGTGAATTCATACGGCCCATTGCCGAACAGGTGGATACGGAACACCACCGGACCCGCCACCCCCGACAACGCCGGCAGAGCGCCCAGCCCCAACGCGAACTCCGTCGTGCCAAAATACGAGGCCACCCCCGGCACGGGCACCGGCACAAAATCAACGCCGTTGGTGGAATACGTCACCCCCGCCCCACGCGAATCCCCCGGCTCACCCGTGGCATTCTGGAAGTACGGACGAAACCGCAGCGCCTCAACCGTCATCCGATGGCCCGACGCCGGTTCCACCGTGAACTCGTAGTACTGGCCCAGCTGACGGGACTGCGCGAAGTCCGCGCCATAAACGTCCCGGTTCGCCACACTCCCGAACGTGTCCCGCGCCACCGTCGGATAGGTGCTGGGCAACAGTCCCGGCCCACGTCGAATCACCCCCGCCCGAACCCGCGAGGAAACGACCCGCGCCCCCGCCGAAGTCTCCGTGCCGCGGTTGCCCGTGAACTCGAACACCACCAGCGGCACGCGGTCGCCATCCCCGAAGGGCAAGGTCCCCACCTCGGCACTCGCCGGCCCCGGCCCCACGTCGTTCCGGGCCGCCACGGTCATGAAGTACCGCGTGCCATTCACCAACCCGGTCAACCGAACCTCCCGAAGCTCACCGCCCGCCACCTCCAGGCTTCGGTTGAGGTACCCGGATTCCGTGCCGTACCGGACCACGAACCCCGTTGATGCCAGCCCCGCTCCCCCCATCTCCCACCGCACCGTCGCCGCCCCGTCCTCGTCCAGCACCACCACCGACGTCGGCGCCGCCGGCACCCCCGGCAGGGCCATCTCGATCTGAGGCACCGAAGAGGTTCCCGACACGGCCTGAATCCGGACGTGATGGAGGCCCCTTGAGAACCGCACCGGCACCACCCCGTTGAACCCCGACTCCACCGGCGCCCCGACAGGCCGTCCATCCACCACCACCCTCACCGTTCCCGGTCCCGTCGTCACGAGCCTCAGTTCGTAATCCGCCGTGACCGGCGCCAGGAGATTCCACCCCAGCCAGGCTCCAGGTTCGGTCAGTTGTCCCGTGACCGGCGTGGACGCCAGACTCCAGGTGGCATCCCTCGACGTCAGGGTGGCCGGGATTCGCCACCCATTCATCGGCTCGGGTGGAAGCCGTGATCCGTGTTCGTCCACGCCCCGCGTCAACGGATAGTCCTCGCTGCGTTCGATCTCACCGCGCGGCCAGGTGGTGTAGGTGCCCCACGTGTAAATCGCCCCACCACTGCGGGCGAACTGGTCCATGGAATCCACCGCCGACACCCGCGCCCGGTCGTCCCGGAACTTCGCCCAGTTCTGGATCGGCACCGCGCCGAAGTCGCCGCCCAACGACCACCCTCCCTCGTAGGCGACCACCGCCAACCCGTACGCCTGGGCATACCTGGCCTGGGAGCCGAGTCGGCGCTCCACCGCCCCCTGCACCTGCCCCGGCTGGCCGTTCGCCTCGCCATTGGCCGGAATGCCCCCCTCGAACAAGGCATCCACGGATGCGATCTCCAGGGCGTCGAAATAAACCTGCCGCGCCGGATCCACCCGGACATCAAAGGGATTGTAGTACCGGGGGAATCCCGTGGCCGCGAGGCGAAGGGTGTGCGGACCCGGATTCGTGATCGTGAATACAAAGGAACCGTTGTTCTCGAACTGCCGGTAATCGCGCGCAAACCCGGATCCCGGCACCCAATGATCGTCCGTCGGCTCCCGGTGACTGGCCCCCCGCGGCGTCACATTCACGCCGTCCACGGTCAACCGCACTCCGGTCTCCATTCCCACCTTCGCCGCCGCCTGAAAGCGCAACGCGTAGTTTCCCGTCCGCGCGAACTCCACCACCCGGCTGACCGATCCCGTGCCCGCCAGCCACAGAGCCTGTCGGCCCTCCGATGGATTCGGCGGAAATCCCAACGTCCCCACCGGCACCGGCGTGCCGCGCAGGCGCAAGGGACCGAAAGTGCTCCCCGCCTCGCCCTCCGGCGTGAAGGTCCACCGGGTGGTATCCCAATCCGGCGTTCCCATCACCGCCACCACCGCCCGATCCACTGTCACTCCGGGCCCCGAATTCACCCGCGTAGTCGAATCCAGGAATTGCCCGCCCCCCGGGTTCTCCGTGCTGACCAGAAAGT
Source organism: uncultured Verrucomicrobiota bacterium (assembly GCA_964476125.1). Lineage (GTDB taxonomy): Bacteria > Verrucomicrobiota > Verrucomicrobiia > Limisphaerales > CAIMTB01 > CAIMTB01. The sequence continues at coordinate 9,970 of CAYZAE010000186.1, read as the reverse complement.
ACGCAGCCCCCGGCTCCAGCACCGCCGGCAAGGTCAACCGGCGCGTCACCCAACCGTCCTCCACCGGCGTTCCCGCCGGAATCTCCACCCGCGCCACGGTCTGTCGATCGGTCTCCCGGATCAGCAGGATCTCATGGTACCCCACCCCCGGCCCCACCACCGCCCGGCCCAGTTCGTAGACGCCCAGCGGCTGAGCCCCGACCGTGATCCGGCACCCCAAGGCACGCCGTTCCGTCAGGGCGTTTCCCGCGGTACCGGGATTCGCCACAGTCCAGAGGTCGGACACCCTCGGCCCCCGGTAAACCCCCGCCGTCCCGGCAAAATTCCAACCGCTCCCCGCCGGCTCCGACACCGCCGCGCCTTCCCCAATCTCCGGCACCTCGAACCCTCCATTGCCCACCGGCGTATGGGTCTGAACGCCCTGGGAATTGCCTGACCCATAGTAAACCGCCGCACCGCCCCCCCAGAAAAAGTGATTCACCGGATGGGGCTCCGCCACATGGGTGCGTCCATCCGCGTTGTTGAAATAGCGGTCCAGAAAATCGAACGCCGACGCCGCCGTGTTCTGGTCGTTGTCGTACTGATACTCCAACAGGAACCGGACCCTCCCACCCATCGCCGCATCGCCCCACACGGACCGGAAGATCTCGCTCATCTGGAGGGAACGCAGGGCATGCCACCGGTAGAACTGGTCGCCGGTGGGATTGCGTCCATCGAAGTTCAGAATCGCCCCATTCGCCGTACCCGCCCTCACCTCCGCCACTCCCAGGCCCGCACTCTCCGGCGCCTGCGAAAACGACCAGTTCCACAACTCATTCCCGCGCTCAAGGTAGACGCGGAGATTCGGATTCAACGGCGGATGCACCGGATCCGCCACCGGTCCGTCGTAGGGCCGCTCCCCATCCGACCCATACCGGATCAGGCGGGCGACGTTGCGCACATACTCATCGTCGGCGGCATGCGGCAGGCACACATACAGGTCCTTCCCGGTCTCGTTCGACAACTGGACCATCAACTCCCAGTGCCGGCGCGTTCCCGCGTCCCGATGGGTCGAGTACGCCGGCAACACCCGGTCCTGCCAGGTGCGTTCCCGCTCGAAATTGCTGATCCACCGGAGCGCCTGGTACCGACCGAACGCCCGTCGCGCCCGCCCATCAAACCGCTCCCCCGACGCCTGGGCCACCCCGCCACCCTCCGCCCGCGGCCGCATCAGGCGCACGTTCGTTACGCCCGTCGGCACCGCATCCCCCACCCCGCGCCGCGTCTGCGTGAAGTACAGGAACAGAATGTCCAACGGCACCATCTCCACCTCCACCGTGGTGGTGTTCGACCCCGGATCCCACCCCTGCCCCAAACCAAGCACCGACCCCACCGACACGCCGTCCACGAAAAACTGCGCCGCCGTGCCCTGCGCCGTCACCCGCGCCCGCCCCTCGAAGGACAGGCGATACCGGCCCTGCATCGACGCCGGTTCCGCCCCTTCCCACACGATGATTCCCGCATCGCCCAACGGCCATCCCAACGCATCCCGCGCCGGCCACCGCGCGGGATCATCCGAGAAGGCCGGGTCCCGCCATTCATCCCGGGCGCCATCCATGGCATTCGCCCAGATTTCCTCCGCGTAGGTGTCCATGTTCAACGCCGCCATCCCCGCCGATTCCACCACTTCCTCGGGCGTGCTCGGACTTCGCCAGCGCAGGCTCACCCGCGCCTCCCCCTCGCGCTCCTCGTACTCAAGCCGGAATTCGTAAACCACCCCCGCCTGCATCGGGACGTCCACCGTCCCCGGCCCGCCACCCACCCCCGGTTGAATCGCCAGCAACACCCACTCCGCCACCCCCGGCCCCCGCATCCACAACCGCGCCTCGTCATCCGCCGACACCACGAAGGTGTACCGCTCGCTGAACCGCGCCACCACACGTCCGGTCCAGCGCACCGAAAAACCATCGGTCCCCACCTCCCGGAATCCCGGCGACCTCGACCCTCCGGGCCGCCCCTGAACACCCCAGTCGAAATCGATGCGCACATCCCGCCGCTCGAACGCCGGCGATCCGGTCAGACCATTCGCCGCAAAGTATTCCCCCTGAAATCCCCCCTCCAACACCCCACCCCCCACCGTTCCCGCCCGCATGGACTGCACCCCACCCCACAACCAACCCACCAGGGCTGCCAAGCAGACCAGCACGCGTCCCATCAATAAACCTCCAGCTTGCATGCTCCCAACCTACCCCGCCCGAGACCCCGCCGCCAATGGGGGAGTGGGTCGGGGGTCGGGGGGCGAAGGTCGAAGGTCGAAGGTCGTGAGTCGAAGGTCGGGGGTCGAAGGTCGAAGGGATATCGACAACACACGCCCGCCCCACGCGTTCCCCACGACACACGACGCACGACACACGACACACGCTCCCCCCCCCGCCTCCCGCATTGTGCCCTCGACCCGCTTCGCTACCATCGACCCAATGCAACCCCTGCTCAGGGTCGCGGTGATCGGCACCGGCTCGCTCGGAAAGGAACACGCCCGCATCTACGCGGAACTGGCCTCCGGCCAGGACGTCCGCTTTGCGGGGGTCTTCGACACCAATGCCGAGGCGGCCAAAAGCGTCGCTGAACGCTTTCGCGTTCCCGCCTTCAAGACCCTGGAACAGGCCGCCGAAGCCGCCGACGCCTTCAGCATCGTCACCCCCACCTTCACGCACTTCGCCACCGCCCGCATGCTGCTCGAACGCGGCAAACATGTGCTGGTGGAGAAACCCATGACCGACAACGCGGCCGACGCCGCCGCCCTGGTCGAACTCGCCCACGCCCGACGCTGCGTGCTCCAGGTCGGGCATGTCGAACGGTTCAACCCCGTCTTCCGGCGCCTCCAGGAAATGGCCCCCGAACCGCGCTTCATCGAAGCCCACCGGCTCTCCCCCTTCCCCGCCCGATCCACCGACGTCGGCGTCGTGCTCGATCTCATGATCCACGACCTCGACATCATCCTCGCCTTCGTGAAATCGCCCGTGGTCGGGGTCGATGCCGTCGGCATCCCCGTGCTGAGCAAAAGCGAGGACATCGCCAACGCACGGGTCCGGTTCGCCAACGGCTGCATCGCCAACGTCACCGCCAGCCGCGTCAGCACCGAACGACTTCGCAAGATCCGCGCCTTCTCCGGCGGCGCCCAGCCCGCCTACGTGTCCCTCGATTACCGCGCCCAGACCGGCTACATCCTCCGACTCGCCCGCGGCGACGAAAAGGAAAGCTCCCTGCTCAAGAAACTGCTGCACGCCCGCGACGCCTCCATCGTCGTCGAGTTCGCCGGCCGGAAAATCGTCCGCGAACCGGTTCCCATCGACAAAGAGGAACCCTTGAAGCTCGAACTCCTCGCCTTCGTGCGCTGCGTGCAGGAGGAGGAAACCCCGCTGGTCAGCGGCGAAGCCGCCAAGCGCGCGCTCGATCTCGCCTTCGAAATCACCCGGCAGATCGCCGCCCAGACGCCCCCCGGATTCGCCGCCGCGTGAAACCGCTTCAGTTCATGGTCATCGCCGGCGAACCCAGCGGCGATCTGCTCGCCGCCGAACTCGCCGAGTCGCTGCGCGCCGAACTCGCGCTCCGCGGCCAGCCCGCGCCCTCCTTCTTCGGCGCCGGCGGCCCCGCCATGGCCGCCGCCGGCGTCGAACTGGAACTCGACCTCACCCGCTTCGCCATCATCGGGCTCGCCGACGTTCTCAAAAACCTCTGGCGCCTCCGCTCCATTCTCCAGCGGATGCTCCAGATCGCCCGCGAACGCCGCCCCGACGTCATCGTCTGCGTCGATTACGGCGGCTTCAACCGCCGCTTCGCCGCCGCCCTCCGCGCCCATCCCGACCCCGACTGGAACCCGCGCCTGGTCCAGTACGTCTCCCCCCAGGTCTGGGCCTCCCGCCCCTCCCGCGCCCGCACCCTCGCCCGGGATCTCAACCTGCTCATCAGCATCCTGCCCCTCGAAAAATCCTGGTACGCCGCCCGTTACCCCGACTTCCGGGTCGATTACGTCGGCCATCCCATCGTCGACCGCCACCCCACCGCCACCCATCACCCGGCTCCCACCGGATCCCCTCCGCGCGCCGTCCTGCTCCCCGGCAGCCGACCCTCCGAAATCGCCCGCCACTGGCCCGCCATGGTGGATGCCGCCGAACTCGTCAACGCCACCACCCCCGCCGATTGGATCGCCGTCTTTCCCTACGAGGAACTCCGTTCCGAAGCGCTTCGACTCCGCGACGGACAACGCATCCGGCTCCAATCCCGCGTCGGCGGTCTGAGCGAGGAACTGTCCCGCGCCACCCTGGCCATTGCCTCCACCGGCACCGTCACCCTCGAATGCGCGCTCTGGAAGGTTCCCACCATCGCCATCTACCGCGCCTCCTGGAGCACCTACCAGATCGCCCGCCGCATCATCCGCGTCCGCCACCTCGCCCTGCCCAACCTGCTCTCCGCTGAAACCGTCATGCCGGAACTGCTCCAGGACGAAGCCTCCCCCGAGTCCATCGCCCGCGAAGCACACCTCCTCCTCGGCTCCCCCAAGGAACGACAGCGCGTCCGCGACGCCCTCGGCCGCGTCGTCACCGGCCTCGGCGCCCCCGGCGCCGCCCGCCGCGCCGCCCAATCCATCCTCTCCCTCCTCCCCCTTTAAATTCCCCTTCTCCGAACTCCGATCTCCGATCTCCCCACTCCCCACGACCCTCGACCCACGACCTTCGACCCACCCCCCCATCCCCACTCTCAGCTTGGCTTCACGACTGTAAGCCGGCTAGAACCGTGATTACACGCGGTGCCGACTCCTTCCCTCCTCGGGCTGAATGGGATGGGGGAAAGTGCCGTCGAGTATTCCGTACGATGAAACGCCGCTCGCTCGCTCGCATTGCCCTTCTCCTCCTGCTGAGCGTCGCCGTGGCCTCATGCCAGAACGCCACCGAACGCCCCTCCCGCCCGGGCGTCGCCGGCAAAACGGATTCCCCGCCCAAATCCGAGGCAAAACCGAAGTCCCCGCGCTCCTCCAAAAAGGAGGACGCCCCCGCCAAGGCCGGAGAGGAAACACCGGCACCCAAGGCCGGTCCCGGCACCAATACGGCCGGCACCAACGCCCCCGCCGCCAAGACCGACGACGAGGCCGCCGGCAAACCCCTCAAAAAACCCCGCATCCGCTACGACTCCGTCCACGACGAAGAGATCAAGGCCATCTTCAAGGCCGCGGAAAACAATGACTGGGAAGGCGCCGAAAAACTCGCCACCGACCTCTACGAAGCCAACCTCGGGGACACCTCCGTCGACCGCATCTACAAGTGGGTTCTCCAACAGCGCAAACTGCGCCGCGCTCAGGAGGTGGAGGACAAGATCCGCGAAATCGACGCCCAGAACTCCGTCTTCAATCCCACCGTCCCCCGGCTGCTCACCGAGAAAAAGGACCGCGGCCTGCCGCCCCGGAAGGACATCCGCGACACCGTCGAACAGATCGAGAACACCCCGTACATCCCCCCCAACTACGGCAAGACCATCATCCGCAAGGGACCGATGTTCGACATCGAAGCCGCCCGCGGTCGCATGGCCAACCTGCTCGAAAAGGAAGTCTCCGTTCACCTCGAGAACGCCCCGCTCGAAACCATCATCTTCAACCTCGGCCAGGCCGAAGGCATCAACTTCGTCGCCGACAAAAACCTCCCCGCCTTCAAACAGACGCTCAGCGTCAACCTCGAGAAGGTCAAACTCGACGAGTTCCTCCGCTACGTCTCCCGCAACCTCGACATCCAATTCCAGATCGGCTCCGACATGATCTGGATCGTCGACGGCAAGGACCCCAAGAAGGTCCAGGAGGAAACCCGCTTCTACCGGCTCCGCCACGGGTTCGTCATGCCCGCCGAATTCGGCGCCGCGGAAATCACCCAGACCCGCGCCATGAACCCGCAGGGCCAGGTCACCGCCATCACCGAAAACCGCAAGATCGACCAGTTCGTCCGCGACAACGCCCCCATCGCCACCGCGCTCGAATCGGCTATCAAGGACTTCTTCAAGGGCACCAAGTACCAGCTCGACCTCGAACGCAACGTCCTGCTCGCCGCCGGAACCGCCGAACAACTCCAGGTGCTCGACAAGATCGTCGAAGAATTCGACAAACCCATCCAGCAGGTCCTCATCGAAGCCCGCTTCATCACCATCACCGAAGCCGCCTTTCTCCAGCTCGGCGTGCAGTGGGAATCCAGCCGCGGCGCCCGCGTCTCCGGCAGCCCCATCGACTTCACCGGGTTCGGCTTCAACGTCGGCAGTGGAATCCAGGAGGTGTTCACCAACGTGCTCGGCCGCTCCACCCTCAGCGCCACCCTCAACGCCCTCGAACAAACCGGCGAAAGCCAGACCCTCTCCTCCCCGCGGCTCACCCTCATCAACAACCGCCCCGCCCGCATCGAGGACGGCAAGGTGCAGTACTACTACGAGGAATATCAGGTCAAAACCCAGGTGCTCGAACGCCGCTCCTCCTCCGGGCTCGTCCCCTCCGGCAAACCCTCCAAACTGACCTCCGGCGTCAACCTCGACGTCATCGCCAGCATCGGCGGCGACGGCCAAACCATCCTCCTCGCCCTCCGCCCACGCGTGAACAGCGAAGTCAAACTCGCCACCTTCGCCACCATCACCGACGTCGATGACGCCGGGCGACCCGTCGCCACGTTCGACATCAAACTCCCCGAATATCGCACCCAGGAAATCGCCACCCGCGTCGCCGTCAAATCCGGCGAAACCGTGGTCATGGGCGGCGTGCTCTCCCGCGAACAAACCACCTTCGTCGAATCGGTCCCCATCCTCGGCAGCCTCCCCCTCATCGGCGCCGCCTTCCGCAACCGCACCGAAGTCGACCGCCCCCGATACCTCCTCATCTTCGTCACCGCCACCGTCCTCTCCGAATCCGGCGAGTTCATCCGCTACATCTCCCCCCAGGAGGAGCCTTAGCCGTCGTGGCAGCCCTATTCCCCCCAAGCCACCTCGCCAACCTGCTCAGCCTCCCGGCCCGGCAATTCGCCGTCGTCGACGCCGGCTCCCAGCGGGTCCGCATCCTCGTCGCCTCCATCGCCCGCGGCCAACCCCGCCTGGAACGTTGCTTCGTCGTCGACTCCTTCGAGGAAGGCGCCACCTCCCCCGACGAAATCCATGCCCAGGTGCGGCAGCACCTCGATGAAATCGGCCCCGAAGCCGTCCTCCTCATCGCCCCCCAGCACCAGGTACTCCATCAGGTGCTCGACTCCGCCCCCGCCGACGCCACCCACACCCGCGCCCTGCTCGAACGCGAGGCCAGCAGCATCGGCGGCCTGAGCGAATCCCAGTGGACCTTCGACTCCGCCCGGCTCCGCCCCTTCGGCCGCATCGCCCACCCGCTCGCCGCCTCGTTCTGCCGCCAGGATCACCTCCAGGAACTGATCGAATCCTGGACCCAGGACGAATCGTCGGTGTTCGAAATCCGCGCCGCCAGCGACGCCCTCGCCGCCGCCTTCCGCGCCGCCGCCCCGCGCCGGAAGGATGCCATTCTCGTCGATCTCGGCGCCCAGCACACCGCCCTGACCGTCCTGCTCGACGGCCAGCCCGTCTTCGCCGCCTCCTTCCCCTCCGGCTCCGCCGCGTTCTCCCAGGCCATCGCCACCGACCGCGGCTGCTCGCCGGAATCCGCCGAGATCCTCAAACGCACCGAATCCCTTCCCGTCTCGCCCGACGGCTCCCCGGCCTATCACGCCAGCCTCACCGCCTGGATCGCCGAACTGGAACGAACACTCCGGGAATGGCGCGATGACCACCCGGACCTCTCCGAGGCCGCCGCGAAATGGACCGTCCACCTCGCCGGCGGGGGTGCCATGCAACCCGACCTCCCCGCCGTGCTCTCGCAGCTCGGCTCGCGTCAGTTCCTTGCCTGGCCCGCCCCCGGGCCCGATCGCCCCGCTCTCCAGCCCGACTTCGTCTGCGCCTGGGGCGCCCTGCTGCTCGTCCTCACCCCCTCCGCCGCCCCCTCCTTCCTCCCCCAACCCCAGCGCACATTCTGGGTGCGGCAGCGCTTCTGGCGCCTGCTGCTGCTCGCCAACTTCGGACTCGCCGGCCTCCTCGCCCTCCTCCTCATCTCCGCCTACCGGCACCAAACCCACGTCCTCGACCTCAAACGACAGTGGAAGGACACCGCCCATCGCGCCCTCAACCACGCCCGCGAAATCCGCATCGTCTCCGAGGGCTTCAACGACCGCATGGACGCCCTCCGGCCCATTCTCGAAGCCGAACGGCAAACCGTCGAAACGCTCCAGGTGCTCGCCGTCCTCCAGAACCGCCGCACCAACGCCCAACACTGGTACGTGCTGCTCTCCGACGCCCTCAGCTACGGCGCCGGCAGCAACAACTTCGCCCCGCTGCCACCACCCCGGCCGCCGGAAATGCGCTTCACCCCCGCCAACCCCACCCCGTCCACCAACGCTCCCCCGCCCGCCCGCGCCTTCATCGCCGAAATCTGTCTGGTCCCCCAGGGCGAGGAAATGCGGCAGTCCCTCAGCCAGCTCATCGGCGATCTCAAACAATTTCCACTCTTCCGGAATGTCGACATCCTCAGCGCTGAACGCCGCCGCTTTCTGGTCGGGACCAACCTGATCTTCCCCGAACGCCACTTCGCCCTCGAATTGAACCTGTCCGAATCCGAACTGCTCCCGCTGCTCCCCCTGCCCAAACCCGCCGTCACCAACCGCGAACCCGCCCGCTCCTCCTTCCGCGTCGCCCCACGCCCGGAGTCCGTCGCCAACACCAACGCCCCCACCCCGGGCCGACCGCGATGAACCTCCGCACCGCCACGCTCCAACGACTCCTGCTCGTGGTCGCCGCCGCGCTCGGCACCACCTACCTCGCCCTGCTCCTCCCCATCTCCCGCGCCGTGCTCGACGAAGACCCGCCCATCGCCGACCTCCAAACCCGTCTCGATCGCACGATTCTCGAAGCCGGACTGCCCCGGGGCACCGACTTCCAAAGTCTCTCCAACCGGCTCAACACCCTGCGCGACGCCTCCGACGCCTTCGCCGCCGCCGTCCGCGAATCCCTCCCCCGCCTGCAACACCCCGACGACGTCCAGGCCCGGCTCGAGGAACCCTTCCAGCTCTACTCGTTCCTCAACGAATCCCAGCGGCGCCTCGACGAAATCGCCGCGCTGTCCCAGGCCGCCAAAGTCGCCGTCACCCCCGGCCTCGCCGCCGGCCTGCCCGCCTACAAACAGGAACTGGCCCGCCCCGAATTGCTCTGGGTCCAGCTCGCCACCGTGCAACGCCTGGTCCGCACCGCCATCCGCGCCGGGGTCCGCGAAATCCGCGAGGTGTCCGTCGATCCCCTCCCGTTCGCCGAACCGGCCGAGTTCGGTCCCGCCCTGCCCCCCAACGCCGCCGCGACCAACCCCACCAACCGCTGGACCGTTCTCCGCGTGCACCTGACCACCATCGGCAATGTCGATGCCCTCGGCCGCCTGCTGCTCGCCCTCACCCTCACCCCCGAGGAACTGAAACGCACCGGACTGCCCGAAGACCTCTCGGGCCGCCCCGCCCTCTTCCTCGACCGCGTCCTGCTCCGACGCAACCAACTCGAAGCCGCCGAACAGGCCCAACTGGACCTGGTCGTCGGAACCGTCGTCGCCAACGAGGAACCCTGAGCCAGCCATGCGACGGCACTCCCCACTGCTCACGCTCTCCCTGGTCCCCGCCGGGCTCGGCCTGCTCCTGCTGCTCGGGCTCTCCCTGCTCCACCTCCGCACCCCGGACCCCCGCGACGGCACCAAACCCGCAACCCCGACCGCCTCCGAATCCCACCCCGCCGCCGAACACACCCGCCAGTTCTTCGGCTGGCCTTCCCGCGTGCAATGGCAGCCGCTCACCAACACCGGCAACCCGTTCTTCACCCTCGCCATCCAACCCCCCCCCCCCCCCCCCCCCCCCCCCCCCCCCCCCCCCCCCCCCCCCCC